>NZ_BAABGA010000085.1:0-23901 GCF_039541335.1 Novipirellula rosea | reverse complement strand
AGAAACGACACCCTCTCATTCTACGCATTTCCAGGGCCCCCGACTAATTCAGCAGTCTCCTGCACTCGGGAGAGGTAACCTGCAAACTGCCACCTCTCCCAAAACGAAGTTTAGGGAGAGGTCGGGCAGAGCCTTCAGCGATGCTCGGGTGAGGGGCGACCGAGGAAGTCGAGACACACTACAAGCGATGTTGCGCGGACGGCCCTCACCCGGATGAGGCCTATGGGGCCCGTCCGACCTCTCCCATGCTGCGCTCGGGAGAGGTGACCTGCAAACTGCCACCTCTCCCAAAACGAAGTTTGGGGAGAGGTCGAGCAGAGCCTTCAGCGATGCTCGGGAGAGGTGACTCGTATCGTCAACCATCTCTGCTGAATGCAGTATTGACGGCGAAACGTGCTAGGTGAGCTGTACCAAGTCTTTGGATGCAAGTTTGCGATTGGCCTCGATCGCTTTTTGCTCTAGCTCGGGTGCGACCAGTTCGTAATTGACGCTGCGTTGCCGCGGTTCGAACCCGAGCTCTTCGATCGACGCACGAATTTGATCGAGTGTCAAAAAGTGGACCGTGCCGGCTTCGGCGACCACATTTTCCTCGAGCATCAAGCTGCCCATGTCGTTGGCCCCGAACAGCAGTGCCAACTGGCCGACTTTCAAGCCTTGCGTGACCCAGCTGCTTTGAATGTTCGGCACGTTGTCGAGGAACAATCGCGATACCGCCAACGTCTTCAAATACTCAAACGAGCCCTTCGGTGGGATGTGAGACAGTTCGGTATTGTCGGGCTGGAACGTCCAACAAATGAACGCAGTGAAACCACCCGTTTCGTCTTGCAGCTCGCGGACGCGGTGCAAATGCTCGATCCGCTCCTCCAGCGTTTCGACGTGTCCGAACATCATCGTACTGCTGCTGACGCCGCCTAGTTTGTGCCAGACTCGCATTACGTTTAACCAGTCATCGGTCATCACTTTGCCGCGAGTGATCTCGTTGCGGACACGGTCGACCAAAATTTCGGCACCGCCGCCTGGGATGCTGCCCAAACCGGCAGCCTTGAGTCGCTGCAGCACTTCTTCGATCGAAAGATTGTTGACCTTGGTGAAATGGTGCAGCTCGGGAGGGCTGAAACCGTGAATGTTCACCTCGGGATAGGCACGCTTGATGTCGCCGAGCATCTCTTCATACCAATCGAGTTTGTATTTCGGATGCAGTCCGCCTTGCAGCAAAATTTGGTTACCGCCCAGCGCGACGGTCTCTTCGATCTTTGCCAACAGCTCGGCGCGGGGCAGCACGTAGCCTTCGTCGCTTTTCGGCCCACGATAGAACGCACAAAAATCACACACCGCGGTACAGACGTTGGTGTAATTGATGTTCCGGTCGATGTTGTAGGTGCGGTAGGGCTCGGGGTGCATCCGCCGCGAGACCGCTTCGGCAGCCGCGCCCAAAGCAGCCAGGTCATGGCTTTCGAGCAAACGCAGCCCTTCGGCCGAGGTCAACCGTTGGCCCTCGATGGCTTTATCCAAAATGTCACGGATCGAATTATCAGCGGCAGGAGCGATCATGGTTTTTCAGTCGTCAGAAAATTCAGGGAGCTTGATTTAGGACGTTTCAATGGGGGAGCTTGAATCAGGAACAAGGCCAAGCGAGACCGCACGGCGACGAAATTCGTCCAATGCAGTCCGTTCGTCGGGGCCAAGGGTGTAATGCAGATTCTCAGCAAAATAACGGTACAGGTCTTCGTTGGTTAGCCCATGGGCGGCAGCTTCACGCTCAGCGATCTCTTCGAGCGATGCGATGCCCTCGTCACGCGACGCTTCGAGCGCAATCGCCAAATCGCCGACGTCCACCCCGGCACGTGCGACCCACATCGCAAACACAAAGGGCAATTCAGTCCATCGGCACCAGCGATCACCCAAATCCCATATTTCTTGGTAACAGCGAGGAGCCGGATGCATTGCACGATCGCCGATCATCAACATCGCGTCAGCATCGATCGCCTCAGGCGTCTGTTCCATTGCGAAGGGGACAATCTCAGGCCGAATGCCGTGAATTTCCCACAACAAAATTTGCAGCAGTGCGGCGCTCGTGCGACTGCCTTCGTCCAATGCCAATCGCTTGATTTCGGCGGCCGGAACGCGGCTGAGCAAACGAACACTCCACACCGGGCCTCGGCAACCGATCACGGCATCCGAAACGATGGTGTGTGAGGGATCACGCAGGTACTCGACCGAGGGAATCAGGGCCACATCCAATTTGCCTGAATGCAGATCATCTGCCAATCGGCTGGGAAGATTGAAGGACAATTCGCCGCGATCCCCCAAACGCTCGCGCAGCCCCCATACCAGCGGCTTGGTATTCAGATACGAAACCGCACCAATGCGAAGCGGAGCGTTAGGCAGTGAAGATGTCATCAGATCTCTTGTTTTGTCGATCAAGGGCGTCATCGATCGCGTGAACGGCAGTGACCGTGCCTTCCTATTCTTTCGGAGACCCGAAAACGAAATCGGAAAACGTCACTTCCCCCTATTCAAACCGCAGTCATCAGCGGCGTTTAACGCCAGCGAGAGGGACAACCTACACGATTTGCTGCAATTCGTCCGCAGGGCATTCAACCGTGACGCGAACGCCGCTTTTGGGGTGATGAAATGCGATCGATTCGGCGTGCAGCATAATTCGCATTTGATTCGGGGACCGCAGCCCCGCCGCAGCCCCGGTAATATCGCTTTCGCCGTCCTCAGGACCGATTTCACCATACAGCGAATCACCGAGGATCGGATGGCCTCGCAGTGCCGATTGGACCCTCAGTTGATGCATCCGGCCGGTGTGGGGAAACAGTCGAACGAGCGTGCGATCGTGTTCACTGCAATAACGAACGACTTCGACGCGGGTTTCGGCAAACTTTGCCTCGGGATCGTTTTCGGCGGCACGCTCGGCTCGCGGTTGGCCGGGGACCTTTCTGAGATAGTCCGTCCACAGCGGCTCGACGGGCTCGATCTCCCCCGCAACGACTGCCAAATACTGTTTGTCGACCTTACGCGTTGCGAATTGTTCCGACAGCAGTTTGGCGACGCGTTTTCGCAGTGCGATCAGCACCACACCGCTGACGGGTCGATCGAGTCGATGAACGACCGCGAGATAATCGCTACGATCGGAAAGCTGGGTGCGTAAACGCGACTCAAGACTATCGGCACCTGGTGGCGATTGTGTCGACAGTCCCGCTGGTTTCTCGACGGCCAACATCGACTCGCCGTCCCATAACACCTTGATCGCACTCTCAATCGTCATCCGCAAACATCATCCATCGTCATCGCAACTACAATGCGGTTCGCATCGTCACGTTTATCATTGTGGTTGTCGTTGCGTGCCTGGCACGTTACCTGCATCGCATCATCTGCTTACCTGCATCGCATCATCTGAACCGATAAGTAGTGAGGCTATACCCGAGCACACAGCAACCGTCTCGCAACCCATACAACAGCGCAAAAAAAAACGAGAGATCCCGGCCACGACAATCACTGAAGTAAGTTGTTAAAACACAGGATGTCGTGTTCAAATTACTTCAACAATCGATCGACGGATCTCTCGTACCTTTAATTTGTAAAGAGAGAATCGATCACGTCAAGATGAGTTGTGTTATTGGTGGCAAAATTCAGAGCTTCGTTTGGCATGATTATCGAGTCATCCGATCGCGAAGAATGATCCCAATCACATCGACTTGATTCATTGCAACGGTCATCCTGTGGGTAGACCAGACCGTTTGCGAAGCGACTCACTGCCCTCGAAACACACTCATGCTTACCACCATTCAACCCGCTGCCGACCACCATTATCACTTTGTCACAGGGCGGCTTGCAGAACACGCGGTGCGCGAGATTGCTGCATCGCTCGCGAAGGAATATTCGTTCACCTATTCCGTCGGAGTGATGCCAATCACGGTGGCCGCGTTGATGACATCCAAGTGGCTGCTGCGGCACTTGGACATCCCCACACCGACGACTCATGTGATCGTGCCCGGCTATCTCGAAGCGGGTTACAACGAATTGCAAAACGGCGTAAAAACACCGGTAATTTGCGGTCCAAAAGACTGCCGGGACCTTCCAGAGGTGTTTGGGAAATCGCGTCCCAAAGTCGTTCCGAGTGAGTACGACATTCAGATTATTGCCGAGATCAATCACGCGCCACGGATGTCGATTGACACAGTGCTAGACATCGCCAAACAACTGCGTGAAGCGGGGGCCGATGTGATCGATTTCGGTTGCGACCCTGCATCGCGTTGCAACACAATCGGCGATTACATCCGTGCATTGTCCGACGCAGGATTAAAAGTTTCGGTTGATACCTTCGACACTTGGGAAGCGAGCGAAGCGACTAATAATGGAGCATCGCTAGTGTTGTCGGTGAACTCATCAAATTGTGAAGCGGCTAAAGATTGGGGCGCCGAAGTGGTCGTGATTCCGGACCAAGTAGACGACAAAAAAAGTTTTGAAAAAACGATCAATTATTTGGCGAGACATCAAGTTCCGATGCGATTGGACTCCATTTTGGAACCGATCGGCGCAGGGCTCGCTGCGAGTTTGATTCGCTATGCGGACACCCGCCGCGATTATCCCGAACTTGAAATCATGATGGGGATCGGTAATTTGACCGAGCTAACCGAAGTCGATTCGGCAGGCATCAACTTTTTATTGCTCGGTATCTGTCAAGAACTAGGTATTCGCAGTGTGTTGACCACCGAGGTGATCAATTGGGCACGCACCTCGGTACGCGAATGCGCCGAAGCAAGAAAATTGGTTTACTACAGCGTCAAAAATCGGGTGCCACCAAAACATTTGTCCAATGCATTGGTGCAGCTGCGTGATCCAAAACTCAAAGCGTTTCCCAGCAGCATGCTCCAATCGCTTGCCACAACGCTGAAAGACAATAACTATCGCATCTATGCCCAAGATGAAACGATCCATTTGTTGTCTGCGGGTATGCACTTACAACGATCCGATCCCTTTGAATTGTTTGATCAATTGATGCAGTGTCCCGAATCAAGCAACGTGGACGCCAGCCACGCGTTCTATCTCGGTTACGAGATGGCCAAGGCATCGATTGCGTTGCAGTTGGGCAAGCAATATGACCAAGATCAGGCATTACGCTGGGGCATGTTGACCCAAGAAGAGGATCTGCATCGCATCGAGCGTAAAAGTCGCCACCGAAAGTCGTAATTTCAGCGGATGGGAGTGACCGTACTCCTTTGTCGGGTGGTGCTGCCGACAGAACCGATTCAGAGTGCTAAAATCAGGACTGTTGTTTGCTTTACTCAACGCATCGCTCTCCCCCCCCTTAGCTCACGCTTCGTTTTTGGTTCACCGTTATGCCGCGATCACATTGGTTCCGCTCACGTTCACCTCGATTCGCTCGTTCGCTTTGCTACAGCGTTTATTTCTCGCTTGCGCTGATTGCCGGCATGTCCTCGGGATGCAGCGACAGCGAGACGGCGGATACATCCAAAGCGACCGATGATGCGAAGTTACCGCTCACGCAGCCTGGGGAATCCAAGCCGGATGTAAATGAGACGGATGCAGCCGGGGCAGGGGAGGGCAGGGCGGATGCGGCAGCGACGGCCCGCGATGCCGCTGAAAAGGGCGAGTCGCTGGCCCCCACTTCACCCGCTGCGATTCCCGATCAGTCGACTGCTGCGACCAAGTCCGCAATGGTTGGCGAAGCGATTCCAGCAGGCGAAGCCATTCCAGCAGGCGAAGCAGTTCCCGTAGGCACTCCGCAGCCCGACAACCAAGCACCGAACTTGTTGACGATGGCCGATCCCGCTGGGGCTAACGACAGCGTCGATCCTAAACGTCGTCAATTGCGAGCGAACCTGACTCCCGATGAGCTCCATGAATTTTTAGCCGGCGCCGATAGCGACATCCAAGCGATTGCAAGTGGCGCATCGGGTATCCAAGATCCGAAAGAAGCGTTTGCCGAGATGCGGCGAATTTCTCAAATGAAACTCGAGGCCGCGCGACGCTTGCAGAATCACACGGACGCCAATGCCGATGCTCGCAGTGATGGTGCACGCGGCGAACTGCAGTCGCTTTCGCACCTTGCCGCGTTGGGGGATTTGAAATCGGCAATGGAGCTCGAGAAACTCGCCACCGCGAATCTCGATTCGGATGATTCTCGATTGGTGACCGACAGCCGATTGGTGTTGATCGGTTTTGCGATCGAGTCGCTACAAAACGGCGAAGCGGATGCACCGCAACGGATTGTCCAGCTGGTCCAAGGTTTAGCAAACTCTGACGCATCGTCGGACATCCCCGCGATGATGGTGATGGGACAAGCTCGCCAAGTGTTGACTCAATTTGATCATGACGCCGAAGCCAAAGCGGTTCGCAATATGATCATCGAACTGTACGCCGACTCGTCTGATCCGCAGATTGCAAAGATGGCGGCTCAATTGGCTGGCAATGTTCAGTTCGACGAAATCGATAATTTGCTCCAACTTGCCATCGATGGTGAATCGATCGACACGGACAAGTGGACCGATGCTGTGCAAGCACTGCTCACCGCATCGCCAGACCTGCAAACGGTGCAGTACCTTGCGGGTGCGGCACTTCAATTCGAAGGCCTCAATCAACAAGACCTTGCCGAGGCAACCTACAACAAGCTTCAAGAACAATTTCCCGACACCAACACCGCAACGGGGCAAGAAGTTCAGCTGGCGATCGATGCTCGAAAATCACGCGTCGACGCGATTGGAAAAACGTTTGATCCTGATCTAAAATCAATCGATGGCGGCGAGTTATCGATCGCCGATTATCGCGGCAAAATTGTCTTGATGCCGCTGTGGGCGATGGGGTTTCCGGAATCGTTGCAATTGATTCCACACTTGCAAGATCTCGAAGAACAATCGCCTGACGATATCGCTATCGTCGGTGTGAACTTGGATCCTGCCGGAGCTCCAGTGGCGGAGTTTGTCCGACAAAACAAATTAAACTTTTCCAGCTATCGAGCCGAATCGTCCGCCACCGCCGAAGTTCCCAACGAGGTCGCGGCCAGGTTCGGGATGGTATCGATGCCGTTCCTTGTGGTGTTGGATCAAGAGGGCCGCGTCGCGTCAATCGATTACACGATCGCACAATTACAACAAACGCTGAAACGACTTCAGAATTAGACCGCTGGAGAAAGTCAATACAGAAAAAACTGATTTGCAAATCTTATCAAGCAATGATGGATTCGGAGCGTTCTGAATTACACTGTGTGATTCAATGAGAAGAGCTGTCCGAATCCACTTTGTCGGAAGTCATCTTATGTTGAGGACCTGAGATGCAATTTATTGAACTAACAGGAAAAACTTTGTTGGACGTTGTCAACGAAGGCGAAATCGATCTGAAGCAGATGCATGAATCGGGCGTCAACGGCGATTCGATCTTGCGGATCAACAAGTTCGGCGAGATCGAATTGCGCTCGCGTGACGAGTGGATGCTGGTTGGCGGATTGATCGGCCATTTCGAAGACCGTCTGATCTCGTTAACGGGACTCGATTGGGCCGAGTGATCGTGGATGCAAAGTCGATACACGGTCGACCCAAGGTTGCAATCGCGACGGACACAACCGACTGGTCCGATCCGTTCGACACACGTCGCCACGCACCGCGTAACAATCGGGAAATACACGCTCTGAAACAAGCCGGTCCACCATCGTTAAACGAATCGATCCTGCCAACGACCACTTCATCGACGCCTGTGTCGCGATGCGGCCCAGCGTCCGGAGCCGCGTGTAACCGAGATGCTCGATCGACGAGCGTCCATCTTTGCTGAACGTGTCGACTAGGCAGCGACGAAACCCGCATTCAGCGGCGAGCTGGAACACCTGTTCCGCCGCCAAACACTGTGCCGACTCGCTATCGGCATAAGCGACGGCAACCAATTCGGTGGTCGGTCCGATGCACTGTGACGCGGACTCCCACAGCTGTTTCATCGCGGCGAGCGTCTTGATTCCCGATGGGCCAATCTTGGCAAAATGAAACGCTCGGGGCAGTTGCGACACCACGTCCTGCCAATCCGCGGCTTCGCCGAGTGCGGCGGAAAGCAGCGGTCGCGTTGGGATCGCCGAATCATTCGCAATCGCACCGGCGTCGCTTGGGTGAATCGACGGAGTCCCCCCCGCCAACGGGGCGATCCTCTGTGCGGCCGAGTGCCAGATTGCGGGGTCGACCGCCGCGAGCGCACCGCGACTTGGCTCTTTAAAGTCAATGATCCCCACCCCAGCGGCAACCGCCTCGCGAAACTCAAAATCGTCCCTCACACTGACTAGCAGATCCGTCACAGAACAACACTTTCGCTTTTAAGAGAGGCAGAAACTGGCACGATTGCAGCATAAACCGGATAGGCGATCACAACCAAAGGGGGTAAAGTCGACACTCCTAACGTTATCAAACCACTGCTTTCCTCAACATTCAAAGCCAAGTTTTGAAGTACGAGTCCATCAACAATCACGCGGAGCTCGAAGTTCTCTGTGAAGAGATCGCCAAATGCCGTTTCATCGGATTTGATACCGAGTTTGTATCCGAAGATAGCTACCGTCCAGAACTGTGCTTGATTCAAGTCGCTTTTGGGGACCGCTTGGCGATCATCGATCCCTATCGGGTGGAAACAACCGATCCATTCTGGGAGGTCCTTTCTCAGCCGGGGCGAATCGTGATCGCACACGCCGCTCGCGAAGAAATTCGTTTTTGCTATCGCTTTTCTGGAAAACCGATTGCCGGTCTGTTTGACACCCAATTGGCCGCCGGATTTGTAGGGATGGAATACCCCGCATCGCTGGCGACATTGGTCCAGCGATTGGTGGGCAAGTCGCTACCGAAAGGCGAAACACGAACCAATTGGCGGCATCGCCCGTTAAGCAAGGATCAGATCACCTACGCGCTGCACGACGTGGTGGATCTCGAGAACATGTACCAACAACTCAACACGATGGTATGTGATCTGAATCGCGAAACGTGGGTCGCCGAAGAAACAGCCAACTTGCAGCAGAAAGTCATCGACGCCGAGACTCGCGAAAATTGGCATCGCGTCAGCGGTTCGTCGGGGCTAAACCCTCGTCAATTAGAAACGGTTCGCCAATTGTGGCTGTGGCGTGAAGACCGTGCTCGCGAGACCGACCGAATTCCACGTCGGGTAATGCGTGACGACTTGCTGGTCGAATTGGCCAAAAAAGCATCAACGAACATTGACAAGATCCGCAGCATCCGCGGTCTCGAGCGACGCGGTTACACCGGCCAATACGAAGCGATTGCCGAGGCGATTCGCGTCGCGTTGGACACGCCGGACGAGGATCTGCCGCGTCGTCCGCGTGGCACCCGCCGCTCGGTTTCACCGATGTTAAGTCAATTTCTATCGACGTCGATCGCATGCATCAGTCGGCAACACAAACTCGCGCCGCCGATCGTCGGAAACGCGGACGATGTCCGTGAATTGTTGGGTTACGAATTGGAACATCGCAAAAACGATCCCGAGCCATCGCTGTTGAAGGGATGGCGAGGCGACATTGTCGGCAAGTCGTTCCGCAAACTGTTGGCCGGTGAACTTGCGATCCGCGTTGCCGATGTCAGCGAAACGCAACCTCTCGAGTTCATCGAAGTCAAAGAGTAGACGCGGAAGCAAAACGACTAGGGCAGCGGTCGCGTTCGTCCCTCGGCGCGAGCTTTCGCCAACGCCGAAGACAACCGCTGGACGACTTCAGGATTTTGGCTAGCCAGGTTCTCGGTTTCTGCTTTGTCCTGAGACAAATCAAAGAGCTCATGGACTTTTTTCCCATCGCTGGTGGACGCAATCATCTTCCAGTCGCCGGAGCGAATCGCAATCGCATTGTCTTTTGTGTCGCCTTGAATAAAGGCGATCTCGCGAAGCGGTGTGTTGGGATCGGTACCGAGCAATGCCGGAACGATACTGAACGAATCTTCGCCCGCGTCCTCAGGCAGTTCGGAATCGAGGATCTCGGCCAAGGTGGCCATCATGTCGGTCAAACAAAGTAGCTGCGTCGATTCCGATCGAGGCTTGATCTTGCCTGGCCAACGAACGATGAACGGAACCCGGTGACCACCTTCGTAGGGCGTGCCTTTTCCGTCATGCCATGGACCGTTGGTAAGGTGCCCAAGTGCCCTCGCGTCTTGCTTGGCCGTTTTGAATCTGTCGCGAATATCATGCGAATCGACTGCCAGGTTCAGCTCGACGTTTTGCGTGCCTTTGAAATCTTTCGGACTATTGCCGTTGTCGCTGGTGAAGACCAGCAGGGTGTTGTCGGCGATAGACAACTCGTCGAGCGTGTCGATGATTTCGCCTACGTGAAAATCAAGTTCCTGCACGTAATCACCAAGCAGCCCCGCTTGGCTTGTCCCACGAAACGGTGCCGCAGGGGTTATATGCGTGTGCGGCGCACAGGGCGTGAAGTAGAGAAAGAAGGGCTGTCCTGCGTTCTCTCGGATGAACTCGATTGCCTTTGCCGTTAAATCCGAATCAACTTGATCTTCCACACGTGGTTTTGCGAGTCCCGAGGGAAACGGTTGCCCCGCGACGACGCGTAACTTTTCGCCGGGAACCAGACCGACAAAGTCATGGTTTTCGACGAAGGCACGATATTGGTCATTATGATTGGTGGGGACGCCAAAGTGATAGTGAAAACCGGCTTCCAGCGGCCCAGGGCTCAGCGGATGTTCCCAGTTTTTTCCGTATCCAAGGTGCCATTTGCCAATCGCGGCAGAGCGGTACCCGTGCAACTTGACCAACGAGGCGAGCGTCATGCGATCGCTCTCGAGTCGATACCCATTTCCCTTGCGATGAAGTCGCCAAGGCAAACGTCCCGTCATCAGCCCATAGCGTGATGGTGAACAAACCGAAGCCGCGGCGTGAGCATCATGGAACATCATGCCTTGGTTTGCCAACGCATCGATATTCGGTGTTTGGATCTTTGTGGCACCATAGCAGCGGAGGTCACCATAGCCGAGATCGTCTGCCATGATGATGACAAAATTGGGACGTTGTTCCGCAACCGCTGTCGCACCGCAGAAGAGGAACATCAACGTGAGCAGTCGAAGGGACAATTGCATGAGTGCCTCAAATCGTGTGGGGAATCGATTTCGCAGAAGCCATCTGCCCCGGGGTCAGGGAGAGGCACTCATCATTATGATGCGGAGCGAGCGAAAGCGTAAGTCTGTTTCTCGCTCTCGATCCCCCGGTGGAGAAACGCCCAATGCCATCTACTTTGGGTAGCGGCCACTGCCATCTACTTCCGCACGAACCGGGTCGTTTTGCAGCGGCGATGTTTTGCGGCAACGGAAACCGTTGCCGATCACTCGTCTGCCATCGGTTCGGATCCGATGGATTTAGCGCGTTTGCACGTCTGTGCTGCGCCGGCTCACTCGGTCGCTTTGAGGACTCATGTAGTGAGTAGCCTCTTCAGCCACCAAGACGGTGTCACCCGAGCGAACTTCGGTGCGGAAGCGATGGTGTCCCGCACGATCTGCCTTAGCAACGACTCGCAGGCGAACCTCTTGACCAGCCCCGATGCGAGGAATTGGATCGAACAAGACTTGTCCGGTCAGCAACTCGCCACTTTGGCCTTCGATCTTGTTTGGTTCGATACCGTGACTGAATTGAGCCAGTGCACGAATGTCGGTCGCTTCTTTGCTGCCGCGGTTTCGCACGATGATTTCGTAAGTCACGTCGGCACCGATCGGAGCCGGGGCAGGCGGGTCGTTGACGGTCAACACCAGGTCCGCAATCGATTCCACTCGGGTTGCCAGTGCGACGCCGGTTTGACCTGCAGCGGAGCCTTTGCAATCGAAGATAAATCGTTGATCCCCGGTGGCGGTCATGTTACAGCGGAATTGGTAGTTGCGACTCGCACCGGGTGCCAGAGCATTGATCTGCCACTTCAGAGCACCTTGCTGAAGCTGAGCTTCTTCGAGTCCGCCGAGGTACTTCACACCGCCTGGCAATTGCAACGTCGCAACGATTCGCTCGCTGATTGCCGAACCGGTGTTCTGGACCTGCAGATTGTAGAGCGATTCAGTGTTTTGGTACTTCAATTCGGGACCGGTCAACACCGCTTCGAGTTTGGCCGAGGCCACTCGGATCGTCTTTTCGGCTTCCGCACGAAGATCGAGGTCTCCCGATGCCATGCCGTGGATCTTCAGATCGACGAGGTCTTGGGCAGTCAACTCGACTTCGAATTGAGCCTCTTTGCCCGCAGGAATGTCACCGATTCGCTGAGTTTGTGGAGTTGCCGAGTTAGGCGACAGCGTGAAGACCACGTTAGGAGCGGTTCCATCGCCGGGATTCAAAACGCGAACCGTGTAGGTTTGCGATTGACCATAGATCACTTCCTCAGGTCCTTCGATCGTCAGATCCAAGCGAGGTTCCTGGACCCGCACCGTCGCGGTGGCGTGCTGAGGCGTCATCGTCCAATCGACGTCCAAGTCATGGGTACCGCTTCGCTCGGCTCGCAATCGCACGAACATTCGCTCGACCGAACCGGCTGGTAACGAATCAATCGTCCATACTAAACGCTCCGAGCTGCCTTGGGTTTGGTTATCGATATGGCCTTGTGAGGCGTTATGACCATGGATCTCGGCCCAATCAGGGATCATCGCACGGACCAGGACGCCTTGGGCATCGATCGCCCCTCGGTTCTCGACACGAATCTCGTATTGCTGAGTTTGGCGGATCATGATTTCGCCTGGACCAAACGTTACCACTCGAATGCCTGGCAATTCCGAAGCGGTCGAATTTTGGCCCTGCATCAGCTCACGCTGTGAATCCAAGCCGTCCGATCGGCTCGTGCCCGTTCGCATCGAATTGGCACGTTGCGAATCGTAACGAGGTTGAGCAAAGTTGTCGCCAGAGTAGTTACCGGTCGACGAGTCTGAGTTGCCACCATAGTTATCCATATCGTGTAGTCGAGTTGGCTTTGTCACCGAGTTTGACGAAGCATCGGCCACCTGTGGAACACCGACGGGTTGACCGTAGGTGACCATTTTTTCGGTTCGTACGTTGAAGCCGTCACCACCGCTGGATGACGCATCCGCATTGTCAGTGGATGGACCAACGAGTCCGGAACCAACCGGAGCCATGATTTGGCTGGCGGCAGCGGCGTCGCTTTGCGTGGGCACCAATTGGCTAGGTCCAAATGCACTGACGGGAGGCCCGGCACGATGCGAGATCGTTTGAGCGGACGACTTCGGTGCAAGATGGCTGTCCGGAGTTTGATAATCGGCCGACGGGGTTGGAACCGTAGCGACGGCACTGGATGGTGCCGCAGCAGCAGCGGGCATTCCCAGCGAGGCGGGTGCCGCGGTAGGAGCCGTCGGTGCGACGACGTTGGCCGGAGCTTTCGCGACGGCCGGTGCCGGTGTTGGTGTTGGTGCTGCTGCCGGTGTTGGAACCGGAGTCGCCGCGGGTGGGTTCACCGCCACTTGTGGCGGTGCCGCTTCTGGTTTGGCGACGGCTGGCTTGGGCAATTCGGCCGACGGGGTTGGAACCGGTTTGGCGGCAACCTTGGCTGAAGCCCCAGCACCGCTGCCACGACGCGAACTCGATCCCGAGCTGTTACTTTCTGAAACGCTGGCCTTCGTTTTCGCAGCCAGCTTGGTCTCGGTGACCGATTCCGCTGATTCAATTTCTCGGCGAACGACTTTAGGTACAAGGTCTGGCGTTGGCTTGGCAGCCGCAGTGTTCGCAGCCGTCGCGGCGGGACTGGACGACTTCGCAGCCGGTGCGATCTCGGCAGGATCGAGGGCTTCGAGCGAACGACGTCCGCTGCGGCGACTGCTTGTTTCACTCGACAACGCGTTCGTGTCGTGCGTTGTGTGGCTGAAGGTTTCGCGAGGAATGACGCGAGTGGTCGTAGGGCGGGCTGCGGCAGCTTCGCTACGATCGCGATTCACCAGCACCGAGTCCGATGGCGGCGTGGGAACGCGGGACGCTGTTTTCGGGGACGAGGCGGTGGGGGTGGAAACCGGGCTAGCCTGTAGCGGTGCCGGAGCACGGCCGCGAATCACACGCGCGGTGCTGCCTTGGCGAGGGTCGCGAATCGGAGTACGAGTATCGGTTTCCGGTGCGGTGGTACCACGATGGTACGGAATGCCGCTCCAATCCGCAGGTGCACGATCGGCAGTTGCCTGGCTCGTCGACGCCGTACGCGATTGGGTATGCGAAGACGATGTCGAGTTGGAACTCGAAGACCGACCGAACAATCCGCTGAGGATTCCTCGCGACTCGGTATTGTGTTGGATCTGGTTGTGTGAGTTGTTTGCAGCAAGCGAATAGAACAGATTAGGTGCCGTTTTCGTCGGAGCCTGCTTCGTTTGCTGATCAGCGACCTGAGCAATTTTTCCGCTTTGCCCCGTCGACTGAAACGCCGCCTGCGTCGCGGTTGGGCTCTGCCCCATCGCTGCGGAGGACATCAAACAGGCAAATGGGATGGCGAATAGCTTCGAAGCCACTAGCATTTTGCGATTGCCGCGCATGCCTACATCTCACGATTTTAGAAAGGAAATTGGATCTTTGGATTCATCGTCTTTTTCGCCCAGCGTGGTCCAATAAAATTTGACGGTTATGCCGATTTTGCATCGCGGGGGTGGGGCCGGTACAACCAACACGCCGACAAGGGCACCTAACCGCCCGATTTCCCAAGCGTTACAATTGCGTCTCGTCATATCCCTTCCTGTCTGCCGTCCCCCCGAACCAGCGAAAAAGTAGAACGACATGAGTCGACGCGAAAAAATCGAAGCCATGCTAGCAGACGAGCCCAACGACACGTTTCTGCGGTATAGCTTGGCGATGGAGCACAAAAGCGAAGGCGACTTTGCTGAGAGTCTGAGACGTTTAGAGGAACTGACGCACGACGATCCTCCGTATGTGCCAGCGTTTTTTATGGCGGGTCAGATCCTAGCCGACCTTGCACTCGAAGATCCCACGCGTTTGGACGAGTCACGAAAATTTTTGCGTGATGGTATCGACCAGGCGCGTAGCCAAGGCGACGCTCATGCCGCCGCCGAAATGAGCGAATTGCTATCATCGCTCGGTGAGCGAGGCGAATTGTAGACGGGCAGGGGGGCTGCGAATATTTTTTTTCTTCTTTCACTCTGAACCACCAACCCTAGGCGAGTCCCGTGGCGGCCGACCAAAGCCATGCGATTGTTCTTCGCACTACGGAATTTAGCGAGACAAGTCTCGTTGTGACGCTATTCACACGCGACTTTGGGCGGTTATCGGCGATCGCCAAAGGGGCTCGGCGGCCCAAAGGACCCTTCGAAGGTTCGCTTGACCTGTTAGCCGTTTGTCGTGTAGTCGTTCATCGTAAGAGTAGCGATGCGCTCGATTTATTGACCGAAGCGAAACTGCATCGACGTTTTCGCGGGGCCGATCGTTCGCTCGCTCGCGTTTACGCTGGCTACTACGTCGCTGAAATATTGCGGCTGATGACCGATGACCATGACCCTCATGTTGATGTTTACGATTTGACGATTTCAGTCTTGAACCAGATTGATGGCGTCGGCGATGTTGCCTCGACCATCCTTTTTTACGAAGCCCAGATGCTGCGGTTGCTTGGCCACGCGCCGGGGACCGATCGCTGCACGGACTGTGGAAAAGAGATGGCAACGACGGCATCGCGGATTCCGTTTGCATTGGCGACCGGAGGCATCGTCTGTGCCAACTGTGCACCGCGCCAGCATCAATTGATTTCCGTTCGCAACGTGGTGATTCAGCAATTACGAGACTTGGTCGATTCCAAAACGTCGCTGCCAACCTTGGTTTCCGCCCACGTTTATGGGGAGCTAAGAGCGGTGATGAGCCGATATATACAAACGATCGTGGGCAGAGTGCCCCGAACGCAGTACTTGCTGCCGCAGTCGGTGCAAACCGAGACCCTGCCGTCTGCCTCGAATCCTACGGAACCGACCGCATGAAGCGATACGACCAAACCATGCATCTATTGCTACCAAATTCGATCCGTCAATGGATTCTCACTTCCGAGGATCGCATCACGCGTCAAGCGATGCTGCGTCTCGTCGGCACATCCCGCTGGATTGCCACGGCGATCGCGGTTTGCACACTCGGCGGGACGGTGGGATGCCAATCCTTTTCGCGACCGCCCAGTTTATTTCCATCGAAGTCGGCGCTGTATGACGTGCCCGATGAAGAGGGCGTTCGCCAAGCTTCGGCAACCAATTCGTTTGGCGACACCGCACGAAAAAATACAACTCGCGTGGTGAACTTTGTCACGATGCGTGAACAGGAAAACGTGACGAAGGCGAAAGACCTTTACAAGCAAGGCGATACCGTTTTCCGGCAAGCCGAGACGATGAACGACGAAGAGGCCAAGGCAACCTTTCACAAGGCAGCCAAATTGTTTCGCCGAGCCAACGAAGCATCGCCGGGTACTGCGCTGCAGCAGGACGCGATGTTTATGCAAGCTGAAAGCTTGTTCTTTGCCGATCGCTTGAACGAGGCGAGTGAAGCCTACACGGAACTGCAAAAAACCTATCCACGCAATCGCCACAACGACCGCATCACCGCTCGCTTGTTCAGCATCTCGCGATACTGGATCGACACCGAAAAAGCGACCGAAGGCAAGTGGAAGTTCTTGAATCTGACTGACCACAAACGCCCGATCACGGACGCCGACGGTCATGCCATTCGTGTGCTGGATCAAATTCGTTACGACGACCCGACCGGCAAATTAGCGGACGATGCCACCATGGCCGCCGCTGCGGAACACATTCGCCAAGGCAAATTTGAAAAAGCCGACGAATTCCTCACCGATTTGCGAGAAACGTACACCGATAGCGAGCACTTGTTCCTCGCCCATTTGCTCGGTATCCGCTGCAAGCTAGAGATGTATGCGGGGCCTGCCTACAGTGGTTTGGTGCTGGATGAAGCCGACAAGATTGTCGAGCAAACTCGCACTCGGTTCCCCGACAAACTGCGTGACGAAAAATACTCTGACATTCTTGCCCGTGCTGCCGCGGAAATCTCCTTTCATCGCGCCGAACGCTTGGCCACCCGAGCTCGCTTTCGCGAAAACAAGAAAGAGTATGGTGCCGCCCGCTACTACTACAACGAGCTGCTCAAGTCGCACCAGGACACTCCACATGCCGAGACAGCTCGCACTCGATTGGCAGCGATCGAAAAACTGCCTGACGTGCCGACGCCGCAACTTGCTTGGCTGACGACGGTGTTCCCGGACTCCAAAGCATCCACGCCGCTGGAAACCACCTTTGACAACGGCCAAGAGAATCCCGAGACCGATAGTCCCACCCTGCTAAGGTAAACGACGGCTGTGAATCGAATCGTCAAACCTATCGACGCGATTGTTCGCAGCATGCTGTTGCTGGGCATCACGCTATCGCTATCGATCATAGGCGGATGTTCGCTGTATCAATACGGCCCTTCGTCGCTGTACCGATCGGATGTTCGCACCGTGCACGTTCCGATCGTTCGTAACGAAACGTTTCGTCACGACCTGGGGCCGCGGTTGTCACTGGCAATCGTGACCGAAATTGAAAGTCGCACGCCGTTTAAAGTCGTCTCGGACCCTGGGGCCGACAGCACGCTGTTGGTGGTCTTGACCAGCGAAAACAAAAACGTGCTGTCGGAAACCAGCTCGGATGATCCGCGTGCTCTCGACGCGACGCTGACCGCGCGAGCGGATTGGGTCAGCCGTCAAGGCGAAAAGTTGTTCCAGAACACCGTCGCTCCCAACAGCGGTTCGGTGATCTCGTTCAGCCAAGACTCGCGACTTGTGCCCGAAGCGGGCCAGTCGATCGATACGGCCATGCAAGCGACGATCGAAAAACTTGCCCAGCGAATTGTTTCTCAGATGGAACTTCGTTGGTAAGCCCATCCGTTGTAGAATGCAGCGACGTTCCGTCAAGGAACGCGTCGCAATTCTCTTCAGCACACGTGATGGCAATCTCAAGTTAATGTCTGCAACGGACTCGGCCTCGGACAACGGCCCCGATAATACAGCGGATCACAGGGCCAACTCCAGTGACGGGGCCAATTCCAGTGACAGGGCCAACTCCAGTGACAGGGCCAATTCCCACTCCCCGGTTAATTCCAAGCGGTGCGATCACTGGGACATTGGCACACGACGACTCAGCTTTGGCCGTCTTCCGCTGGTGATGGGGATTTTGAATGTCACCCCGGATAGTTTTTCCGATGGGGGGCGTCACCAATGCGTCGACGTTGCCGTCGCCGCGGCGCTGCAAATGCAAGCCGATGGGGCGGCGATCATCGATATTGGCGGCGAGAGCACACGACCGTACAGCGACGTGGTCGATTGCCAAGAAGAGATCGCTCGTGTGTTGCCGGTGATCAAGCAATTATCGGGGCAGCTAACGATTCCGATCAGCATCGATACATCCAAGGCCGAAGTCGCCAAGCGGGCTCTCGATGCCGGCGCCGAGATCATCAACGACGTGACGGGGCTCGAAGGCGATCCGTCGATGGGAGAGTTGGCGCGGGAACGCGGCGCCGGAGTCTGCGTGATGCATATGCGGGGAACGCCGCAAACGATGCAAGACGATCCACGCTACGACGATGTCGTGGCCGAGATCGAGCACTATCTGCAGGAGCGACTGCGTTGCTGCGAACGGATTGGAATCCGCCGAGACCGAGTATGTTTGGATCCCGGGATCGGTTTCGGCAAGACACACCAGCACAACTTGATGCTGCTACGTGCGACTCGTCGATTCGTCCAGCTCGGTTCGCCCTTATTGATTGGGCATTCACGCAAAGGCTTTATCGGGAATCGGATCGGCGACAAAAATGCCGACCGTACGGCGGGCACGCTAGGTGTTTCCCTGGCGATGGCCGTAGCAGGTGCGCAAGTGATCCGCGTTCACGATGTCAAACCAACCGTGGATGCCCTGACTCTTTTCGAAGCCTCAGGCGGCCTCGATTAGCGAGCCTGCTTGGGCGTCGTCTCGCCCCGTTTAGGCTCACGAGTCTGCTCATTCGCAGCCGGGGCGTTCTTCGTCGATGACGACGTGGGCCCGGTTACGAACAGTTGCCCGGTATCGACCGTTCCGTTGGCACTGACTTGAAACGTATCCTTCAAACCATGGACGGTTTGAACGGTGTAGGTTGCTAGATTAATCATCTTCGGTTCCCCTGCTGCCCAACGCAGATTGACGTTTAGTACTTTAAAAGTATTCGCCTATTTCCCACGACATCCCCGAACAAACTGACACCGAATTGCCAGAAGTGAGACTCTAGGAATCAGTTTATCACGAATGATCTGAATAGTCGCATCAAAATCGGGTCCATGGCAATGTGGAAATCCCAAGTCAATGGAGTACAATCACCCGTAAAGCCCCGTCATGGTAGCCACGGCAAACACAAGGCAACGTGTCGGGGATACAATTGTTTCGACAAGAGCGTTCCGAAAACTTTCCTAAATCCGGCCAATCCGAAAAGACTCGCTCGATCGCAAAAAAATCGACTCGACGGGTGTCCTTTTTTTGGATGTCGCTATGCACGACATGATTGAGCCGGAGCCTCGTTTTGATTTGATCCCTGATCCTACAACACCTCCCATCCCGAAGCGACCTGTTTATGCCCCCCCACACCTTGATTCGCGGCCTGCTGATCGGCATCAGCATGGCTGCGGCCTTATCGACAACGCAACGTGCTGAAGCGGAGCCAACGCGACCCAACATTCTGTGGATCACCAGCGAGGACAATGGACCGCAATTGGGGTGTTACGGCGACACCTATGCAGACACACCCAATATCGACGCCTTGGCAGCAAAGTCGTTGCGGTTTCAACATTGTTGGTCCAACGCCCCCGTCTGTGCTCCGGCCCGCACAACCATTATCTCCGGTATGCATGCAACCAGCCTGGGCGGCCACCACATGCGAAGTGGGGTTCGTTTGCCAGCCGATGTGAAACTGTATCCGCAAGTGCTTCGCGAGGCGGGCTATTACTGCACCAACCACTCCAAAACCGATTACAACTTTGCCAACGACGACGCGGGCTGGCAAAAGGGGGGCGGCAAATCGCCATGGCGAAGTCGTCCAACCGAGGCGACGCCGTTTATGTCGGTGATCAATTTCACCGTCAGCCACGAAAGCCAGATTCGCAAACGTCCGCATACCTTGGTACACGATCCTGCCAAAGCCCCTCTTCCTAAGTATCACCCGGATACACCCGAGGTGCGTCATGACTGGGCCCAGTACTACGACAAGTTGACCGAGATGGACAAGATGGTGGGTGGCGTCTTGAAAGACCTCGAAGCGGATGGGCTCGCGGATTCGACGATCATCTTTTATTACGGCGACCACGGCAGCGGGATGCCTCGCAGCAAGCGTTGGCCGTTTGATTCGGGATTGCGTGTCCCCTTGTTGGTCCATGTGCCCGAGCAATTTCGTTCGCTTGCCCCCAAGAATTACATGCCCGGTGGCGAGTCGGCTCAATTGGTCTCGTTCGTCGATCTGGCTCCGACCGTGATCAGCTTGGCAGGGGTAAAACCACCGGCGAACATGCAGGGCGTTCCGTTCGCAGGATCGTTCGCAGGCCCCGCAAAACCGTACTTGTACGGCTGGCGTGGACGAATGGACGAGCGTATCGACATGGTTCGTAGCTGTACCGATGGCCGCTATGTCTATATGCGACATTTCTATCCAGAGCGTCCGTACTTGAAACATGTCGATTACATGTTCCAAACGCCCACCACTCGCATTTGGAAACAGATGTTTGATGAAGGCAAATTGAACGAGGACCAAGCAAAGTTCTGGCAGCCCAAACCGGTCGAAGAATTGTTTGACTTACAAAGTGATCCCGACGAGGTCAAAAACCTTGCTGGCGACGCAGCACACGCGGATCGAGTTAGCATGATGCGAGATGCCGTTCACCGCTGGATGATTGAAACCGGCGACATGGGAATGTTCCCCGAAGCCGAGATGCACCGCGTGGTCGCGGAAGACCAATCGCCTCGCGAATTTGCATTGAACCATCCCGGGTTAATGACGCGTCTTGCTGAAACCGCGCTGGACGCGACGGACGTCGACAGTGACATGAGCAGCGAAAAAGCGATCGAGCTTTCGGCTGACCCAGAGGCGGTGATTCGCTTTTGGGCGGTCCGCGGCATCGGACTTCGCAACGCAACCACGCCCGCAGCAATCCAAGCGGTCAAGCGTGCGATGAACGACGAATCGCCAAGCGTCGCGATCGCGGCGTGTGAAGCAATCCAAATCATCGGAGGCAAAGCCGAGCAGCAAGCCGCGACCGAGCGGCTATTGGAATTGGCCAACGTCGAAACCGTAGGGCACTTCGCTGCCATCGAGGCGTTGAATGTAATCGACATGGGGGCTCCGCTTGATGCGAAGCTGAAACAACAGATCGCGGCGCTACCACGATCGTTGAAAAAGCCACCGCCACGTGTCGGCAAGTACGTCGGCCGCCTGATCGACGACATGAGCGTGGCGACGCCATAGAGGCTTTGCACGTCGGTGGGCTGCGGCCGCACCGCCCAGTGCCATCTACAATTGGGCATGGCCATCTACAATTGAGCATGAAACGAGTGGATTAGGATTCGGTGCGGCGCAAGTCGCCCGGTCGAAACCCGAACGTTTTTTGCGCTGCAACCGGACGGGCCCCATACCGCGAGCGCTAGAGACTAGATGGCGAGCCCACATCACTTAGGACTCTGGGTCGACAGATCGCGACGAACTCGCGACGATAACAGGCAGACGTCTTCATTATTTGCTTGTTTGGGTTGAGATTGGTTTGATGGAAATTCTTGGCGGTCCTCTATTCAGCGTTGCCGGTGCGGGCGAATCGCATGGTCCAGCCGTGACGACGATTGTGTTTGGCTGCCCGGCGGGGCAAATGATTCGCCGCGTCGAGGTGCAAAAATACCTCGACCGCCGACGCCCAGGCGGAAACAAGCACGGAACGCCACGTAACGAGAAAGACAAGGTCGTCTTTCTGTCGGGGTTATTCCAAAACGACACCGATCAATTGCTCGGCGGCGGCAAGGTCACGGTCCAACTTGACGGCGACACCTACGAAAGCGAAGCGTACGAAGAGGGCTACACCACCGGCGAACCGATTGCCGCAATCGTGCTCTCGACCTCGAAAAAGTCAGGCGATTACACCCAGTTCGCTGGCCCCACCGGCGAAGTCCGCCCGGGACACACCGATCTCGTCAAATTCCATAAATCCGGCGGGTTCGTCGATGTCCGCGGTGGCGGCCGATCCAGCTACCGAGCCACGATCTCGGACGTCGTGGGCGGCTCGATTGCGAGAATTTTGTTGGCCGAGAAATTCGGCACCGTGATCCTGTCGTCCATCTCGCAAGTCGGATCGCTGAAGGCAAAACAGAGTTTGGCCAATCGAGTTGCCGAGTTGATGCAGGACGGACAGCGGAAACCGATTGCGGCCGACACGATCGCGAAACTCGAAGATTCATTGGCCTCGGCGACCATCCATTCGATCGATTCCGAATTCGCCGAGGAAGCGGGCGAGTTGATCAAACAGACACGGATGAAGGGCGATTCGCTCGGGGCGATGGTCGAAGTGGTCGCCGTCAATGTGCCTCCGCTACTGGGCGATCCGCTGTACCAAAGTTTGAAAGTCCGCTTGATGGGCGCCCTGGGTGGGCTAAATGCCGTCCAGTCCTGCGAAGTCGGCGCGGGACGCGAGGTCGTCGAGCGACTCGGCAGCGACAACAACGACCCGATCCGCAGCAGCGGCTATGTCCGCAACAGCCACGGCGGCATGATCGGTGGGATCACGACCGGAATGCCACTGGTGATGCAGGTCGGATTCAAACCGACTTCGACGATCAATCAGCCGCAAGAATCGGTGCGCAAGAACTTGGAAGAGATCGATTTTGAATTGGTCAAAGGACGCCACGACCCTTGTGTCGGCGTTCGTGCCGGCGTGACGCTCGAGTCGCGAGTGGCGATCGAGCTGCTGAACGCCGCGATGTCGCACCAAGCGAGCCAATTGTCGAGCGATCTTTCGCAGCTGTTTTAGGCTGCTGCCGTCGTTTGCAAGATGAACCTGCACTCCCTAACACAACGAGCCCCACCGGAGAGCCGGCTGCCGCCGACTCTGACCTCCCCTGTGGGGAGGTGAATTTTGATTCACCCTCCCTCCGGGAGGGTCGGCCGCACGAAGCGGCCGGGGAGGGCTAGGGACCTGGAATTGGCACGCTTTATTTCTAACACAGCGAGCCCCACCGGAGAGCCGGCTACCGCCGACTCTGACCTCCCCAAAGGGCATTGGTGTCTACACAAATCGATCGATTTGATATTGATTGCCGGATGGGATTCAAATTGCGTTGGAAAAACGCTTGCAAACACAGTATCGCACACAGGTTAAGTCGCATATGAAGGCTGCCACAAGGTCCAACCCCGGGCCTCACTGCTCGGTGGACGTCGAGAAAACGACTTCGGCCAGTCAGAACCTGTGGCGTTTCCTGAAGAATGACCGGGTTTCGCTTGAGAAACTTATCGAGCCACTCAGGAAGCTTGGTCGAGATGGCTGCCGGAGCAGCCAAAGCAAGTTTGTCTTGGTCGCCCATGATTGGTGCAAGCTGGACTACAAGAGCCACGCCAATCGTAAGAGCGACTTGCTTCAGCTCACCCACAAGACGGACATCGGCTACGACTTGACGACGGCCCTGTTGGTCGAGGCGGACACCGGAATCACGCTGGCTCCCATGCAGATCCACCTCAAGACGAGCGAGGCTCTGCACAGCACCGCAAAGGAACCTCCGCGGTGGGAGGGGCACCATCTCGACCAGCTTGAGACGACAATGGCCGAGGCTTCCAACGGCTGGGATCTGCCACGAACTCCTGTTCATGTAATCGATCGCGAAGCGGACTCACTGGGACGGCTACGACGCTGGC
>NZ_BAABGA010000084.1:0-850 GCF_039541335.1 Novipirellula rosea | reverse complement strand
CGGGCTTGCGAGGTTTCACGAATGGACAATCAACTTTCCCGGCCCGCTGATCGCCGCCGTTATCGGGCTGACGAGAGGCGCTTCCAGTGGATACAGACATTCGCTTGTCCGGCCAGATTGATGACTGGCCAAGCAAGACCGAAATGGCGCGGCTGATGGAGTCCGCCGGATTCTCCGTCTATGTTGGGCGTTACTCAATCCGTTTGCAGGACTGCGAACATTTCGTCTTTCAAGAATACGGCGGCGACCTTGGTGACCCGCAATTTGATGCTGACGCAAGCTCACTCGAGAAAATGCTCGATGATGGTGGTCGCGTTTCGGCGGCATTGGCGTCCGCTGATGTCCGCCATCGTTTTGAACTGTACAATGATTCCGACGAAATGGTCGGCTACCTTCATCATCGGTGGCCAAAAGAAAAGTAGTGTTCGCCCCAAAACACACGCTCGATAACGAAGCCGTGAACCGAAGCGGCGAAGTCGTGTGGATTTGAAAATGGACAATCTTTTGTCGCCGCTCGGTTACGGCCACCGTTCGCCAACGCAGGGCCTCTCACCTAATGTCGGGTCGTTCGGCGATTCAAAGACTGGGCATTTGCATCTAATGTCGGGCTGCCTGTTTCCACTCACGATCGATTTGTGTTGCGATTCCGGCGGCGATACAATCCTCTTGTCGAGAGTACTCGGCAGTGACTCATGATGCTACGTGTGTGGCGAACCATGCCGGTGCACCCGAGCACTCAAAAAACTATTTGCCCAATGGTTACTTTTCCGTTCGTGCCGGGTGACCTCAAGCGTTACCGGACGCAAAAGTTGCGCGGTCGATCCAGGGTGCCTGACGGTGCGCGTGCGAT
>NZ_BAABGA010000083.1:0-5959 GCF_039541335.1 Novipirellula rosea | reverse complement strand
GGAGTCCAAGTGAACACACCCGTCGCTGGGTTGATGACCGCTCCAGCAGGAACACTGCCGGAGGTACCATTAGCCAAACTGAACGTCAGGTTCTGAACCGGCATGTCAATGTCTGTTGCAATCGCGGTGAACGCTAGGGTGGCACCTTCGTCGATACTTTGAGCACCGATCGCTGCCAAGACAGGTGCGTCGTTGACGCCTTCAACCTTGAACGTAATGTTGCCGACATCGCTGAGTGTTCCATCGGTCACACCGAACTTGATGTTCACAACAGCGACTTGCCCGTTGGCCAATCCCTTAAACAAAGGCGAACTGAGTACCGAGCTCGGATCCAGTTCCAAGGCACCGGAGGTGCTGTTGTAACTGACCGCCAAAGGCTCGTCGGCATGACGAACTCCGCCGATCGTGATCGTCACGTTGGCGGTATCAGGAGCGGCACCGTTTTGACCGATTCCGAAGTCGAAGTTAGCCGCCCCGAGAACCGTCGCATCATCGGTCGCCAGAGCAGCGAAGGGTAGATCCGTTCCGAGCGTCAAGTTGATCGCACCGTTGGCCGGTTCGGCGTCTTCCAAAGGACCGCTGAGATCCAGGTCGTTGGCGATTGGAGCATCGTTGACCGGATTGACGGTAACGGTCACCAAGCCGGTGTCACTGCCACCGCGACCGTCAACAACGGTGTAGGTGAACGTGTCGATGCCGTTGAAGTTGGCCGCTGGCGTGTAGGTGTAAGTACCGTCGGCACCCAGCACCACGCTGCCATTTGTCGGGGCGGTTGCCAGAGCGTAGACCAACATATCCGTCGTGTCGACGTCACTGTCGTTGGTGCTGACATCGCCGCTGACGGGAGTGTCTTCGGCAGTGCTGGCGACATCATCCACAGCGATCGGTGCGTCGTTAACACCTTCAACTTTGAACGTGATGTTGCCGACATCGCTGAGTGTTCCATCGGTCACACCGAACTTGATGTTCACAACAGCGACTTGCCCGTTGGCCAATCCTTTGAACAAAGGCGAACTGAGTGCCGAGCTCGGATCCAGTTCCAAGGCACCGGAAGTGCTGTTGTAGCTGACCGCCAAAGGCTCGTCGGCGTGCCGAACTCCGTCGATCGTGATCGTCACGTTGGCAGTGTCAGGAGCGGCACCGTTTTGACCGATTCCGAAGTCGAAGTTAGCCGCCCCGAGAACCGTCGCATCATCGGTCGCCAGAGCAGCGAAGGGTAGATCCGTTCCGAGCGTCAAGTTGATCGCACCGTTGGCCGGTTCGGCGTCTTCGAGCGGACCGCTGAGATCCAGGTCGTTGGCGACTGGAGCATCGTTGACCGGATTGACCGTTAGGGTCACCAATCCAATGTCGGTGCCGCCGCCAGCATCGCGTACTTGGTACGTGAAGCTGTCGGTACCGTTCCAGTTCTCGTTCGGCGTGTAGGTGAACGTGCCATTGGCGTTGAGCTGGACGGTGCCGTTGGCGGGTCCGTTAACGACGCTGGCGGTCAAGTTAGCGTTCAGCGTTTCGACGTCGCTATCGTTGGTCAACACGTTGCCCATGATCGGTGTGTCTTCATCGACCGCCGTAGGCGAATCATCCACCGCCACGGGAGCATCATTGACCGAGACGACGTTGATGTTCACCGTGCCGGTAACCGGGGTTGTCCCGTCCGTCGTGGTGTAATCAAAGCTGACCGGGCCGTAGTAGTTTGCCGCTGGCGTGAAGACCATCAGACCGTTGGCATTGACCGTCAACGAACCCAGCGTGGTGGCTCCGTCGGTGACAGGAATCGCCGAACCGAAGTCCGTGATGGGTACGCCACCATCAATCGTGACGCTAGCCACTGTTAGTGAATCAAATTCAGGGTCGCTGTCGTTGGCCAAGACGTTGAAGGTCACCGCAGTGTCCTCGTTCGTCGTCATGAAATCGTCGTGGATAATCGGCGGATCATTCGTCGGATTGACCGCGATGAAGACCAGACCGTAGCCGGTGGCTCCCTTATCGTCCGTCACGCTAATGATCAACGTATAGTTGTTCTGAATGTCCGCGTCGATCGCCGAGGAATTAGCGACGGTGACGTCGCCGGCATTGCTGATTGCAAACGCGGCGTTCGGCCCGAACCCGTTTCCACCGACAATCGTGTAAGTAAACACCGAGCTATCTGGATCGATCGTTTCAGCAAACGTGTCTGAGCCACTCAGGATTTGGCCAATATTGCCGACCAAAGCACCGTTGGCAGCATTCTCAGCCACATTAAACGAAGCTGGTACAAGCGTCGGTGCATCGTTGGTACCAAGGACCGTAACCGTGACCGTTGCTGTCGATGTCAGGTTGCCGTCGCTGATGGTATACGTGACCGTGGTCGTCGCCATCGCACCATCAGCTAAATAGTCGAAGCTGGTGCCGGGATCGAAGGCCAAGTTGCCGTTACTGAAGATTCGGAAGGTACCACCGTTAGTTCCGGGGATCGCTGCACCTACGTTCAAGTTTTCACTTCCAACACTGGTTGCTCCATTGCTGACTTCGGTGACCGTCAGCGTTCCACCATTGGGATCACTGTCCGCGATTCCCGAGGGGGCAGGATTGGCCAATAGCACGTTCGCACCACTAATCAGCGAATTCTCGAACGTCGTAAACGCGTCATCGCGTGCTGTGGGTGCCGCATTGACTACTTGGATCGTGAACGTCTTCGTGGTGAATAGTCCCGATTCATCGGTAGCCCGAATCGTAATTTTGTACGAACCGCCGGAAGCTTCGAAATCGATCAGCGAAGCATTTGCGACCAGGATACGACCATCGAGCAAGGAATTCAGATTGTTGTTGACGATCTTGAAGCGGCCACCAGCATCATCGTCCAGACTGTAGGTGATGTCGGTTCCATTGCGACTGTCCGAGTCAGCCTGCAATCCGACGTAGTCATTGTTGGCAACCGTACCCTCATTGACACTACCGTTAAAAACGAAACTGCCGCCGGAACTGTTGCTCGTCGGATCAATGTCTTCAATTTCTGTCGGAGGCAAACCGTCCAGCGATTCGATGTCGTCATACGTGATGTCTTTGAATGCCCCCGCGAAGGTGTAGGTGCCACTTTCGGGAGTTAGCGATCCAGAGGTGATGATCGCTCCAACGGCGTCGACATCAACCAACAATGCATCCATGTCGTTTTCGTCGTCGCCGACGTTTGCGTCTCCCCGCACAGCGAACGTCGTTGTCGTACTTGGCTCGACGATAAAAATATCATCGCCCGTTCCTCCGGTAAGCGTCGTTCCAGAACCAGCAACTAGGTCGCCACGGATTTCCGCTAATCCCGGCGAACCATCTTGGCCAACCGTGATCAAGATTTCGTCGGCTCCCGCATCCAGATCTCCGCCGCCCGCCACGACGACGTTGCCATCGGCGGTCAGGGCGATGTCGAATCCAGCAGCGATCGCTTGTAGATCCCCGACTGATCCGACCGAGATGTCTCCACCCGAAGTGACGTCGATACCCGCTGCGGTGCTTTCTACCACCGCATTGAGAGCAATGTCCGAGTTACCGGTTTGAATATTCAGGTCGCCCGAGGAGCTGATCGCAGCACCGACCACCACATCGCCCGATTGGGAACCAAGCGAGAGCGTTCCATCGGTGATCGTAATCGAATTGCTAACGGTCAGTAATCGGTTGCCGACGTTGCCGACGGTTCCCAACAGAAGGTTGTGGGTGGTAATCGTCACTGCATCGTCGATCAAGAAGGAACCGCCGGAGTTGATAATGGCAAGCTGTTTGCCGTCACCTGCCTGGGCGGCAACCTGGCTGGCAATCAATTGCCCATCGCCCGTAGCGAAACCACCGACTTCATTGATCTGCACATTGCCGCCGCTAGCCGGTACCGAGGCGGATAGCGATCCGGTCGGTGAGGTTAGATTTACATCTACCGCGGACTGGACATTCCCGGCGACGACATCGGCCAATGTCAGATCCGTATTGCTACCGATAAAGGTGGCTGCTTCCAGCGTGACGCTCGCACCTTGCAACCGCGTGTTTTCAACTCCGTCGTCAACGATCGCCCCCGCGGTCGACGTTACCGATACCATGTTGACCGCCAGCACATCGCTAACCGTCAAATTGTCTTCGGCTCTCAGCGTGATGCTGTCAGCCAGTGGCCCGGTCAGTCCACCCACATTCGCCGTGGCGGCAATCGTGATTCCGCCGCCGTCCGGTGTGGAATTTGTGGCCATCGGATCATTCGCATCGGCATCAATCGTGATCTCGCCGTTGGACTTGACATCATTGTTGATCACAATGTCGGCGCCATCGGCGGTCGTGTTAAGCGCGATATCGCCTACCCCGGCACCGCCGGTGCTTTGGATGCCAACGACGCCATCGACAGTGTCCACCGTAATCGTGGAGTCGCTGGTCAAGTAAACCCCACCACTGATGGTGTTTACCGCGGCGATAATCTGATCTGGATCGGGTGTTACGGAGTCGTTGATGTCCACACCCAGCAGGTTGCCGAGACTACCAACGCCAGTCTTGGCCACGAGAGCCAACTTGTTGGCCGTGATGGTTTGGTTGGATTGATCCTTGATGGATGCACCGGTAACCAATTTCAC
The DNA here is from genome assembly GCF_039541335.1 of Novipirellula rosea. Lineage (NCBI taxonomy): Bacteria > Pseudomonadati > Planctomycetota > Planctomycetia > Pirellulales > Pirellulaceae > Novipirellula > Novipirellula rosea. The sequence continues at coordinate 1,382 of NZ_BAABGA010000083.1, read as the reverse complement.
AACCGGAGCCATCGCAAAGGCAAAAGCAATCGACTGGGTCACCGTGATATCGCCGGACGCATTCGCTGGCGAAGCGTCATCGCGACCAATGACCAGCTTGCTGGTCGTAATCCGATTGATCTCGGCTTGATCCAGAGCCAATGTGTCGGTGCCGTCACCGGTCGTACCCAGTTCGATCGTTTGTCCGTCATTTGAGGTTTCGATCGTCACCACGCCCGTCGTCGCATTACTCGAAACGGTGCCCTGGATGTCGATCTTGTCGGTCGTGATCGTGACATCTTCACCGCTGGACGCGACGGCCTTGCTTGACGCAATCGTTAGCTTGGCATCCTCCCCGTCGAGGCTGACGGTTGCATCACCAGTCGCGGTGACGCTTTCGTTCACGTTGACATCGTTCTCGCCCGCCGTCGCACCGGTATTCCCAGCTGTCAACGTCACGGTTCCAGCTGAAGCCACAACACCTACGACCGAATCCACGGTGCCTACACTGAAGCCATCTACATCAACGAAGGTGATGTTACCGACTGCGGCATTGATCGCCAGCAGATTCACATCATTGGCACCATCGAGCGTGACACTACCGCCAGCGTTGACGGCCAAGTCACGCACAGCGATGGAGCCACCTGTTGTGGTCACATCTCCATCGGTCACCAAGCTCACAATCGCCAGTTCGGCGGAGTCAAACAGGACAGCGGCACTAAGATCGATCCCCGCCGACTGAGTCACCGTACCAATTCGCAAGACTGCGGTAGACGACGTTCTGAACGTCGCCAGCTCGGCGGAGCTCAGACCGAGTCGGTCTGGAGCACCCAGGACAAGTGTCGAATCTGTTCCCAGATCAATCGGCTGGGCATCCGTCTTCGTTTGAACATCCGTATCCGCATCACCGGAGTTGATCGTGGCTGTAGTCAGCAACGTCATGTCATCGGCGATCAAAGTGATCGTACTGGTCACAGTTCCGTCAGTTGCCAGCGACCCGGTCGTCGTCAACGTATCTCCACAGACGTATATCGTGCCCGCCGTCGTCACATCATCAATTTGAATTTCCGCACCTGTGATGCTCAGTGAAGCAAGATCATCCAGAGCACCAGCGCCAGCATCATTAAGAAGCGACACATCTCCAGTTCCCGCTTCGATTTGCAAGGCAAACGTGCCACCAATTGTGGAACCAAACGTCACGTCGCCAACGCCGGTTCCGGTGTTTAGCGAAACGTCATCGGTCAGTGTGACGGCAGTCGCGAAGCTGATGTCGTCGTTGATCGTGGTGATGTCACCACCGGTTGAGACCAGGCCCGTACCGTTCTGCGTGAACGCACCGTCCAGAACGAAGTTCGCACCCGAAGCAATCGTTGTTAGGCCACTGTTAGTGATCTCAACCGTGC
>NZ_BAABGA010000082.1:0-322969 GCF_039541335.1 Novipirellula rosea | reverse complement strand
GAATTCACCAGCCCTCCCCGAAAAGCTCGCGGGAGGCTCGTTTTTCGACCCTCCCGACGCAGGCTGGGAGGGTGAAACGAATTTGCCGCTAACGTCGGCACAACCTTGTTCTCGGTCAGCAACTAGCCGATTTTCTTGGCGACCTTTTCTAGCAACGCTTTGCTCTTGCGAATGCCTTCGTATTCGTCGCCGCCACCTTCGAATTCAATCCCCACGTAACCGTGGTAGCCGTGGTCCACGACGATTTTCATCATGCGTTCGTAGTCGGTGGACGTTTCGTTGCCGTCGGCATCAAACTCGTGTGTTTTCGCGCTGACCGCCTTCGCGTACGGCATCAGTGCTTGCACGCCATGGTAGCGGTTGAACAGATCGGGGTTCTCGCCACGGGTGATGTAGAAGTTGCCGAAGTCGGGAAGCGTTCCACAGTTATCCATGCCAACTCGCTCGATCACCACGGCCAACCAAGCGGCGTTGCTACTGAGCCCACCATGGTTTTCGACGATCACGTTGATGCCGTGGGGTGCGGCGAACTCACTCAGTCGGCGAAGTCCATCGGCGGCGCGATCGAGTTGTTCGGTGTAGGTGCCACCGCTGGCTGCATTGACACGAATCGAATGGCATCCCAAGAATTTCGCTGCTTCGACCCATTGGTGATGGTTTTCGACCGCTTGCTTGCGTTTTTGTTCGTCGGGGTCTCCCAATCGGCCTTCGCCATCGACCATGATCAATAGACTTTTGACACCGAGGTCCGAGCAGCGTGTTTTCAGTTCGGTCAAATAGTGGGTGTCGCGTGCCTTGTCTTTAAAAAATTGATTGACATACTCGACCGCGTCAATCCCAAACTCTTCTTTGGTGATGCGAGGGAAATCAAGGTTGGTGATCCCTTTGGATTGATCGCGAAGGGTGCGATGCAGCGACCATTCGGCGAGCGAAATTTTGTAGGGAGCATCACTGCCTTCGGCGGCAAACACGCGGTTGCTGACCAAAGTGGTTGCTGCGGCGGCGGCCATCGAGGCTTGCAAAAACTGGCGACGACTCGGAGCGTTAGGGAGATTACGCATCGTGAAAGGGATCCTGTGTCTTGGATATGGGTGGGGGAAATGAAGGAGGGGGTGTCATTGAATTGTTTCGCTAAATTGTAATTTGTCGTCCGCCGTTTCGCTTGGGGTAAGCGAGGTAAACGACGTAAAAAATGTCATTGGAAAGAGATCGGGTTGCGTGTTGCTTGGTCTATAATCACGCTGCCTCCCCTGCCTGTTCCTATCCCACCCCCAGTCAATTCGACGGAAATTTGATGAAAACGACTTTTTTGCGGTACGCGACCCCGCTGTTCTCGGTACTGCTTTTCGGATGGATGTCGGTGGCCACTCCGGCCATGTCTCAGGATCTGCAGTTTCGAGATCTCTTTAATGGCAAAGATTTATCGGGCTGGGTCGACGTCAACACATCGCCTGATACCTGGAGCGTCAAAGACGGCTTGCTGGTTTGCACCGGTCAGCCGATCGGAGTGATGCGTTCGGATCGTCAATACGAGAACTTCATTCTCGATATCGAGTGGCGGCATATGGAACCGGGCGGCAACTCGGGTGTTTTTCTTTGGTCCGACGCGACACCCGATCCCAAGAATCGATTGCCATTGGGAATGGAAGTGCAAATGTTGGAACTGGATTGGGTCAACCAGAACAAACGTGCCGATGGGACGCTGCCGCCGATCGCCTACGTTCACGGTGAACTGTTTGGTGCGGGCGGGATGACCGCGATCCCCGACAATCCGCGTGGCACTCGCAGCAAGTCGCTCGAAAACCGCTGTAAAGGTGTCGGGCAATGGAACCACTACGTCGTCGTGGCGGTCGATGGGACAGTGAAGCTTTCGGTGAACGGCAAGTTCGTCAACGGAATCCGAAATGCATCCTTGAAAAAGGGATACCTCTGTTTAGAGTCCGAAGGCCGTGAAATCCACTTTCGCAAAATCCGGATCATGGAATTGCCCGACGGCATGGCGGACGAGGCCACCACCGCAGCGCTGCTGAAGTGACGAAGAGTTGCACTTTAGTCCTGCATACGTTGGGGCTCTCGCCGCTGATAGATCCCGGCAACGATCATTTCAAAGTGGAATGTTTTTTCACGCTGTATTTCAAATCCGAGCGAGCGAAGCATTGGACCAGGATCAACAATGCAGCGAGATTTTAATCCGGTTTGCCAGCGAAAAAACGCATGCATGATGGCGAGCCAGAACCTTGCCCACCATCGCCGGAGTCCTCGCGGGGGCTCACAAAAATCGACAACGTACCAAATCGCGTGCGGCTTTAGTGCATCGGCGATTCGCGGCAACAGCTTGCTGAGTTGATGTGAGTCAAAGCAGTCGAGGAAAAATGCGGTGATCACGATGTCAAACGTCGACGTCGGAAACACGAACGACTCGATCGGCGACTTAATCCACGTTACCGCATTTTGAAGTGGCTCATTCGCCAAATCGTGCAATGACAATCCAGCGATACGGTTGCGTTGCAGCTCGATCATCTTAGGACTGGCGTCCACGCTGGTGACGTGCGCGGTGGGGCAATGCTTCAAAAATGCTTCGAGCAATCGGCCATCACCATCGCCGAGCACCAGCACGTGGGGGGACGAATTGGCATTGGCAAGCGAGGGGATGCCCCAGACGCGAGCCCGCTGAAGGGTATTGCCGAATCGTAGTTTCTCGATCCACTCGTAGTGACGGGCGAGCCGGTCGTAGCCAGCGGAACAGCGGTCGCTCATGTCACGATCGCCATGACCATGAATGGCAACAACAGTGCATAGTCGGCAAGTTCGCCCCATTGCGATGCGGTCAGCCCGCCGATTTGATCATCGATCGACACTGCGATCGGAATCAGCAAGATGCTGCTCAGCGAGATGGTGGCCGCAATCGAAGTAGGGATCAACCCGACAGTACCCAGCACCGCCGACGCAGTGGCTAACATGCCGGCAAGCCAAGGGAGACGTACGGATAAATGAGGGAACATCAAGATCGCCGAACCGATTCCTTGTTGGCGATCGCTTGCGCGTTGGGCTTTGGCGACACATAAGCAATTCAGTACGAACAAGGCTGCTAACAATCCGATCGCGATGACAAGTGATAACGTCAGACGCGATGTCATAACCGGCAGGCTGACACCGATGGCAAACAATGTTCCGACAATGAACTCTTTTGGAATCCCACGCTGGAGATAATGGACCGCTGCGGCGTAGAGGGTGACGAAGATCAACAAGATGCTGCCCGCGAACAAGAGTTCGCGATGTAAATGAGTCAGTGCAATCAGTCCACCAAGCATCAACACGGCGCCCCACAGCGGCCACATAATGGGGGACCAACGTTTAGCAAACCGATGTCGCCGTGACGCTTTGCGGTCGAAGTCCATCCGCCGACAATCCAACAATCGATCGGCCGTGTAAATCAACCACACGCTCATGAACAAAACGATGGTCGACGCGGTGAACATTGGCGCCGTAAGCGTTTGCTCATTTCTCGTGGCGGGATTGGCAAAGGCGAAAAGCATCAGCCACTGCCAACCGATTGCAACCAACGGGGCATCCAGCGAAAGGATGTTGGGGATCGAGATCAAACCCCGTAGCGAGCGCGTTGTAGTTCGTGATGCGTCCGAAAGGATGGTCGCCATGCGTATTGTCCTCGATAGCGTCCTTTGCCGGAACTTGTCGTCAAAACCGGATACTCGTGATACCCTCGCCGCCCTGTGATACCATAGTGCACGAATCGGATCTTTTTGAGGGGCTTTGCGAGGTGAGACGATGCGGATCTTAAGAACAGTGTGTTTCGCGTGGCTCGCGGTTTCGTTTTGTGGGTGCTCGCGAGGTTACCGTGACGACTTGGACTATTCATACGGGGTGGTCCAAACATGGCCGATGGAATCGTTGTTGTTTGGCGACTTGGTCCAATTTGAATCCGTTCCGCTGGATCTAGACGAGACGGAATCGCTTCGCAAGCTGATTATCGACGACAGCATCGCGGCAAATCGAAACGTGTTAGAAGTAGGGACCGGCACGGGATTGATCGCCATTTTGTGTCTTCAAAATGAAGCGAGCCGAGTGGTCGCGATCGACTGGAATCCCGCCGCGGTGGCTAATGCACGCTATAACGCCGCAGCCTTGGATAGCGAGGCGAATTTGGAAGTGCGGGCGACCGGGCACAAGGAAGAGGTGTTGTCAGGCGTCCAAGAAAAAGAAAAATTTGATTTGATCCTCGTCAATTTTTCGGATGCGGTCCCCCCCGTTGTCTCAGCCAACGCGGCGGCTCATTCTGGGATCGAAGATCATGATGCGTGGCGGGATGCATTGCTGGATCACTTAAAGCCGCATCTGAATGCGGGCGGACGATGCTTGTTTATCGTTCACAACAAACAAGCTGTTACGCGACTTATCGACGCAGTTCAAAGCGAGCACTATCAAACCAAGGTGCTGGATTCTCGCGACTGGGAAACGTTAGAGAGTGAAATTCGACCAAGTTTGATCGTAGAGATTCGGGTTGCCGCCAATGCGGAAATTGTTTCCGAAGGAGAGTTCAGCTCCGCCCCCACGGCGCAGTAAAATCAGCAGCGTGAAGCGGGTGGTAAGGGATCGGACACATTTCGATGGTGATCGTAACGCCATTAACTCGATGCGGTGGCGTTTGTCAAGCATCTGTCAGGTTCGGGTTTGTTTGTTAAAAAAAGTAAGGGCAATTTGCCTTGCGACCGCATCGCTCACGTCACTAATATTAAGATAGCTCGTCACGTTTCTTTTCGTTTGAATTTCAGCATCGGGTTTGTGTACCCGGCGCGTTGGCGAGATTAACCCACGGTTGGATGACTGATTGATGATTCATTACACCTGTGATCGTTGTAAACGGGAAATCGATACCGCTTGCGAAATTCGATACACGGTACAGCTTGAGGTTCAAGCCGCACCCGATCCGCAACTCGGTGATTTTGATGAGGACATTGATCACTTGACTGAGTTGCATCAGATCCTTGAAGGCATCGCAGAAGAGGACGAGATGGATCTGTCCAATGCGGAAACGAGTCTGCAGGGACGCTACGATTTGTGTCCCGAATGCCATCGTCAATTTTTAAAAAATCCGCTCGGGCGTGATGCGTTCCACGCGATCGGCTTTAGTAATAACTAGGCCGCCCGATAACTAAGACGCCCGATAAATTTCGAACGTTTCACTCACTGCAACCGGGCGGCTCTCGCGCCGCGTCGCGACCAAAGTGGATGACATCGCGAGGGGCGAGCTGCGTGGACGACAACGCGAACCTACTCTACCGCTGGCTTGGCAGCGGAGTACCGCCCGGCGGGCTCGCCTGCATCGGCTACATCAGTCATCCTCGTTTCGATCGGCGAAGGTTGGTTCAAGCGAGTGAACTTCTCGCGGGCTTCGCAGTAATCGATGGCAACGACCCGTGTTTGGACGGGCAGTTCCAGAATCTCTTTGTCCGAATATGGATTGGTTGCATCGAGTAGCAAACGCTCGACCCAGCGAGTGGAACGGTCGCGATCATTGGCATCGAAAATTTGAGTGACGCTTCGCACCAGCGATGGCAACGAAGTGTTTCGCTTTTGCAAATGCAGGATTGCAACACGCCGCAGCGCGTCTTCGGCACTCGAGAGACTCTTGGCGGCATGGAAAGCGGTTTGATCGCCATCGTTGTAGGCAGCGACCACGAAATGGGCGTTACCGAGCGTGACCACTTCTTTGTCCCAACCCCCGAACGATTTCTTTTCGCTTTGCGCGATCACGGAAACGTCGATCAATCCGCCCCGCCATTCATCGGGAACACTCATGGTCAAGCGAAATGTCTTTTCGCCCTCGAGCACTTGCTGTTCGGTCCATTTCAATTTGAAATAGACGCCGCGTCCTCGATTGATCGTGCCTGATGCTGTCACCGTTTGCACCGGCGAGACGCGATCGTATTGAAGCGATTCAATGGTCTTGTTGGTCTGGTCGGCACCAAGATGACCGCGAGCGAAATGCGAAAGCGTTCCATCGACGGACAATCCTGCAGTCTTGGCATTTTCGTCGGTGGTCTTGATTTGGATCGGACCTTGAATCGGACTCGCCACTTCGGTTTGCGGAGCGTAGTCGGCAATTTGCATTGTCCGGTCACGGGGTTGGCAACGAACGATCCATTGATCGATCCGCTTGGGTTCGGGGGCCACGATCATCGACGAAAGTTTCAATTCCACGTCGACGAGTCGTCTACCGTTGCTGTCGCATGAATTCGAAACGGCCGCGACAACCAAAGGCAAATCAAACGTGATTTCAGGGCTGGATGCTTGCAATGTTTTAGGGAGCCCCGCGGATTGGACGAACAGAATCGCGGACGAAAACATGAGGGAGCGTAGCATTTCGATATTCCTTTTCTTTGATCTCGGCAAAATCCATCGAGCGTTTCCGCAGGGGGCGACCTGCGTGAGCAATGGCTTTGTGCGAACAAGACTTCCGTATGTTGTCTTGCCGGATCCTCCGGTCGATCAAGCCCCGCTGCTTCGCAAAGCAGAATTTGCAAAGCAGCGGAGCTTGAATTCCAGTTTCCGTCTTGGAAAAGGGCGAGGGCGAGCGGGTGGGTTAAACTGAGCCGCTAAGATCGTCCTGCAGAGAAACTGTATTGCTGGAAATTGCAGAAATCAAACCGACAAGATCCCCGGGCGAGCCCGTCAATGAAAACTCACTTTCCATCGCCGCCCGTGAAACACGCCCATCGTCGTTGATCGCTCCGCGATCCTAACGCAGCTTCGAAACAAAGCACGAAATCTCGCACCCCACGCCGCCGCCGCGTGAAACACACTGCTAGCTATGCATCCGCGGCAGCGGGGAACCTGCGGCAATGATCTCTGCTTCGCAAGCGGACAGTTGGTTCAGTCGGTCGCGAACCGTTTCCCGCGGGGCAAAGTATTCGGCCAGTCGCACGTAGGTGGTGTGATGTCTTGCTTCGCTTTCGAAAAGTCCCGCGTAGAAATCGGCCAGCTCTGGTTCGCGCGGGCGAACGTGCTCGGCAAGCAGACTGAAACGCTCGCAGCTGCGGGCTTCAATTAGCGACGCAACAAGCAACCGGTCGACGGCGCGATCAGGTTCTTGGGATCGAACGAGTTCGTTCAGATCTTTCCCGTACGGCCCCGGCGTCAATCGACGGAACGCGACCCCACGTTTTTCGAGGATATCCAACACCATTTCAAAGTGTTCGAGTTCCTCTTCGACAATTCGCTTCATCTCGCGACAGAGATCGCGATTTTCAGCATAAGCATTGATAAAGTTCATCGCCGTGGACGCTGCTTTGCGTTCGCAATGGGCGTGATCGATTAGGATTTCGTCAAGATTTTGATCGACTTGCTCGAGCCAGCGGGCTGCGGATTCGGATTGTAAATGCAACATCGGCTTACTCCGAGAACAATGCGGTGGCGAACGAGGCGGGGTCAAACGGGGCAATATCCTCAATGCCTTCGCCCAGCCCCACAAATTTCACAGGCAATTGAAACTGTTCGCGAATCGGCAGCACGACGCCACCTTTGGCCGAACCATCAAGTTTCGCCAGGATAATGCCGGTGCATTTGGCGGCTTCGCTGAATCCACGTGCCTGGCTGATCGCGTTTTGACCCGCGGTAGAGTCAAGCACAAGCAGCACTTCGTGGGGCGCCCCCTCGATTTTCTTTTCCACCACGCGGCGAATCTTCTCGAGTTGCTGCATCAGGTTTGTTTGCGTCTGCAAACGGCCGGCGGTATCGATAATCGCGATATCGGCGCCGGTGTCGATCGCTTGTTGGACCGTTTGAAACGCGACGCTGGCCGGATCGGCCTCCGGTTTGCCGGTAACGATGTCGCATCCGATTCGCCCCGCCCAAACGGTCAATTGTTCCACCGCAGCGGCACGAAACGTATCGCCTGCCCCGAGCACAACTTTTTTGCCCGATTGATGTAAATGGTTGGCCAATTTGCCAATCGAGGTGGTTTTTCCGCTGCCGTTAACCCCGACGACCAGGATCACGGTGGGGGCCGCGTCGGCAAGATTTAGCGAGGTCGATTCTTGCTGCAGCATGCTGCGGGTTTGGTCGGTGATCGTTTGCACGACCTCTTCGAACTGCACCACTCGGCCTCGCAAACGGGTTGCGACATCATCCCGAATCGTTTCGGCAGGGCCAATTCCCATGTCGGTGCGGATCAGTTTGGCAAACAATTCGCTGAGCAACGCGTCATCAACGAGCCGGCCTTCACTCTTGAACAGGTCACGGATATCGGTGTTCAGCGTACGACGTGTTTTCTGTAACCCGGCACGCATTTTTGAGAGCAGACCGCCACCTGATTTCTTAGCGACATCCGCTGACTGCCCCTGTGTGGGGGCTTTAGCCGAGTCGACAGTGGAAGGGTCGTCAGAAGCGGTGTTTTTGGATCGCCAAAACGCCATCGGTGAATCACTTGCTTGTCGAAGGAGAGAATCGGACGCTGCAGACGTCGGAAAGGAAAGCAACGATTCTGCCCGATGAGCATCGTTTCGTATAGATCCGACCTAATTGTGTCGTCCCGCCGGGGGGCTGGATCATTAGCCAAGTAGCGTGTTTTCGGCGGCGAAACGGGCAAATGTTAATTTGTAACGGCACTGATATCGAATGTTTAGATTCATCGATAGAAAACGTTCAGTCATCAAAATTGCTACAGTCGATGAAATGATTGTAGACCGACCGACCGTTTCGACCGGCTAAGTTTGACCAGAGAGATTCACAGGTCCAGGTCGCAAGATTCCTACAAGATGCACTTGTGGAACCTGACTTGGGCATACGTCGTCGGAATCGTCACATTCGTGCGTGCGATTCCCGACGGGACTCCGATATCTGCTGTGAAGACTTAGCGTGGACGTAGGAGTGTCGATCGCAATTTGAAGTGAGCTCTCGCAGTTTTCTTCAGGCGGAAATTTCGAATTCGTTCTACCTAATGCGGGCGTAGACCTGCATTTTCCCTGACGGTTTGTTGTCGTTAGGAAAATTCACGTGGTTGTAATTAAAGCAGAAGATACAGTCACCCTTTACGGATGATGGGGAGTAGAGAGCGATTATGAGAATTAGCAAACTAGCGATGCTGGCCATGATGGCCTGCGGCGTTAATGCCGGAATCAATTCAGATGTCCGTGCAAACGAAATTAACCTGGTTTCGCACTGTGCCCAAAAAGGCTGCGATTGCGGCGAACCTGTTTGCGGTTGCGAGCCTGTAGCTCCCACGTGTGACACCGGCATCTGTGATGGCGGATGCGACGGTGGTTGCGACTCGGCTGGCTGCGGATGTGGTTCGGGATCGGGATGCGGCATCGGCAGCATCTTGACCGGTGGCGATTGCTGCCTGGGCGACCCTTGGACCTTGTTCGGCGAGCACAACGGTTGGTCCGCTGGCGGTTGGATTCAAATGGGCTACCACAGCGACGCATTGCCGTTGTTCAACAGCCGTCCCGATGAATTGCAACTGCACCAAGCTTGGCTGTACGCCGAAAAGGCAATCGACACATCGAACGGTTTCGATATCGGTGGTCGCATTGACTATCTATACGGTACTGACTCGCAAGACACCCAAGCGTTCGGTATCAACAACGATCACTGGGACAACGGATGGGATAACGGATCCGATTACGGACACGCGATGCCTCAGTTGTACATGGAAGCCGGTTACGGCGACCTGTCCGTGAAAGTTGGTCACTTCTACACCATCATCGGTTGGGAAGTGGTTCAAGCGACTGGCAACTTCTTCTACAGCCACGCTTACACGATGTACAACAGCGAGCCATTTACGCACACCGGTGCTTTGGCAACCTACAACGTGAACGACAACGTCACCGCCTACGGTGGATACGTGATGGGTTGGGATAGCGGTTTCGAAGACAACGGCGACGCGTTCCTCGGCGGATTGTCGGTTGGTTTGACCGATGACTTGACCGTCACTTACGCCACCGTCGGAGGCGTTTTCGCCAACAACCAAGCCGCATACGAGCAGGGCTACATGCACTCGATCGTTGCCGATTTGGCTCTGTCGGACAAACTTCAGTACATCTTCCAAAGCGACGTGCTTGACACCGAAGATCGTGCTGGAGCAACCGCTCGCGAAACGTTCGACATCAACCAATACTTGATCTACTCGATCAACGATTGCTGGTCCTACGGAACGCGTTTCGAATGGTACGATGCGAAGTCGGGCGTTTTGGCTGGCAACGACGTCGACGTCTACGCCTTGACCGCTGGTGTGAACTACAAGCCACACGCCAACGTCACCGTTCGTCCTGAAATTCGTTACGACTGGGTCGAAGGAAATCCTGCGGGAATTCTTGAGAACAACGACGACGAGCAATGGACCTTCGGTGTTGACTCGATCTTCACATTCTAAGCTTCGTGTAAACGAGCAACGAATCGTGTAAGCGAATCACAGATTGAAAAAGACCCGGTCGCCTTGGAAAAGGCGGCCGGGTTTTATTTTTGCCCTCGTGCTTTGTTACAGCTAAGAATCAAGGTCACGGCCGTAGCGGAAGCCGTCAAGACTTTCGACGATTCACGGTACCGATCGAAGCACTCGCAATCTAGCTCGACTTGTGCTTGCGGTACTCGGCTCGCTGCAGCGAGTAATCTTCGGGGGCGGGCAAGTTCACCGTTTCCGGATTCGCTTCGTCCATCAATTTGCGCAAAAACGGCCGGCACCAACCGCATCCCGTGCCCGCGCCAAAACACTCCGAAAGCTGGCTCGCCCGCTTGGGTTTCTGAACACGAATGAACTGCACGACCTTGCGGCGTGTGACGTGAAAGCACAAGCACAGTTCGTCATCATCCTGCACTTTCGGCTCCTTCGGTAATCAGCCATGTCGCGATACGACAGGCATCGAGGTAGTCGGCGATTTCGAGACGTTCATCAATTGTATGAATGTTTCGCTGGCCGCAACCGAGCGTGACCGCTTCGACTCCGTGACGATACAGCCAATTGGCATCGAGTCCGCCGTTGGCGACATCGCAGTAGGGTGTCCGTCCAACCTTGGAAATCGCGTCGTTGGCTGCCTGGATCGACGGGTGATCTTCGCCCAACCGGAATGCCTCGTAATCAACCTGAGTCTCGAATTCGATTTTTCCACAAACTCCCGATTCGGTACTGACACTTTCGGCAGCGGCTTGGAATGCTTGACGAATTTCGGCAACGATTCGCGTCCGCATCTCGGCGTCGTGGCTTCTCGCTTCGGCACGCAGAGTCACTAGCGGGGTGACCACATTAGTCGCGTCACCGCCCTGGATGACACCGACATTCGCGGTCCCGCTGCGGCCGTCTTTTTCGATCTTGCCGAGCCATCCTCGTTGATCCAAATCGGCAATCGCTTTGGATGCCATCACAATCGCGCTGGCGCCTTGCTGAGGCGCGACTCCGGCGTGAGCTGGCGTTCCGAACACTTTAATGGTGATCCGTTCGCCACCAACGGCTCCGATAGTGACTTTCTCGGGGGCTCCGCCATCGAAGTTAAACGCTCGGTCGACGTTGCCAACCAGCGAGACATCCAAATTGCGAGCACCGTGCAATCCGATTTCTTCCTGTACAAAGAAGCCGATCACTGCCGGGGGGAATTTTTCGTCGCCCAGCTTCAATCGCTCGAGTGCGGCGGTCAAAATCGCGGCACACCCGCTGCGATCGTCTGCCCCCAACCCCGTTGCCGCACTGCTTCGCACTTGGTCGCCATCGACCACCGGCTGGCTGCCGACGCAGATCGGAACGGTATCCATGTGCGCCGACAACATCGTTCTCGGCCCGCTGCCACTTTTTGCCCCGATGCCGTTGCCCGGCAGGGTGACGATCAGATTGCCACAGTTACCCTTGAGGTTGGTTCGCGTTTCGGCGGCATCGAACTGGATTTGCGAATCGGGAACCCCCGCCTCCTTAAAAACGCGGACCAGATACTCTGCGACGGCTCTTTCGTCGCCGCTGAGTCCAGGAATTGCGGCTAATTCGAGGAATCGGTCCAGTGTCTTGTCTGCATCCATAGGGCTCTCTCGGGTGGGATGTTAAGTCAATGCCATCTCGTTTGGCACTAAGCGGGTGGTTTTTATAGCGGAGCGGCGCAAGCGGGCTGTCAGTTTGATAGTCAATCCCAGCGGTGAGCCGTGGGACGTAAGGCACCGGGTAGTGCGTGGAACCCGGCCGCTCACGCGCCAGCGGCTCACTAAACCGACAGCAATCAAGCCGCACCGCTATCGATATCGATGGCATTGGATTGCCGGTCGCCGCAATTTAACAATATTGGCGAGCGATTGGCAGAAGACTCCTTTCCAGTTTGCCCTCTGCACAGAGAATCCTTGCGTTAGAATAGACCGCGAGCGCACGCTCGCTGAGCTCAATCAATCACTGCTGTTTCCCCTTTACTTACTGCTGGTACCCACCGTTGGATCTTCCCGTTATTCCGTCCGCTGCAATTCCCGGCACCGCGGCTCAAGATTCCGGTGATGGCGCCGGACAACGCATCCATCTGCTGGATCTCGATGTCGATCAGCTTCGGACTTGGCTTGTCGAACAAGGCCAGCAGGGGTTCCGAGCCAAACAGATCTGGAATTGGATCTACCAGCGTCGTGCGTCCACGTTCGCCGAGATGACCGATCTGCCGAAAAAGCTTCGCGAGCAGCTGGAACAGCATTTCGTGATCTTCCGCGCCAGCGAGGTCGAAGCGGTTTGCTCGTCCGATGGCACCGACAAATTGCTGGTTCGTCTGTTTGACGGAGGCGAAGTCGAATGTGTATTGCTTCGCGATGGCATTCGCCGCAGCATTTGTGTTAGCAGCCAAGTCGGTTGTGCGATGGGATGCGTGTTTTGCGCCAGCGGACTCGACGGCGTCGACCGCAATCTGACGCGAGGCGAGATTCTGGAACAGATGCTGCGTCTGCAGTCGCGTTTGGACGAAGACGAACGGCTCAGCCACATCGTGATGATGGGGATGGGAGAACCACTCGCTAATCTGGATCGCGTGTTACCGGCGCTGGACGAGGCACGCAGCCCCGAGGGACTGGGGATCAGCCCCCGGCGAATCACGATCAGCACCGTCGGACTGCCTCCGGCGATCGATCGGCTTTCCAAGCATGGCGTCCCCTACAACTTGGCGGTCTCGCTGCATGCTCCCAATAACGAACTGCGAACTCAGCTGGTGCCCGTCAACAAGCGGATCGGTATCAAAGCGGTACTCGATGCGGCGGATCGCTATTTCGAAGCCAACGGACGTCGCTTGACGTTTGAATACGTCCTGCTCGGTGGTTTGAACGACTCGGATGATTGTGCTCATCAATTGTTGGGAATCCTTCGCCGACGTAACGTGATGCTAAACGTGATCCCCTACAACCCAGTGGCCGGATTGCCGTATGTGACACCGAGCAGCAAAGCGATTGCCGACTTCAAAGACATCTTGGTTTCAGGCGGTGTCAACGTGATGTTCCGGCAACGCAAAGGCAGCGAGATCGATGCCGCTTGTGGCCAATTGCGTCGCAACCGCCAATCGGTCTAAGTCGCGTACGGAACGACGTGCTTTGTCTCTCCCAACGTGAGACCGTGCTGTTTTATTACTGAGAGTGGTGGATCTTGCTAAAGATCCCGCTTGCAGGACGTGTAGCCACGTCCACTACGCAAAAGTTTTCAGTCAAAAGATTGTGATGTCCCACGCCAATCGAGGAGGGCATCTTATTGCCCTTGCAACTCGCCGCTCGCTGCATAATCGTCACATCCGGCACGCGTTGCCGAGATGCATCCCCACATGTGGGCTGGCCGACGTTATTTTATCGGCAATTCTTTCATCGTGTGCAAAACTTTCGTAACAAAGCTTTGCAAAGAATCGTCAGCGCGGGGGCGGTGGTGATTGGTCAACGCAAAGCCGTTCCAATATCCCACCTAACGAGCATTCTGCCATGAAACGTATTGCCGCTTTCCTGTTTGTTGTTGTCGCTGCGAACACCTCTGTTTCCGCACGTAGCCCCTTCCAATTGTTCCGTTCGTCGACCCCTTCGCGACCTGCCCAGCCCGCCAATCCACAGCGTTCGAACACCGAAAATCCGCTCAGCATGAGTGACGAACAACTCGAAAAGACCTACGGACCGAGCATTTTGGTGCGTGAGGTCCAAGTCACTCAGAAAGCAACTCCGGCGAAAGCAGACACCGCAACGCGATTTGTGACTCAGCCCACCGACGATCAATAACACCACGCATCATCGGTCTCTCCTTTTTTCATCAAAGTAACGTGTCATGTACAAGCAAAGTTTGATCGCGATCGTCTTGGTTGCCTCCACGCTGAATATTGCCAGCGCGCAGGACCACACGCATCGGCGTCGCGGCGTCATCCTAGGCGGGCTCGCCGGCGCCGCGATTGGTGCCGCGATTGGTGACAAAGGAAACAATGAGACGACGGGAGCCTTGATCGGGGGTGCCGTCGGCGCGATCGCCGGTGGAACGATCGGTAACGACAAGGATGCTCGAATCGAGCACAACCGAATCTATCACTCGGCTCCGCCTCAGCACGTTCACTCGTACCCGGGATACTCGCAGCCTGCGTACCCACAACCTGCCTATCCTCATTCGGGATATCCGCAGTACCGGCCGACGTCGCCGTACCCGTCTGCATCGGCCTATTTGGGGCACTCCAGCATGGAAACCGCTCCGCCGCCAACGATCTATCGAAGTCGGCCTGATTGGCAAGCGGAACCACAATACCTGGGCCCGCTGTCGCCGCTTGACGTTGTCTCGATGAAACGTCGCGGAGTTTCCGACGCTGCGGTGGTAAATCATCTGCAAAGCCACGGCATCACGATGCCGCTGAGTGTGCGAGATATCATCGGGATGCACGACCAAGGCGTTTCCGAATACGTCATCGATGCGATGCAAGTCGCACCCGTGATGCAGCCCACCCCGCAGAGTTCTTCAACATTGACTTCGCCTACTCTCGGTTCGCCTACACTGCACGGTCCTCAGTAAACCGCCGATTAGATACCGAAACGCAGCGTTAAGATTACGTTTCGTTGCCAGTCACCAAGCGTGACGGCAGATGGCTGGCAGAATTCAGCCAATGCAGTTGCCACGCTTTGCCGTCGTAATCCAATTTGGTGATTCCCGTATTGACGAGCGCGCCGATCTTTTCGACGTCGGTTACATCGGAAAGCATCTTTGTCAACAAACATCGTTTAAAGTCGGCATGGATGACCGCGACGATCGTTTTGCCGCTGGCTCCAAACGACTGGACCAACCGCTCGGTGACGACTCCGGCTCGTGCGTTCGCCTGGTCATCGGTTTCTCGTGCGTTGCCGGCCCACCAGCCTGCATTGGTGATCGTTTCGTCGATGATACAGTCGTGGGGCAAAGCCGAAAATTCTTGTTCGATGCTCGCGCGTCCCATGCCGGGGCCACCCTCGGTTGCATCGGGACCATGGCCACGGAAACAGCCGCCGCGTTCAAAGACATTGTGCCAAACGTGAACACGCTGTGGCGACTGATCCAGAATGAACCGCGTGGTTTGGATCGATCGGCGAAACGGGCTTGTGATCAACGTGTCGATCCTCAGCGTGCTTGTCCATTTGGCAAGATACTCGGATTGCAACCGACCCCGCGCGGTGATCGCAGGATCCTCAACCCGTTGGTAGGGCGGCATGGCATTGTTTTCGCTTTCCGCATGTCGAATCAGGTAAAGTTGCATCGTCGATTATTGTGTCCGTGCTTGCAGCCAAGTTCTCAGCATGGCCCAAGCCACGCCGTCACAGGCATTTCGATAGAATTGCGAGGTGAATGACCGATGCGTATCCCACCGGTCGTCTCAATTCTAGGGATCGCAACCGATGATGCGAGCCGCCACCAAGCGTGTGGCTACTTTGAATTACCGTTGCCGCGAGTTTCTAAGCGGCCGAGTGTAAAGTTTTGCGGAAGATTGGTTTCGGCGGCGCTTCATTCCTTCGATAGGTTCTGGGTCTGTTGGCGAAACTGCGACGGCGTTACGCCGGTTGCGGCGCGGAACGCTCGGGTGAAGGCACTTTGGTCATAGAACCCGCTCGAAAATGAAATGTCTGCGATTGTTTTGTCGGTGTCCAGCAGCAGCCGCGATGCCGTTGCCACACGTGTTTGACGTATAAATTGACTGGGGGTCAGACCGAACAGGCGTTTCGTCAGCCGGGCCAAACGCTGCAGTGACATATTTGCCCGGTCCGCTAACATCGAAGGGGTGCTGATCTCGATCGGGTTTTGTTCAAAGAACTCGAGCGCCATCGCAAATTCATTAGGAATGATATCGGTTTCGACCGGCACACGGACGTCGCGTGAGAAGCCCACCAAGCCGATGATTTGGTCATCGGAATCGATAATAGGCAGCTTCGTGGTCAGACACCAAACCGGTTTGTGAGGACGATGCCACTGCATTTCAAGATGGCCAACTAACGCGCGTCCGGTTCGTAAAACCTTGGCGTCCTGTTCGGCGGGAACTTGTCCGAAGTCGCCAGGACAGATTTCAGAGGGGCGTTTGCCAATCGCATCGGCAGCACGTTTCAAGCCATGCCGCTTCGCCAGCGATTCATTAACGCACACGTATTGCCCGTGTTCGTTTTTGATGAAAAACGCGACATCATCTGCTTGATCGAAAAGCTGACCTAGCAACCCCACTTCGATGCTGGTGATCTGTCTCGCGGCGAATTCTGTGGTTGGTTTTAACCAAGTGTTCATGGTCGTCGGTCCTTGCCAAAGGCGTCCGAGAAGTAAGAGCCGGCAAATTCGTGGCGATGAAGATTCGGTAACGAATGACCGTGAACAATCATGCGAGCATTCGCATGCGAATCTTCACGGGGGCCAACGCTCGCAATGCAGACGCGGTTTAACACGCTTCGGGTAACCGAGAACAGCCCCACCGATCGAGTCCAGCATCGGGGATATTTCGTTTTGAAAAACATGCTTTATGGCGGCTAAGTCGAAGAGAAGATTTACGTGAATCATAGCATCGCAATCGATCGCAAGGCCAATGATTGGGGTGAATTAAAACCGAGCGGGCCCATTGTCGGCATCGCTCCGTCTTGGTGAGGTCCCTCGGCGCCCTAGCACCAAGCAGCTGGGTGTCGCAAATTAGTATCGAGGTGTCGCAAATCATTAATCTTGTGCCGCCCGGACCTGCTGGCTGTGGGAGGGGGCGTTCCCCCAGTCCAACCCCACCATTGTAGGAATCAATTGCCAAACAGTGTCATTTACCGCCTGTTTCGTAATGAACCGTGTCCAGCCGGCTGATGGATTGTAATTGGTTCTCCGCCATTGTGCGCATATTTGTCGAGTCGCAATCGTTTCGTCCAATGAGCAGGGCTCGTCCGTCATTAGGATCAATTCGTCTCCCTCCAAACGCTTGTTCCGAGAGCGACAGTGTATGGATGGATCCTGCCCTCTCGGAACTCCAGTTGCTAATCGTCGGCAGTCCGAATCGGGCGAGCGGATGCATGCTAACAGCATGACTTTTGCATTGCCGGTTGTTATGGTGACAGCTCTCGCCGGCATCAAAAGCGGTGCTGACGCGAAACCTGCTTTTCCTTCGCCCTCCCCCCGAAGATCGATCTAAAACTCATGAAGCTGATCTTGAACTTAGCGGTGTGCGTCCTGGTGGCGTCCACCTGCGGCGGTTTCTCAAACACGTTATTCGCCGCCGAACTGCCGAACGTGGTCGTGATCCTGGCGGACGATTTGGGGTACGGCGATTTGGGATGCTACAACCCCGAATCGAAAATTCCGACGCCGAACCTTGACCGCTTCGCGAGCGAAGGAATGCGTTTCACTGATGCGCTTAGCCCTTGCACCGTATGCACGCCAACGCGTTACAGTTTGATGACGGGGCAAATGGCGTTTCGGATTCCCAACGGCGGCCGCGTGTTTTCAGGTGCAGGCGGACCATCGCTAATCGCTCCAGGGCGAATGACATTACCATCGATGCTGCGTGATCAAGGCTACAGCACCGCATGCTTTGGCAAGTGGCATATTGGATTGACGTTTTACGATCAGCAGGGGGAACCGATCCATCACGGAAATCTTGAAGCGGTCAAGCGAATTGATTATTCGCGACCCATCGATGGCGGACCCGTGGATTGTGGGTTCGACCATTTCTTTGGTACCGCATGCTGCCCCACGACCGATTGGTTGTACGCTTTTATCGATGGAAAACAGATTCCCATTCCGCCCGTCAAGCAGCTCGATCAGTCCACACTACCGAAACATCCTTATGCCAACGATAACCGTCGAGGGATGGTTGCGCCGGACTTTGATCTCGAAGAGGTCGACATGGTCTTTCTGAAAAAGAGTCAGGAATTTCTCAACAAGCATGTCGCGGAAACACCTGAGAAGCCGTTCTTTTTGCTGCATAGCACACAAGCGGTTCACTTGCCCTCCTTTCCTGGCAACGCGTTCAAAGGCAAAACCGATTCTGGGCCGCACGGCGATTTCATTTTCGAGTTGGACTATGTTGTCGGCGAGTTGATGAAGACGCTCAAGCGTCTGAATCTCGATGACAATACGTTGGTCATTTTCACCAGTGATAACGGTCCCGAAGTCCCCACGGTTTATCACATGCGGCACGATCACGGTCACGACGGAGCACGTCCGTGGCGAGGGGTTAAGCGTGATAACTGGGAAGGCGGCCACCGTGTTCCGTTTCTTGTCCGCTGGCCTGGCAAAGTACCCGCCGGGACAACGTCTTCGGAACTCACTTCGCTCACCGACGTGATGGCGACGATTGCCGAGATCGTCGATACGCCGCTTCCCGACGATGCGGCCGAAGACAGCTTCAGCATGCTGCCGGTGATGTTGGATGCTTCCCCACAGGATCCCATTCGTCCGTATCTGCTGCAGCAAGGGTTTGGCGGTCGTAAATACTTGGCGATCCGGCGAGGACGTTGGAAGTATTTAGCGCACAAAGGATCGGGAGGGAACAACTATGAGTCGCATTTCCAGCTCAAAGAGTACCACTTGCCAGACACAGCTCCTGACGCTCCAGGGCAACTTTTTGACTTGGAAGCCGATCCAGGCGAGACGCGGAATTTATCCGCTTCGCATCCCGAGATTGTCGAAGAATTAAGTTCACTATTAGAGCAATCGCTCGCGAGTGGCCGCAGTGCCCCAAGCCGATAACATTGGGGAATCGCAGGTCACCGCCGACGCGGAAATGCGTAGGGGGCGTTAGCGTGCTTCGCTTGTCATTTTTCGGAGTCGGCGATCACACGGACCGGGACTGCGACGCGGCGATAGGTGAATTCGCGAATCAGTAAAAACAGGTTCACGACGAAGACCGTGCCACCGGACAGGAAGGAAATGAACGCCACCGCTTCGATGCTGGAGCTGCGGCTAAACGATCGATCAATCGTCCATATCCAATTCGTGAATTCTTGCATTCCGTATTGTTGTGAGGGGCCGCCTGTCGTGATCGTCATGAAAATCGCTGGCGCAATCACACCGAGTGCCAGCAGCGCCGCGGTGACGCAACAAGGGATCGCAAATGTATTTCCCATCCGCCATGCGATTGGCAGCACAATCAAGCGGCTGCCGCCAAGGAACATCGTCAAATAACCCATCATCAAAAAAGCAAAGGTGAGCGGCTCGAATGCGTTGTTGATGCCGAACAGCACCGCTACCATCCCAAGCGACATCATGCCTGCACAACCTGTGGTGATGGCAAACATGAACCCAGTGCCCGGTCCGGGACTAAACCACAACATCATCATTCGCCCAAAAGTGGTTTGCGGCAGCGTTCGTAAAACACGTGGGCTCAGCTCGGAGGATTCGCCCAGCATCAGCGTGCCCATCAATAACCAGTAACCGCCTTGGATCATGATCCCAAACTGAAGGACTACTTCTTCCGAATACCACAGGGCGAGCGTCGCGATGCTGGCGATCCAAATCAATTGTTGCGCGAACATGATCCAGCGCAAACGCGTTGATCGGTTCTCGGTAATCGGAGCAATCCGTGCTGCGGCGGCACGCACAAACATCACCATGCAGGAAACCGTCACCGCTGAAAATAGCAGCGTGAACACGACGCCCTCGCCATTCCAGAATATCTGCTGCCGCATGATGACTTCGAGAACAAACGCGCCGCACAAGAATTCGGAAAACACAATCACGCCGAGCAACACAAGCAGCGTGAAAATTTGGCCCGCGCGATTCTGGACAACGGTGGCCAGCAGCAGTCCAAACGTCGTCAATAAAATCGAAACGCCGAATACCAACATGATCGTGGTGCCAATCATCACCATGTCGATACCCCGCAGCAGGTAGCAAAACGCAAAGCAGGGAACGAGTGCGGCAAAGTAAACCAGCATCTGCAGGACCGCACTTCCGAGTTTGCCCGTCACGATTCGCATCGACGTCAGTCTCGTGATCGCCAGCAGTTCGTAGGTGCCTTCATCAAGTTCGGCGGCTAGTGATCGGTGGGCGGCAAGCGGCACCATCGCGATCATCGGAATGGCAAGCAAAAAGTAGTAGCCGGACATCAAGTCGGCGCCCGAGGGGACAAAATAGATATCCGGTGCAAGCGTGACGACCCCGATAATCATCCAGAACCACGACGTGACCAGCAGCAGAAAGAAGGTCACGGCAAATTGCCGGCTCTTCAGCGATTGACGTGCTTCTTTGATCAAGATTGGATTTAAGTGACGCGAGACCTGTTCGCTTTGTTTGTCGATCCATCCCCACCACCCCGGTCGGTCGGTGTCGCGTAGCAGAGGATGTTCCTCGTCTGGTTCTGCCATGATAGGGTCGCGGTGAAGTTCAAGTGGCATTTTTACTGATGCAGAATCACTCATTGCACATGCCCCTTGGTGACTTGCAAGAAAACGTCCTCTAGTGAATGGTCGCACGGTGAGTACTCAAGCACATCGACGCGAGCGTCACAGAGGAGCCGGAGTATCTCGATCTGCGGTGCGTCACCATCGTCGATTGAAAATCGAATGATGGAATCGATCGCCTTCACATCTTTGGTTTGCGTGTGCTGGGAAATCAGTTCGGCCGCACGTGCCGCGTCTGACGCGACGCGAACCAGGATCTCGCGATGCGGCTGCAAGGTGCGGCGGATTTCTCCGACCGTGCCGGTTGCCAACAATCGTCCACGCTCGATGATCCCCACGCGGTCGCACATCTCGGCAAGTTCGGTCAAGATATGGCTGCTAATCAAGATCGTTTTGCCTTCCGCAGCGAGTGAACGAATGATTTGACGCAGCTCGATTCTCGCTCGCGGGTCTAGCCCCGCAGCGGGTTCGTCAAGCACGAGAACCGGAGGATCGTGAATCAGAGCACGTCCCAGACACAGTCGTTGACGCATCCCCTTGCTCAGCCCTCGCATCGGCTTGGTCGCCAACGGACGCAGGCCAGTGAAGTCGATCACCCACCGCAAACGCCGGGTTCGCTCGCGACCGACCAACCCGTACGAGCGTGCAAAAAAATCGAGGTACTCGATACAGTTCGTGTCGCTATAGGTTCCAAAACCATCGGGCATGAAACCCAAACGGCCACGCACACGATCAGGATCGTTGACGCTACTGAGGCCTTCGATATACGCTTCGCCTGATGTCGGCAGTTCCAGCGTCGATAAGATTCGCATGCTGGTCGTTTTGCCCGCGCCGTTGGGACCGATGTAGCCAAACACGCTGCCTTTGGGGACCGCGAACGAAACATTGTCGACGGCATGGGTCGTCCCAAACGTGCGGCACAGCGAATTCAGTTCGATCATCGGCCCCGCATACGATGTCGCGTTATAAGTCGTCGCGATCATTGCAAAGCTCCCATAATGACATGAACGCTATCTTCGATCTCGACGTCATCGATTCCAAGCGAATCGGCTCTCAAGGCGGTCGTTGCGATAAATTGATTTGCCGGAAGCCGGCTTAGCCATCCGTTCAGGGTTTGGTCGATGGAGGAAACTTGCGATCCCGTGCTGCCGCGACTGTAATAAGCGCGGCGCAGCCGCGGAACCAAACTCGCTAACGCCATGGGCGAAACACCAAGCTCCGCTGCAGCGGAACCACTTTGTAATAAACTCATCGGAACCGATTTTCCAGGGGCGACGGTTTGCGTGGTCCATTGTTGCTGTTGGCTATCGCTGGCGACAACTTGATACAGCGGTTGGTCAGAGTGGTTAGTCACAGTCAAACCGTTGCTGGTTTTAGAAAACGTGACCAGCGGATCGGCTTTCTGCGGTTCAAGACGGAGGTATTGGACCTGAGATCGTGAGGGCAGGAATTGGCCCGTGAATTGTTGGTAATCATGGCCGACTTCGATTTGGCAAGCGGCTGCCCCGCTGCGACCACCGCCGTAATATCGATTTTCCACTGGTTTGTTCAGTATGGGAAACAGGGCAGTGTCGTCCGCGAATTGCAGTCCGCTACTTTTTCCCATCGCCGAAAAATAGGTCAGCCGGTCGTTGTGGACCAAATAGCCCGACTGAGCGTCTTGCCATGTGATTTGTCGGGCTCGCAATCGAGTGCCCAAACCATCTGCGAGAATTGCAGAGATGAACAAACCGGTGGTGACCAGCAGTGCGAGCGCGGGAGCAGAGAAGAGCAACAAATACAATCGCTGGTTTTTGCGGAAAAAACGATAGCTAAGCGGCCCCACCAAGACGATAAAAACGGTGTTGATCAGAAAAAACAGTTTCACCGGCGGCCCGCCGACCGCTTCGATCAACCAGCTCCAATAATGGTCGTTGCCATAGCGGACATCGATCCCGTTACGCTCGACCCACTGCAGTTGGTTTTTCCCATGCAGACCGGCGACGGTCTGCCACAACTGAAACGATCCAGGGAATGGATCGACGTCGTCAATCGAGGTGACCGTGCCTCGACCCAAGGAAGTGGTCTTGATCGTCAACGCCAATGATTTTGCAGGAATATCCTGGACGATCGGATGGTTTACTTTGACCAGTTTTTCAAAAATGGTTTGGCGTGATGACAGCGTGTTATTGTTCTGTTTCCACTGCCAATTGCTGGACCCTTTGCTGATGCCGGACCACGATTCGTACTCGAGGTCCGTGGTGTCGTTGATGTCTTGCAGTTTTAGTTTGCCTTTGACTCGCGAGGGCGTCACGACTTGTCCCACCGTGACCGGTTTTAAATTCGCAAACGGCAACGCAAGACCGCCTGCATCATAGATCCACAGATTCCCTCCGGCCGCAATCCAATCACGCAGGGCGTCAAATCGATCTTGCGGCCCACTGCTGGCCAGCATTTCAAGTGTGGGCCCGTGAATCAGAATCACATCGAGTTGTGAATAACCCAACCACGAGGAATGCATCGACTCGGGGGCGATGTTGCGGAACTGAACCCATGCCGGTTGGACCTGGGCGACGCGTCGCAGTGATTCGGCGTGGGAAAGTCGAGGTACGTCCACGGCCTCGTCGATCGGACCCTCCCCTAACACAGTGATCAGTGTGCGGATGTCCGGGAACGCAGGCAGCCCCGATGCGGGGAGTTGTTTCAGTGTCGGGTGGATGATGCCAACGGACGTCTTTTGATCCGCATGACGAACCGTCAATTGATTAACGAATGCGATTTGTTTGCCACCGTCCACGGTCCGTCCGTCGTCTCGGACTTCGATAAAGATCGTTTCCCAGGGGACATAGTAGGGGACATAAACGACAAAACGTGCGAGCGTTGTCTTTTGTTTGACCTGACAGCGAAATCGGTAGCTAAAGTCGACATCGCTTATCGAATTCCCATGGGGCGACAAGGTGACGTCAAAGGTCCGGTCTGTAGCAAAGCTTCCCAGCGGACTGGCGAAGCTCAGGTAGATCGGTTGATAGCCATTGCCTGCCACTTTTGACATATGAACGGTCATCGAAAAGCCAGCCTTGCGAAAATTTGCAGGCAGCGTTGCCAATGAATGCGCATTGGGGTCGGACTGGGCATAAAGTTCGCTGCCCGGCATCGCCAACAAGGTGACGGAAACCAGCATCAGCGAAAGTCGAGTGAGCGGGTTCACGCGTTGTCCTTCGTGGGGATCGACGATTGAGAGGGGAGCGAAGCGGAGCCAGGGCTGGGCGGTAGCGGCCGGTTCTGGTGAAACGGTTCGAGGATCGCGCCGCTGACTCCGGCTAGAAAATAGGCGATGCAAAACATGACAGCGTAGGCGAAAAAACATGCCATCGCCGTTATCAAAACCACGCTAAGACACTTCGCCCAGAACAGATTGTCCATCGCGCCAGCGCGAAACGCCCACATCATCGCGGCACAGACGGCTGTTAGTTTTAACAGGAATTTAAGCGACAGCTGCGGAAACAACCGCTCACGCAGCGGTTCATCTGCAGCACTCGGGATCGATGGATCTTGCAGTGGCGGATCTTGAGACATTGTGATGGTTACCGAGAAGAGCAAGGGCGATGCGGATGAGGAATCCGGCCACGCAATCAGGCACAGCGCAATCAGGCACTGGGAGTCAGTGTAACGTCTGCGAGCCCCCCTGTGGTTGATTTGACCGGTGACGTTTTTGGGCACTTTGTACCGATGCCTGAGCAGTTCGCCAGTGATGACGAGCAGTTCGCCGGTGATGACGAGCAGTTCGCCAGTGATGACGAACCCGGCAGCTCGCGGGTGCCTCAGATTTTTGCCTGTCCCTCGCGTGTGTTGGCAGCCCGTGTGCTACGGACTAGACTTGATTGGCCCGGTCGTTTGCAAAAAGTGTTGCCAGTCGCAACGCCGGGCCTCTGTTCGTTTTTATCCCTCCTTAGACGCAACGCTTGGTTGCGGACGAAGAACCTAGCACCTGAGTTGGCGGAATGATTCCTGTGGTTGCTC
Organism: Novipirellula rosea; assembly: GCF_039541335.1. Classification (NCBI taxonomy): domain Bacteria; kingdom Pseudomonadati; phylum Planctomycetota; class Planctomycetia; order Pirellulales; family Pirellulaceae; genus Novipirellula; species Novipirellula rosea. The sequence continues at coordinate 298,177 of NZ_BAABGA010000082.1, read as the reverse complement.
TGAGCCGTACGCCAATCGGGGCGAGATATCTGTTTGGGTTTATCCTTCTACTGACGGGCTGTGGCGGGGCAGAGATGAACTCGACGCCACCCCCGGTGGATGAGCCTCAGACGCCGTTACAGGCAATGGATGCGGCAATTCGTTTGGGGCGATGGGAGCAAGCGTGGCAGTGGTCCGACGAGGTCTTGATCGCTCATCAGGGCGATCCCGATGTGCTTGCCAAGGTCGCACGGGTTGCGTTCGAGAACAAGCAAGGTGACGTTGCAGCCCACCTGCTGGTCGATGCAAATCGGGCGGATGATTTCCAAAACCCCGATTTAGTCCAACAGGCGACAATCGCGTTGATTTCGGTCGGACAACTGTTTGAGGCATTGGAGATGCTGGAGGAAGTGGCCGCGAGACATCCTCAGCAACATCAGTCGCGTCGGTTGCTATTCGATTTTTTGATCGTCATTGAAGATCGTGATGCTGCGATCGAGCATGGCCGAGAACTCGTTCGGCAGCGAAAGTTTGACTTCGATCTGCTGCTGTTGCTCAGTAATTACGAAAAACGGACTCTCGATACCGCCGCGCTCAATGTGTTGATGCAGCGTAACCCTGCTGACAATCGTCCTTTGATCGGAGAGGCTCGGAAGCAATTTGATCTCGGGATGTCATCCCAGGCGGTCGAGACGTTGCGGCCGATCGTGCAGTCGCATCCCCAGTTTCTGCCTGCCCAGATACTGCTGGGACGCGCGCTCGTCGATTCGGGGCAATTTGACCAACTTGATAGCTGGTCCGATGGGCTTGCCGGCGATTACGAATCGACGTGGGGATACTGGATGGTGCTTGGTGATTGGGCACGCTATCAGGGGAAGACGTCCGAGGCAGCTGGGGCCTATTGGCAGGCGACTCAGCGAAATCCAGACGTCGTTCAGATTTGGTCCAAGCTCAACGCAGCACTCAGTCTGCTTCAGAAAAGCGATCCGGGGCTGACCGAAGTGTCTTTGCCGGATCTCGAGCGGCGAGCGAGTTTGTTGAGTCGTTTTCGCCAGCAAAAGGATCGCTTTGCTAACTCGGGAAGCCAATCAATCGCCATTATCATCGAGATCGTCGAAACGCTGCGAGATCTTGGACGTGTGTGGGAAGCAGAAGCCTGGGCCGCGATGGCGATGACGCTTCCCGATCACAAATCAACTCGCATTGGGACACTGCGAGATTCATTAATTGCCCGATTAAACCGGAGTACTCCTTGGCAAACATCAAACGAACACTCCGAATTGCGACTCGATTTGTCAAATTTACCGCTGCCATCGTTTAGCGGTGTGGCGACTGTCAAAGCAACGCCACCGCGACGCATCGCTGTGGCATCGGTCCAGCCCGACCTGCGGAACGAAGCGACGCAGCGAGGACTGAATTTTTTCGGCAAAACGGCAGACCAACTCGACCAGCCGGGGATTATGTTCTATGCCACGTTGGGTTGTGGCGGCGGTTCGATCGACTTTGATCTCGATGGCTGGACCGACCTCTATCTCAGCGCTGCCGGTGGCACCCCTCCGCAACGAGACTCCGACGCCAACGCACTGATGCGAAACATCGCTGGCAACTTTGTCGATGCCACTGAAACATCGGGGACCGGGGACACCGGTTTCGGCCAGGGCGTTGCTGTCGGGGATGTGAATGAGGACGGATTTCCCGATCTGTTAGTGTTGAACTACGGCGAAAATCGCCTGCTCGTCAACCAAGGGGATGGAACATTTGCAGACGTCAGCGAACGAGTTTTGGGAAATCCGGTCTCGCAGTGGTCCTCTAGCGGCGCTATCGCAGATCTAAACGGCGATGGATTGTCGGATTTGATTGTCGTTAACTATTGCGCCGGGCTCTCACCGGTGACTGATGCGTGTGCCAATGCGGCTACCGGTGAATCGCGAGCTTGTTCCCCTCTCGCCTTCGCAGGCGAACCGGATGTCTTTATGCTCGGGACGGAGGATGGAGTATTTGTCGACGTCGATCAGGACAGGGGAATCAGGCCAAGCTTGTCCGGTCGGGGGCTCGGGGTCGCCGTCGGATCATTGGATGCCGACAACGGAATCGATGCGCTGATTGTCAACGATATGAGCAACAATCACTATTGGAGCCGGTCTCCAGGCGAAAAAGTCGAGTTCGAAGAATCCGCCATGTTGCGTGGGGTAGCGTATGACGATCGCTCGCTTCCTCAAGGGTCAATGGGAATTGCGACGGCGGATTTTGACGCAGATGGCGACATCGATTTTTATGTGACCAATTTTGAACATGAATACAACACGTATTATGAGCAGCGTGACGCGGGGATCTGGCAAGATAGGACGGCACAGCAACAGCTTGCGACGACGGCATTGCCAATGGTCGGGTTTGGTACCGAAGCCGTTGATTTTGACAATGATGGAGTGTTGGAGTTAGCTGTGACGAACGGGCATGTCGACTTTTTTCCCGAAAGAGATGGTCAACGCTCCGAGTACTACCAACCGATGCAGATTTTTCACCGAACGCCTACTGCGGGTTTCGAACAGTTCACGGATTTTGCGGCGGACGAATATCTTGGCAAGGTGCATGCAGGACGTGCCTTGTGGACAATTGATGCCAACCGCGATGGACGCTGCGATCTAGTGGTCACGCATCAGACTGAACCTGTGGCACTGCTCGTCAACCGCACCGTTACCAAGCACCACTGGATTGCCGTTCGACTTGTCGGCCGTCATTGTGCTCGCGATGCCATCGGTGCGGTCATTACGTTGCGGCAAGGTAATCAATCGTGGCGAAAAGTACTGACTTCAGGCGACGGCTATTTATGCAGCAACGAACGGGTGATCCGGTTTGGACTCGGTGGCGCTAATGCAGAGGCACTGGTGACCATTGAATGGCCTGATGGTTCAACGCAGACGACAAAATCGCTGTCAATCGAAAGCGAGTGGTTGCTCGTTCAAGGAGAGCCAGCGTTCAAATTGCCATGTCAATAGACTTAGGATTTTTGAGAATATGGTCGCCTCAAGTACTCGTTGTGGGTGAGTCGGGTGACATGGGGGCTGTGATGGTTGCTTTGTCTAGGTTTGAATTGAGTTTCCTTGCCAATTGATGGGCTCGCACGTGGCTGGAAAATTGACAGCGTGTTCTGTCCCTGTATATTTGCTATGTGGGCGTATTCTGCCACGCTATTTAAGCTGATGCAATTTTATTGTGGTATGCTACTCCGCTAACACATCTAGATACGGATTCGAACCGCTATCTTTCCTTTTCACATTTTGAGGTATTTTGAGATGAGCAGATCAGGGATTGCGCGACGCGGTTTCACATTGGTGGAACTGCTCGTCGTCATAGCCATCATTGGGGTGTTGGTGGGATTGCTGCTGCCAGCAGTTCAGGCAGCACGTGAAGCTGCACGACGAATGAGTTGCAGTAACAACTTCAAGCAGATTGGGCTTGGAATTCACAACTATCACAGTGCTTACGATCAGTTGCCGATTCACGGTAGCGGTACGGCGCCTGCTGCACCGGAATGGTGGTGGAATGGATCCACGACATCAAGTAATCACCGACTCAGCATTTTCGTTGGTTTGACACCGTTCGTTGAACAACAGGCAATGTGGGAGCAGATCAGTAACCCGATGGACGTTGATAAGAACGGCAGCATTGATTATTACGCGATGGGACCAACACCTCAGGACATTGCCTACCCGCCATGGGCGACCACGCTTGCTTCGCTCCGTTGTCCAAGCGATCCGGGCGTCGGACTGCCATCTGCAGGCCGTACCAATTATGCAGCCTGTCTCGGTGATTCGATGGTGAATTCACAGCAGGGTGTCTTGGAGGTTCGAAACAACTCGCCTGTACCGTATCCGAAGACACAAGGGCTTGCCGAAGATTCTCGGGCTGCGGATCGTGGTGTATTCGTACCCCGTGCAGCGAGTAAGTTCCGCGATGTTCTTGATGGATTGGCCAATACGATTATGGCGGGCGAAATTGCGACCGACTTGGGTGACCGAGACAATCGTACTATCCTGACGGATAACGGTAACGCAGTGAATAACCAACGTGATAATCCTTCGTACTGTCAAGACAATCCATTAATTGACCCCGAGCGTCCTCGCTTTTGGCTTGCCTCGGCGCCGATCAACGGTTCCACCAATGGGCGAGGTTATCGTTGGGCCGATTTCTTGCCGCATTATTCTGGGTGCCACACGATCCTGCCGCCGAACCGCGAGGTTTGTGGTGTCAACAACACCGGGAATACCGCGATCAGTACGATGTCCAGTCGTCACCAAGGCGGCGTCCATGTGCTGATGGGTGACGGAGCGGTGAAATTCATTACCGATTCGATCGAAGCAGGCAATTCGCGAAATCCAATGGTGCATAAAGGTGGGACTGCTGGCAATCTCAATGTCCCAGGTGCCAAGAGCCCGTACGGCTTGTGGGGTGCTTTGGGTACGCGTGCTGGTAAAGAAGTCCTGGATGGCGATTTCTAAGTTACTCTAGCTTTCTAAGATTAATGCGAGGCCTCGGATCGACTGGATCCGAGGTCTTTTTTTGTGCGCTGTTAATTAGCTTACAGCAGGTCAATTAGCAGCACGCTCTGAATCAACGACATTGGTGCAAATAGAAATCGTATCTTTCATACGAAGTTGCATGTTACGGCAGTGTCTAGAGGGGCGACTGCGAGTTCGCCGCAGAAAAAAGCCATTCGTTGCATTGCAACGAATGGCCTTAGTCATGTTGATTAGCAGCGAGGAGTCGTTAGCAAAAATCGAAAATCACTTTCCTGGAGCGTTGCCTTTCATCGCATCCTCTTCCGCTTTAATCGCTGCTTCGTAATCTGCGATGGCCTGCGCGTCGGCGTCCTCCGTCACGCTCGTGTTGGTGCCGCCTGATCCACATCCTGGAACGGCAATTATCGTAAATCCCGTAAAAAGAATCATTAAACTTAGCAAACGCTTCATTTGTCGTTCCTTATCTTCATGTGAAAATTTTAGTCATTAATTCAACAGTCTGGCTTATTTTAGTGGTTTCGTCCTCTCGATCCTAGCACGCACGGGAAAACAAAATTGCTTGGTTGACCAGTCCCACCTAACTCTTGCATCACAGTTTCAGGATGCTCGTTTGCTGAGTTTGTCGCTGCCCAAAAATACTCATAGCTCGCACTGGAGGCCATCCTCGTGTTCGATGTTGACACGTCTTTCGGCTCTGGTGGAAGCGAATAACGTTATTCAGTCCGATCGACCCGCCGTCAACCAACTGCAATGGTGTTTTTGATGTTCGTTCGTCATTATGGGCTGCTGGATGTTTAGTCGGGCTAATCGGGCGGAACCTGGATTCGTATTTGGAACCCGATTCGACTAATCTATTGAGCGACACCAATTGTTGGGGGCTCAATTGTTATCGGACTCAATCATCTTCACTCCTACATGTTCGTTTATCGCGATGTTGTACCGAACCTATTTTGTTGCCGCGGCACTGTTTTTATCGTCGTTAGGAATTCCACCGTATGTCGTTGCTCAGTCGGCAGCGTTTCATGCACAAGGTGAATTCGCGGGCGAAGTGACCGCGACCTCGGTGCTGCTGCAAACGCGGTTGACGAGCGTGCCAGGGCCGACGCTTGACGAAAACAGTGATGTTCCTGGAGCCGAAGGTAACGTTCAGTTTGAGTATTCACAGAATGCTGACTTCGATCCGTCGCAGAAAACAGCATGGTTGACCGCCGACGCGAAGCATGACTTTGTCGTTCGCTGCGCGATTGAATCGTTGTTGCCCGATACCCAATATTACTACCGCGTTCATATCGGGACCGAGACCAAGTCGCTGCGGACCGGGCCTGTGCGAGAATTCAAGACGCTGCCCGCCAAGGATCAAGCGACCAACGTCACGTTTTGCATGGGCAGCTGCATGAATTACGATTCGTTCATTCGTGGAAAGTCCAACGGAGGCGGTCCGGTCACGGCGAGTGCGGAGGACAAGCAACTCGGTTATCCGGTGTTCGATTCGATGAGCAAGCTCGAGCCTAGGTTCTTTGTCGGGACGGGAGATATCGTTTATTACGACAAACCCAACAACGCTGCGGCAAAGCAGTTGCCGGAACTGCGACGAAAATGGCACGAGCAGTTTCGTTTTCCCCGGCTAATAGAATTCTTTGGCAAGACGCCTGCTTATTGGTCCAAAGATGATCACGATTTTCGATTTAATGATGCGGACATGGTGGGCGAGAAAAAGCCCACGCCGCAATCAGGTATCGAATTGTTCCGCGAGCAGATGCCGATTCATGCAGCCGATGATCACGATTCGCCCACTTACCGAACGCACCGCATTGGTCGCGACTTGCAATTGTGGTTCACCGAAGGCCGCGATTTTCGTTCGCCCAATCGCATGGAAGATGGCCCCGACAAATCGCTGTGGGGCAAAGAACAACGCGAATGGCTCGAAGCGTCACTGCAGGAAAGTGACGCGGCGTGGAAAATCATCATTAGCCCCACGCCGATGGTCGGGCCGGACGACGCCTACAAGAAAGACAACCACACGAATCTTGGCGGGTTTCGACACGAAGCCGACTCATTCTTTGCTTGGGCAAACGAGCATGGGATCGAAAATTTGATGGTGTTCTGTGGCGATCGCCATTGGCAATACCACAGCATCCATCCGAGCGGGGTGGAAGAGTTCGGCTGCGGAGCGCTGAATGATGAAAATTCACGCCGCGGCGTGCCACCGGGTTCAAAGCGAGGCACCGATCCCGACGGGAAAATTGTGCAGCCCTACACCTACAACGAACCGACCGGCGGATTTCTTTTCGTCTCGGTCAGCCCTGACCAGAAAAAGTCGAAATTACAAATCCAATTTCACGACGACCACGGCGAGCTGATGTACGAGGTCGCGAAAGAGCGATAAACAACCCCGATTGGAATTCAATCGGTGTTTTGAGTGTCGCTGACGCCCCATGCCATCTACGTTGGTGTTGACATCAAATATTGGGTGAGAGTTTCACCTCCGGTCTGTACAGCCGTTACCTCTGCACCGACGAAGGTGACTGCTGATTTAGTAGCAATGATTACAGGCCGGAGGCCGACATACCCTCTGCCGGTGGCGTGAGCCACCGGCTAGCGGAGGTGGGGAAACATAGCCCAGCGGGCGACACACTCTGCCGTCAGGTTTCGGCCTCTGGCCTGTGCGTTTCCTACTAAATCAGCAGGCTCCGAAGTTGGTGGAGAGGTGGCAGAAAAATTTCGCAATCAAAAATCACAACAAGCCCAAAGTTTTAGCGATCCAGGCTTGCGCCGCACCGCTACTAAAGTAGATAACGGCTCGATGGAGTCGGCCGGTGGGAACCGGCCCTACGCTTCAATATGCAATCGTTCATTCCCGTTTGACCCTATCCAAGGCCTGTCAGTGTGCTGGTGCCACTGGAGAAACGATCGGTTTCGAGGCCGAGGTGTTGCAAATAGCTGACGAACAAGTTGCAAAGCGGGGGCGGCGAATCGGGGTCAAAGGCGAGATGTTGGCCATGTTTGAAATGGCCTCCTGCGGCAATGATCGGTAAATCTGTATTGCTGTGGCTCGATGCGTTTCCGAGGTTCGATCCCAACAGGATCGCCGTTTGATCCAACAGCGTGTTGTCGCCTTCGTGAACCGTATCGAGTTTTTCTAGCAGTTCGGCAAACAGCCGCATTTCTTCTGTCTCAATGATCGATAACATTTCGATCTTATTGGGATCGCGACCGTGGTGGCTTAGGTTGTGCCATCCGTCGTCGACGCCCTCCAGTGCGACCACTTCGTTGCCACCGGCGCCTATCATGGTGATCAGCCGCGTGGAATCGGTTTGGATGGCCAGGAAAATCATGTCGTACATCAATTGCATTGTGCCGGTAAAGTCGGCGCGATCGGTGATGTCGGTCGGCGGCTTGCGATCGACGGTGGGTTTGGGACGTTTTGACCACTCGGCCGCTTGCACTAACCGGACTTCGAGTTCGCGGACGCTGGAAAAGTATTGATCCAAGGTTTGGTTGTCTTCACGCCCTACTTCGCGCTGGACCTTGCGAGTTTGCTCAAGAACAAGATCCATCACACTCTGGCCATCTTCGATTCGCCGCATTTGTGCGGCCTTCTCGTCTTTGTTGCCTTCGAGAAACAGCTTGGCAAACAGACGCGAAGGACGCGATTCGGCGGGGATTTGTACACCCGATCGTGTGAACGAAAGACTCGATCGATTCGCCGCCAACACCAACGAACCAAATCGAGTGCGGTGGCCAATTTGTTCCGCCGCATATTGGTCGACCGAAATGGTGTTTTGAAAACTAGGTTGGCCGGGGTGGGCGGCGCCGGTCAAAAAACTTTTCTCCGCCGCGTGACCTCCGTCGACATCCGGATGCATCAAACCGGACACGATCGAAACCTTGTTGCGAACCTTTTGTAGAGGTTCCAAGTACGGAGTGACCTCGTATTGGTGCCCCGCTGATTTAGGGAACAGGTTGGGGGTATGGATTCCTAGCGGAGCACAAATCATCAGCATGCGGCGGATGTCGCCGTTGCTCGGGTCGGTCGTCGTGTCGTGAGGATCGGCTGCATCAGCGGAGGTTGCCGAGAATGTCTGCAGCAGCGGCAGCGACATCGCGATGCCGGTGGATCGTAAAATTCGTCGGCGATCAATGCGGAGGTTCATGAGGGGAGACTTTCTCGATTAAGGGCTGCAGTTCAGGGCTGCAGAAATAAGTCACTCGCGACAATTTCCAAAATCAGCGAACGCAAGCCGTAATCGTTCTGTTTGGCTTCGTTGACGATTGCATCGATGTCACGGCGATCGGAAAGCGTGACGCGGCGACCTAATGCATAGACGCACAGTTTACTTGTGATCGCTCGCGTGATCGACGTTTGGTCTTGCAGCAAACATTCGCGAAACTGTTTGAAATCGTCGAACGTGCGGCCGTCGGCAAATTGGGAAGCGGTTTCGACCGACGGGCCTTTGCGATAAGAAAGTCGCTTGTCGGGGATCTTTTCTCCCTCACCGAGCGATCGATACCACGTCCGCTCTCCGCCGATCGGATCAAAATGTTCCAAAGCAAAGCCCGCTGGGTCGATTCGTTTGTGGCAGCTTGCGCAGGAATCGACGGATGCATGTTTACTCAATTGTTCGCGGATCGTCGTGGCGCCACGAATGTCGGGTTCGACCGCGGCAACGCCGGGCGGCGGTGGCGGTACGCTGCGACCAAGCAAATTGGTCAATACCCAATTGCCACGGAGCACGGGTGAAGTGGTCGTGCCATTGGCCGTCACCTTCAACACGCTGGCGTGCGTCAGCACTCCGCCACGAACACTATCCGCCGGAAGCTGCACACGCTGAAACGTTTCGTTGCCCTGGATGCCGCGGATCCCGTAATGTTTCGCGATCCGTTCATTCAAAAAGGTAAAGTCCGAATCGATGAAATTTGCGACGCTGAGATCTTCTTGCAAAACATGGGCAAAGAAGTGGCGGGTTTCGCCGAGCATCGCTTCGACCAAAAGAGGATCATATTCGGGATACAGTTTGCCATCGGGCGTGGTGAATTCGATGTCGCGGAGGTCGAGCCATTGCCCCGTGAAATTCTCGACGAATCGCTGGATCTTCGCGTCACGCATCATCCGCTCGGCTTCCGCTTTGCGGATTTTAGGATCGCGAAGCTTGTCGGACGCAGCCAGTTCAAGCAGTCGTTCGTCGGGCATCGTGGACCACAGAAAATAGGACAACCGCGATGCGATCGTGTAGCTATCCACTTGGGGATCGCGATTGATCAGCAAAAATTGCGGTGAGCATAATACGGCCGTCACGCCGGCTCGCACCGCCTGCTCGAATGTGCGTCCAGACTGTAATCGATCGAGTGTCAAACGAACGAACGGATCGATCTCGGATCCATCGACGGGACGACGAAAGGCACGCTGCACAAGGTTGCGAATGATTCGCTCGGCATCTTCCTCAGCATTGGACGATGCGACCACATGACGCTGGACCCCTTTGCGGTGACGCATGTAGACGGATTGCTCGGGAACCATCGTGATCGAGTCGGGGTTGCCGAACAGCCGTTTTTGAGCTTCGCTAGGGAAGCTCTGGTCGATCGGGCCATGCGTTTCAGCCCACGCGATGCCGACGCCTGGACGCGACTCGTGCTTGTCTCGCCACGTGACATGCTCGGGCCAAATTCGTGGCACGATGTGGATGGAGTGCCCTTCGTCCATCGCGGTGGTGAATTCGATCACGCGAGGGTTCGTCGGCGTCCCGGTGACGTCATAGATGCCAATGAATTTGCGAGTCTCGGGGCCAAACAGCGATCCCGTATAGATGGCGACCGACAACGTTCGATCGCCAGGATCGTGCGGCCAAACGGCAACGCGACAGCGAAAGACGCCGTCTTCGATCGGATGCACCGCGTCGAGTCGAGCGGGAGGCCAACCGGGAGTAAATTTGACGAACGCATTCTCGGCTTCGATCGTTCCCCCTTTCTTCTTTTTCACCGATTCGATGTTCTCGCGAACCTGCATCATCTCGACGTGACGCGTTTCCGCAGGCAGCGGCTTGATTCGGCGGACGACCGCGTCAAAGGCAACGTCGGCGGCTTGTAGGTATTGTTCGAGCAGCACCGAAGAAATACTCAATCCATCGGCGACGTTGTCAAATCCTTGCACCGACTGGTCCTCGGGCAAAAGATCCACGAGCGGCACATCGATTCCCAACAGATCGTGAATCGTGTTTTCGTACTCGCGGCGATTCATTCGCCGCAACGAGAGTGGCGGTTCCGATGCTATTCGGGCGACACGCCCGACAATATGCTCGATCGCTGCAGAGGTTGCTGCTGGATCAGGACGGGGCGAATCGGGGGGCGGCATTTCGCCGTGTTGGAGTACGTCGACCACGCGAGACCATGTCGCTAAATCGGCTTGCCACGTTGAGGACGCGGTCAACGCGTCGAGCCGTATGCCGGATTCCGCTTCCGCTCCGCTGTGGCACTCGATGCAGTGTTGCTCGAAGAACGCATCGAGCTGCAGCTCGGGTGCCGAGGAGGTTTCCATTGCCGAAGAATCGGCAGGTGGGGCAGCATTGGCGGCGGCAAGTCCCATGGTGAGCGAGACCAGCAGCAACAGAGAGCGGAAAGGGTGGGACATCGGGCGACCGTCACGATTGGTATTCAGCCGTCCCTAGCGTCTCATTCGCATTCCTGACTACTTTTTAACAAGTGACCAATCGCGACGCTGGCGGCTGCTGGGGATTCCCATCCGTTTTCGGTATTTTGTTACCGTTCGGCGGGCAACGGTCATGCTCGCCTTTTTCAGCTCGTCGACAAGTTGCTCGTCGCTGTAAGGATTGCTCTTGTCTTCTTTGTCGATCAATTCTTGCAGCTTCAACCGAATCGTATCCCAGGCAACATCGTCGCCATCTTCGGTTTGCGTTCCTCCGACGAAGAATCGTTTCAGCGGCAAAATGCCACGCGGGGTTTGGATCCATTTATCATCGACCGCACGGCTGACCGTGGTCACATGGACGCCCACTTTGTCGGCAATCTGTTGCATTTTCAGCGGTTCGATCGCCTCGGGGCCTTCGTCCAGAAACTTCTTTTGATGTTCGACGATCGCTTCGGCGACTTTGGTCAGTGTGCTGCGTCGCTGTTCGATCGAGTCGATCAGCCACTGGGCACTGCTGATTTTCTGTTTGATGAACTCGCGTTCTTCCGTCGTGCTGTTGGGGTCCTGCAGTCGGCTACGGTAGTAGTCGCTGATGAATAGCGTGGGGACGCGGTCATCATCAAGCCGGACTTTGTATTCGCCTTCGTCATCTTGTTCGAGGATGATGTCGGGGGTGACATTGGGAACGTAGGTTTCCATGAACGCCGCGCCCGGCTTGGGGTTGAGCATATGCAGCTCTTCGCGGATTTCTTGGATCTGCTCGATCGTGAAATTTGTTTTCTTGGCGATTTGTGGCAAGCGGTTCTCGGCCAAATCGACCAAGTGCGAGCGGATCAACGTCTTCATTTCCTCGTAATGAGGAATCGCCGGGGAAAGTTGATTCAGCAGGCATTCGCTCAGGTCACGAGCCGCGATTCCGGCCGGTTCAAGCGATTGCACGATACCGAGTGCTTTTTCGGCCAGGTGCAAGTCTTCTTCGGTGTGGCCGGCTGACAACAAATCGACCAACGGGGTGCGAAGATAGCCACCGTCGCGTGCATCAAGGGTGCTGATGATCCGTTCGGCTAGCTTTTCGATGCGGTCATCAATGTCCATTTCGGCAAGTTGATGCAGCAAGAAATCGTTTAGCGATTCCGGTCGCGACTGGGCATTGGCCATCAAATCGTGGCGGCGATCGGCATCGTCCTGCATGCGGTTGGACGAGCGGCGGAACGAATCATCAAACGTGCTGGGAAGATCATTGACCATCTTTTCCAAGCGTTCGAAATCGTCTTGGTTGGCGTGGTCATTGTCGACGACGAGTTCTTTCTCGTCTTCGCTACGTGTATCGGCCGACGGAGCATCATCGTCTAAACGATCTGGCTCCGATGGATCGACATCCTGTTGTTCGAGCAGCGGATTCTCATTCATCTCCTGCTCAATGCGCTCCTGCAAAGCCAATGTAGGCAGCTGCAGAATCTCCATTGACTGGATCATCCGAGGGGCCAACTTCTGAACCTGCATTTGCCGGGCCTGAAGACCCATCGACATCCGCATTGTTGCATTCTCTGAAAATACGAGGAGGTGGAATCCTGGCACCGCCTGTTCCCCGAACCAGCGAACTGGCAATCGGTGGGGAACTGGCAATCGGTGCGCCGCAATTCTACCAGCACTCGCTGTGCCATTGGCGAGAAAAATGCGGCTTTGGCCAAGAAAAGTTTCTATAGCGTGTTGGTACTATAGTTTTTGCCGGCCCGTCAATGCATCCGCGATCATTTCGCGATTGGCATATTCCAACACGCTTCCCGCCGTAATTCCTCGGGCCAAACGGGTGACTACGACCGGATATTCACTCAACAGATTCGAGATGTAGAGGGAGGTTCCGTCTCCCTCGACCGTCGGGTTGGTCGCCATGATCACTTCGACAAAGTTCCCTTTTCGAACGCGTTCGACCAGGGGATCGATCGTTAATTGGTCGGGCCCGATTCCGTCCAGCGGGGCGATGCGGCCGAGCAACACGTGGTAGACCCCTCGATAAGCACTCGATTGTTCGAGGCTCATCAGGTCACGAGGCTGTTCGACCACACAGATCCGAGTTTTGTCGCGATTGGGATCCGAACAGATCGAACAAAGTTCGGTCTCCGACAGATTGAAGCATGCCGAGCAGTAGCGAACGTCCTTGCGAACACGCCGGATTGCGTCGGCAAGTCCGAGTGCCTCGTGTTCGCTGACCCGCAGCAGGTGGAACGCCAAACGTTCGGCACTTTTGCGTCCGATCCCGGGTAAACGCCCCAATTGTTCCACTAATTCCGATACGGCACCGGCATGATTGCTCATCGTGATCAACCGCCTCCGGTCAAGTTGGCCAAGATGCGATCGAGTCCGGGGATGTTGATGTCCATGTCGGCCACCATTTGGGAAATGCCGTCGGCGTACAGTTGTTTTGCGGCGGCGCCCGCCTCGTTGGTCGCTTCGAGCACCGACATTTCAATCACTTCACTGGAATACTCACCACGGATCTGTACCGATTGGACATGCCCAAGCCCGTTCATCAAGACAGTCACATCGGTTTCCGATGCCGTTCCCGTGACCGTCGCGACTTTCATCTGGTCGTTGAGCTGCTGCATCTTTTCGGGCAGCTTTTGGAACGAACCCATCATCGAAGCAATATTGCCGAGATTGCCAAGTCCTTTGAACATATTGAACGCTTAAAAGTAGGAGAATGCAGGAAAGAAACGATCGCTGAGTGCGAATTGTATACCGTTGGCAAACGATTCCCAACACCTGCGATTCTAATCGGAGCCGATGCGAATGGGCATCGATCCGGGCGAGCAGAAATCGCCCCGAGCAGGGCCGCTTGGCCCCCGAAGAAGTGCTTTTACCGTCGTGGTGCGGCCATGAGGCCTCACCCGGTTTTAGCGTGAAAAACGTTCGAATTAGACCGGGCGAGACCCTGCACCGCACCGCTATAAACTCGCCCCGTTTAGTGCCAAGAAGATGGCATTGGGCGATTCGCCCCGCGGTGTCGAGCCGAGCCGCTAACGAACAGAGCGGCTTTTTTTACGGCACCGTGAACGTTATTTCGAGTGAAAGTTGTACGCCGAGTTGTACTGGTCAAAGTCGGCATTGCTAAGTCCGACGTTCACGTTCAGATCGAGGTAGGTGTACTCTTCGATCACTTCCAAGGGAGCTCCCTGACGCTTAGGCCAATCGTAGGCCACGTAGCGGATCGGCAGGTTCAGTTCGTCGTCGATGAAGATCTGAGCCTGATGGAACTCGGCACCGGGGGTACGGGTCGGCTGGGTCACATGCAGCACGGTACAGGTGCGGTCTTTGATTCGTGCGTTTTTGCGGAATTCGCAAGTAACGTCAGGGCACTGTTTGGCTTGCTGGCCTCGCTCGATCAGCTTGACGATCAAATTTTCGATGCCGATTTCGGTCATTGGGTAGCGTTGGCCACGCATTGCCAACATGCCATCCACTGGAATCGTGACGGTGGGCAAGAACTTGCCTTTGAACCCGCCTTCGTGAGCGACGAGATAGCCGTCGTTCTGGTTCTCGACGAACAAGACCTCGCGGCCTTTGACGCTGCTTGGTTTTAGGAAACCGAGATAAACGCTTAGCGGCTGGGTGAGCTGGCCAGCGTTTGTTTTACGATTGCGAACTTTCGCATACATGTATTCATAATCGCCGAGCGTGTCCCCGACACGTTCACGCTTGACCAAGATCGCGGTGTAGTCGTTCACGTTGGCGCGGCAGTGCGTCAGTGCGTCCTGGGCCATGTCCAGGGCGCGATCCAACGGGTGCTGGGAAATAGGCTTGTGAGTGATGCTGGCCGCGTTCGCGACGCGGTGGATCGGTTCGACGAGCTGCGGATCTTCCGCAAAAGCACTCCCCGTTGCCAGTGCACCCGTAGCGGAAAGCGAACCAAGTAGAGCGACAAAATGGCGGCGTTGCATTTTCATGAATTTCTTCCTGGAAGTAACGTTGCGGCCATCCGTTGCCGCCTAGGTTGTCTATCGCCGAACGAGAGCACGAATCATGAAAAGGGAAAAGCATCACAGTCTTCAATACCGTAACCGGTACATCCGGAACCATCGCTGCGATGATTCGCCACTCCTGCCGATGGCAGACCAAACACTCCGTATTTCTACCGAGGATTCGTGGTTTCACCATACAGCCGCCGCCAATGCAGTTTCTAGACCATTTTCGCCCATTTGCTCGGGGAATGATGCAAAAAATGCGACTCGTACTTCTTGAGTCGTTCTTAAATCATTCTTTGATTTTCGGCTCAACCACCCCCTAGCAGCCGGCCGATGAGTAAAAAGCGGACAATCGGCAAAGTTTTCCTAGCTTGCCAATCCCGCAGGTTGCTCTTTTGCCCTCGGTCGAGTTTTTTGAAATGATTTCAAGCCGTTCTTTCACCGGATCTTGCTCGGCCACGGGGTTGGTGCTCGTTTTGCTATCAAGCATTGTTGTTTCCCCGACAGCTGCGGCGGATGTGACATCGGCGGAAACGAGGGCGAGACAGTCTTGGGCTCCGGTGGCCCGCTCGAATCAGCCGCCGCAACCGCTGCGCGACCCCGTCGATTGGCCCCAACCCGTTCGTCATGCGTCGACCAGGGCTGTGTCAACTTCCCCAAGCGGGGCGACTGTAGACAGCCGTTATCCGCAACGCGTCGGCTTGGCTGCGGAATCGGCTGACGCGTTCCGAAGCGAGCAGCGATTTCGAAACGAGCAGCGATTCCGAAACGAGCCACCGCAGAACGCTTATGGCGAGCCGCCGATCCATGTGCCCGAGCAATCGGAACCTCCGGCCGGGCAAAACGTCGGATTGCTTTCGGATTTGTTTGGCGGGGCGATCGGTCCTGGCAACCCGACGCCGACGCACCGCGTGATCCGATCACCGGAATTCAGTTTGCCCAAAAACAAGCTTGGCGAACGATACTCGCAAACCCATCCTCCGCACGGGTCGCATCACCAACGCAAACTCGGCACGCCCGCGACGATCCCGCAAGCCAAGGAGAGTGCGAGCTGGAAGACGCCGTATTCGTACGGCTATTTCGGAGCGACCAGCAAGCGAAGTTGGTCCAAGCACACGGGGTATCGGGACCGCTATACCGAATGGACCCTGCAGTAGCATTGGGATCCTGCAGTAGCATTGGAATCCTGCCGCAACATTGGGATCCGCAGATGGGGAAGAGAAGAGTGAATCGAGCTGAGTTGTTTGGACTGAGTTGTTTGCCTTCGGATCGCCCTTCTTTCAAACGTGGCGGCAATCGGGGTACGATGGGCGGAACTTGTTGCCGTTGTTCACAACCTCTCTCTCCCCTAGCGATATACGATGAGCTCTCCTGAACCTTCCTCAGGGCGTCCCGCCCCCGCGTCACCTGCATCGCCCGCTGGCCGTCCAGGTCACCGTGGTGCCCCGTTGCCCGAGCCTTCGGTGATCCCCGAGAACGGATGGCATTGTGCCCATTACTTTTATCGTTTTCGCCGCGAAGCACTTTCCGCACGTCTGAGTGCCGAGTGTCAAAGTCAGTTCAAAGCCGCGCTGCATCCGGCTGCGGACGTGGCGCCCGAGCGACTGGCGAGCTACTGGACCAGCGGGCATCGTGCTGATTTCGGCGTGATGATCATGGATCCTGATCCGGCCAAGGTGGATGCGGTTCATCAACGCATTCTCGCTCCGCCGTTGGGCCAATTTGTCGAGGCGAGTTGGTCGTTTGTTTCGATGAGCGAGGTGAGCGAGTACGTTCCTTCGATTGAGGAATACGAGAAACGTTTGATCGCTGGTGGCGAAGTCGCCGGTTCACCCGAGGTGGCTGCCAAGGTGGCTGCGTATGAGCGACGTTTACCGATGATGAACGAGCAGCGGATCCGACCGGAATTCCCCGAATGGCCTGTCGCTTGTTTTTACCCGATGAACAAAAGCCGCGTGGTCGGCGCCAATTGGTTCACTGAACCGTTCAGTCTGCGAAACAAGATGATGGCCGAGCATGCCCAAAGTGGCATGGCGTTCGCCGGCAAAGTAAGCCAGCTGATCTCCGTCGGCGTCGGTATCGACGACTGGGAGTGGATGGTCACGCTGTGGGGGCGAAACCCTGAATACTTGAAAGAGATCGTCTACAAGATGCGGTTCGACGAAGCGAGTGCCAAGTACGGCGAATTCGGGCCGTTCTACGTCGGTTATCGCGCCAGTGCCGAAGAAATCCTCGAGCATTGCCAACTCAGTTAGGAGCCTAACGCTCTTTCAACAAGATCCAGTAACACTAACCCGACGCGTCAGTTTCGAAGTTGCTGTTTTTGTGCCGGAGGCACTTTATGGGATAGCCTTGGACTTTAGTCCAAGGTTATCGGTTCTGAAATTGGCGCCAAGTCGCGGAGCGACGTTCTGCGGCGAACCATCAAGCCACAAAACGTCCCGTTGGGACTCGATTGATATTGGCGAAGATCCCTCGGACTAAAGTCCGAGGCTATCGAAATATGTCGCTCCGCGACAGCAAATAGCGCAACTTCAGAACTTACGCTTCGGGGTGTGATTCTCGTGTGCCGGATGCGCCCGTAATCTCTGCGGCTCAGGAGAACGTTTCGCCGGTGATTCGCTCGAACGCTTCGGTGTACTTGGCTGCTGTTCGCTCGATCACCTGCTCGGGCAACGGCGGCGGATCGGATTGTTTGTCCCAGCCGCACTGCGACAGGTATTCGCGAACGAACTGCTTGTCGAACGAGGGTTGAGCCGATCCCGGTGCGTAGTTGGCTGCATTCCAAAATCGTGAGCTGTCCGGCGTCAGCACTTCGTCGACCAGCACCAATTCGCCATCGACCATGCCGAATTCGAATTTGGTATCCGCGATGATCAATCCCTTGGATGCAGCATGCTGAGAGGCTTCGCGGTAGATATGCAGGCTTTGATCGCGAAGTTTTTCGGCGAGTTCCGTACCGATGTCCGACGCCATCCGCTCGAAGGTGACATTCTCGTCGTGCCCCTCTTCCGCCTTGGTTGCCGGGGTGAAAATCGGCTCCGGCAACGCATCACACTGCTTCAGCCCCGGCGGCAGTGCGTTCCCGCAAATCTCGCCCGTCGCTTGGTATTCCTTCAGTCCGCTGCCTTCGAGATAGCCGCGGACGACGCATTCAAACGGCACGACGTCGGCTTTTTCGACAATCATCGTTCGCCCCTCTAGCGGCGATGTGTCGAACTTTTGCGTCAAGTCGGCGGGGATCTCCGTCGCCAGCAAGTGATGTCGAACGGGCAGAATCGAAAACCAAAAACGGCTCATTTGCGTCAACAAGCGGCCTTTGTTCGGAATCCCGCTGGGCAAGATGTAGTCAAAGGCGCTAATTCGATCGCTGCTGACGATCATCAGCGAATTTCCCAGATCGTAGACGTCGCGGACTTTGCCACTGCGTCGGGGCATTGGCAAATGCGTCGATAGCAGTGCTCCGCAGGCGTCGAAGGTGTACAGGTCCGGGGGGCTGGATTCGTTTTGGTTGCTCATGCGTTTACTTTGCCAAAACGCCTCCGACTCGGCAACTAGCCTTCTGTGGCGAATCCCCGCTTCGCAGATTCCCCCCCCCCTCGTCTCGCGAATCCCCTAGTTAGAAAGTACAATAACTGTCGCAGAAGACGGATGGCGACGTGCTGGAAAGAATACGTTACGCTCTTATGCTTCAATTTTTGGTTGCGCACGCGCGTATGACTCATCAACTTCGGAATCAGCCTGGCAAGACACTATGGGACAGTTTTTCTTTGATGTCCCTGAGACGGCTCAAGATTTTATCAGCCGGTCTCTCTGGAAAGATGCCTATATCTGCGGGATTGAAGGGGTTCCTTGGCAATCGCGAAACGAATTTGATGGCTCGCGATTGACGATCACGCGAGGCATCGAGTCCTCGGGGAAGCTGTTTTTGACCTGCCCGGTCGAAGGCGTCGGCTATTGCACGCTCAATACCTGTAGTTTGCGGCCGCTCGAAGAAGCCCACCTGCTGTTGTTGGAATTGGCTCGCGGCAGTTGTTATCGCGCCCGTATCCAATCCGACGCGTGGGAACGAGCCGGATTGACGCTGACCAGCACATTTCTAGAGCTGATGGCCGAGGGAACGCAACGTTTTCTTGACGCGGCTCAGCGTCGTGGCGACCCCGGCGTGGCATCGGAGTATGCGATCGAAGCGATTTCGATCCTGGAACAAGCCAACGCGGAACTCGGTGATAGTTACGCGATCCAGTCGGTTTCGTTCCGCAAACAGCGTGAGAACCAGCTGGGGACGTTGTTGGCCGCGGCCGTGGTGCCGCCCAGCCCAACCGAGCCAGATCACGAGGAAGCGTTTTGTGCGGCCTTTAATTCTGCGGCGGTGCGACTGAGTTGGGCCGATATCGAAACCGATTCAGGCCGTTTCGATTACGACGCGGCCGAGCAATCGATTCGTTGGTGCGCGTCCAAAGGGTTACGCGTGATCGGAGGTCCGCTATTGGATTTCCGCGAGCGTTTGATGCCACACTGGCTGTATTTGCTCGAAGATGATTTTGAGTCGCTATTGCAATCGGTTTGTAATTTTGCCGAACGCACCGTCTTAAAACTTCGCGGTTCGGTCCAACTTTGGAATTGTGCTTCGGGACTCAATACACCCGGCCCGCTAAAGCTTGACGACGAGCAAATCATGCGATTAGCTGTGGGGATTCTGCAGACGGTGCGCCGCAATGATCCCAACACCCCGGCGATCATGATGTTCGATCAACCGTTTGGCGAATATTTGGCCAAACACCGAGACGCAATTTCACCGCTTCACTTTGCCGATGCAATCGCTCGCAGCGGACTCGGGATGGCAGGGTTTGGTTTGGATGTGCGAGTGAACTACGCCAGCGGCGCGACGCTGCCGCGGTCGGCCATCGACTTTGGCCAAATGATTGACCGCTGGGGAACGCTCGGATTGCCGCTGCTGGTTCAGCTGTCGATCCCCGGAGATCGTGGAGCGGATGAAAAGGCGATCTATCCCCTCGAACCGCTACCGGAAACCTCGTCCGAGCTTGATGCGAGTTCCGATCAACTGCGAATCGCAAGTCCGCTGATTCGCACGCTGCTTGCCAAACATATCGTGCATGGCATTGTTTGGGACGGCTGGTCCGATGCATTGCCGCATGTGTTGAGCCATTCGGGGCTGATCGACGCCGAAAACGAACCGCGACCGCTGCTGGATTATTTGACGCGAGTCCGACGCGACTTTTTAGCGTAAGCTCCGCGGCCTTCGCGTAGCGAAAGTCGCCAAGACTTTCGGCGTCATGCAACACCGTTTACCACGTTTCCGGTACATCGGGTTGTTGCCAAACGCTCATTCCGCCGTCGACTAACAACGTTTGTCCGTGGACATGTTCCGCCGCGTCGGATAACAGGAATACCGCGGCACCACCACATGCATCGGGGCTGGGGATTTGGCCGTTGGGTGTGTGTAGTTTCATCCAGCTTTCAACGCGTGTGTCTTGATTGACAATGTCGGTTAGTGGAGTGCGGACCAACCCCGGTGCCATCGCGTTGACGCGGATTTGATGCGGGGCCAGCGAAACGCACAGCGAGCGAACCATCGCCGCGACCGCTCCCTTGCTGGTGTCATAAGCGGTGTGATCGGGTTCCGCCAACACGCCATTGATCGATCCGGTAAACAGCACACGGCCAGCCACGCCATTTTCGATCCAACGTTTGGCAAACGCCTGAGTCAAAAAGTATCCCGAGGTGACATTCAAATCGATCGTGGTGCGATAACGTTCGTATGTCATCTCTAGGAAAGGGGTGTCGATAAACGTGCCGGCGTTGTTGATCAACAGATCGATGCCCGGCATCGTGTTCTCAATCGTCTCCATTAGATTGGCAAGATATCCACTCGGAGGGGCTGACAGATCGGCTGTCAACAATTCCGCTTGGACGCCCAATTCTCGCAGTTCGGTCCGCGTGCGAATCGCGTTCTCGTCTTCGTCGCGTCCCAGAATCAACACATCCGCTCCGGCGGCGGCGATTGATTTTGCGATGGCTGCTCCGACGCCTTGGGTACCGCCCGTGACAAGGGCCCGGCGTCCGGTCAGATCGAAGGGAGATGACGTGGGGCTCATGGTGCGTGAGATTCCGATTGTTGCGTGAGCGAAAATGGAGGGGCGAAAACGGAGGGAGCTGCGGATGGGAAATGTAGGAAATGCGAAATCACAAAAGTTTTGTTGTCACTGGTTTTCGGAAAAAAAGCAGCAACTTTGCAAGTTCGTCTCATCGACGGGCGAAACTTTTGCCGACCTACCTTGATGACTACCTTAGCGAGTCTAAGATAAAGGTTGTGGGACTGAATAAGACCCACAACCGCTTCGGTCGTCTAATTTCGGCAGAGGGATCATTTTCCGGGTTCGCCAAAGTCATTCAAAGGCTTGTACAGTAGTACGCTGAGACTTTCGCGTTTCTCCCAGCGGCTCCATTTTGCCGCCGACCGATCGAAGCATTTCAAATAGCCGACCAATGATGTGAAAACGTCATTGGCCGGTTTTTTTTTATGCTTTGATCGAAGCCGACGGCATGTCGCCGCAGTCGCAAGGGACTACGATTTCGCGGGATCTTTCCCGTCGATCCAAGGACCGCCCAGATTCATGTATTCCGGTTCGACCAATTTGCTACCAAAATCACCCGCATTCCATCCGGGGATATGTTTTGGATTGGCGCGAGCTTCGGAAAGTTGTTCCCATTTTTTTGCCCAACCTGGATCGGTGGTGCTGATTTCGCGGGTTTCTGGATCGACGAAGAACACCTTGCCTTGACGATAACTTTCCGCACCGAGGTTCACGACGGCAATCGCGGCGGCACCCAAGTCGGGTGGGTTGTTACACATCATGGGCTCGCCTGCTTCGCATGCATCAAGCCAATTCGCAAAGTGAGCGTACGTCGTATTGCCGACTTTTTCGGTGGCGATGCGTTCGTCTTTGTAGTCACGCTCGTGCGTGACTTGAGGACGCTCGGCAACAAAATCGAAGCCGTCAAATTCTTCGCCGTTTCCAAAACGGAACGTGCCAAAGTGTCCGCGAATCAGTTGGTCAATTCGTGATTCTTGGTTACACATCGTGGCGGTCACCAAGCCTTGAACGCCTTCGTTGAAATCGGCGACCACCGTGGCCACATCAGGCACATCGCGGCCGTCGTATTCCATGTAAAGACCGCCCGCCCCAACAACGCGTCCAGGGATTCGCAGTCCCGTTGCTTTTAACATCGAAGTGGTGCGGTGCACGAACAGATCGGTGAACATGCCGCTGCCAAATGGCCAGAAGCGACGCCACTGTTTGTACTTCTCGCGGTCAAACGGCATCTCCGGTGCAAGTCCTTCGTTCGATCCGAGCCAGCGTTCCCAGTCGATCGTTTTGGGCGACATGTCGGCTTCGAGTTTGTAGTACCGCCACTGTCCCATATCGCTGTTGCGGAAGTACTCGGTTTGGAACCCAAGAACCTTGCCAAGCTTACCGTCTTTGAGCAACGCATTGACTTCATTCCAAACCGGCAAACTGGTCGACTGCACGCCCACCTGCATGACTTTGCCGCTTTCACGCCACGCCTTCTCGACCGAAAACGCTTCCTCGACCGTCTTGGTCATCGGTTTTTCACAGTAGACGTTCAGTCCCGCTGCGATCGAATCGACTGTTTGTTTGTGATGCCAATGGTCAGGCGTTCCGATACAAACGGCGTCGAGATTTTCTTTCTCGATCATATCGCGATAGTCGACATAGCGACCGGGATCCGTTCCCGTAGCTTTCTTGATGTGGTCGGCGACCTTGTCTCGCTGCGTTTTATAGACTTCGGCGACACCGACCAGCTCGATGTTCCGGCCTTCTTCGTGCAGTTTGCACAGTGTCTTGACGTGTGCGCCGTAGCCGCGACCACCGGGGCCAATGAATCCAATTCGCATCCGTTCGTTGGATCCTGCTGCTGCAGAGGCTCGCGTGGCGGAGAGGCCCACCGATGCTGCTGCCGCAACACCGGCCGACTGCGTGATGAAGCCGCGGCGATTGGATTGATTCTCGGGTTGCTTTTCAGCTGTCATGATAAAGATTCCTCAATTTAGACGCTCTCGGTGATAAAAGAGCGATCGGGTAATAAAACGTACGGTGAGTGGAGTCAAAAAGGTTTTTTTTGTGGGACGGCTATTTACGGAACAACGACTTGTCCTCGATGGAAGTCAACTCGTTTGCCGAACGGCCCCATTTCCAATCGAGTGTTGGCGGCGTTTGGCCATCGGACAGACATGTTAATTGGATCGGGTGATAACCCTTGGCCAATTTAATCGAAACCGTACGCCGTTGTCCCGCTTGGTAACCAAAGTCGGCATTGAGCACCGACGCTTGGTGAATCCGTAGAAACGCTTTGCTGCTCGTCGACAAGGTCATTTGGTAGGTGCCCGTTTCTGGCACATCGATCCAGCCTGTCCACTGGATGGCCCCCTTGCCGGCTGGCAATTCCGCCGCATCGATATTCGCAGACGTGCCCGTTTTTTGCGGTTTCATTCCACTGGTTTTCGGGACGTAGGGGAAATCGCCTTCGTAGAACGACCACTGCAAACCGGGCGACGCTTCCGAGACTTTGGCTGCCGGAATAGCAACATTATCGTAGGGCCGTTTAGCACTCGCGTTGGGCATCCGTGATTGCAAGACATGGTCACGCATCCGCTTTTCAAGTTGCTTGAATCTTGGATTTGTGTCCGCGAGATTGTGCTGTTCTTTGGGGTCTTTTTTCAGGTCAAAGATTTGAAACGGATCGTTGTGTGACTTGATGTTCACTCGCACGCCCTTGAATCCGTCCAAATGCACGACTTGCATTTGGCCTCGTTTTTTGCCGCGATGCGATGGCGAGAAGTCTTCGTATTTTGGGGTCGATCCGTTCTGGGAATACTCGACATAAATCTGGCTCGCTGCCGCTTCGCCTTTTCCAGTCAATCGTGGACGCAGCGAAACGCCATCGGTGCGGGCCGGAGCAGCAATCCCTCCAAGATCGGCAAACGTCGGCATCCAATCATGAAACTGACTTGGTTCTGTGTTGATCTTGCCTGCCGGAATGTTCCCAGGCCACCATGCCAACGTGGCGACGCGAATGCCGCCTTCCCAAACATCGCGTTTGATCCCATTGAGTGGGCCGTAGGACTGGAACGACGTGGGGTCGTAATTTGAATTGGAAAGGTAGCTTTCTTGATGCGGCCCGTTGTCACTGGAGATCACGACAAGCGTGTTTTTGTCGATCTTTAGATCACGTAGCGTCTGCAGTAGATCGCCGACGCAGTGATCAATTCGCCGCACCATCGTGGCGAATCGTTCTTCCTCGTCGCTCCAACCTTTGCCGACGTAATCGGGATGGCGGTACGAATCAATTTCCCCTTCGGCGGTGTTGATCATGTGGCCCGCTTCGCCGGTCCACTGAATTCCTCCCTTCAAACCGCTGCCTTCGGGATAAGCCATCGTCGGCGTTTGCAGGGCCGCATGGGGTGTGTCGTAGGCGAGGTACAGAAAAAACGGTTCCTGCGGATTCGATTTTGTCTGTTCAGCGATCCAGTGTTTGCTTCGTGCCGTGAACAAGTCGGTGGTGTAACACTTTGAAAGCCCCGCGGAAACTTCGCGGTCGTTATGCCATACCTGTTTGGGTTGGCGATGGTTTTCGCTGTTGCCTAGTGGCCACGCGTCGGCGGGGTAATGCACATGCCCATCGACGTGACGAACGTAGCCGAAAAATTCATCAAAACCTCGTTTGGTCGGATAGGCGGGCCATGTTTCTGCCGAGTCGCCATTGCCCTGCAAGCCATACTTCCCAATCAACGCCGTTGTGTAGCCGGCGTTTTTCATCACCGTCGCCAGCGTATGATTGTCGGCCAAACTCTTGTCGAATTGGTTGTCTCGCACCTCGGCGTGTCCTTGGTGCACGCCGGTCAACAGCGACGAACGGCTGGGGGCACAGACCGGAGCCGGACAATAATGCTGGCGAAGCTGGATGCCTTCGGCCGCCATTTGGTCGATCATCGGCGTATGCAGCCGCTTGTCGTGTTGGGAATTGTTTTGGTGCAGGACTCCAAGGTCACCCCACCCCAGATCGTCACACAAAATGAAAATCACATTGGGCTTCGACGGCAGGTCGGCCGCCGTCGCCGTAGGGTGGGGCCCGGCATAGGCCAGCGTCATTGTGAGAAAAAACAGGGCAGTCAATCGCATCATTCTTGGGGTATCACTCGTGATCGGAAGGTTGATAAGCGTCGTCGTTGATCGCCGCCAGGAGTACGGCGGAATGGGACCGCATAAGGTTCGGTTCTCATTGTAACCCAATCTCTGCTTGTGGGTTTACCTGCACGCCCTACACTGAACGACTACCTGTTTTTTTGTTTGTATTGATTATCTTGCCGGTTATGACTGAAACCAATTCCGATCTGGCGGACCAACCGCCCCGCAAAATAGCGCCGAGCCCGAAATTGTCGGGACTGGGGCTGACGCTGGCACTTCTGGCGGTCTGTCTGTTCCCGTTGGCGGGGCTAAGTCTGTATGCGACATTTTATGGTCGCGCCGCCTCGCGATCGCTGCCGGTGGAAGTCTCGCTGGACCGCCAAACCGTCGTCGCCCCCAATGGCCAAGGCGGGCTGTTGACCGATGTCGTGGTGATCGTCAACACGGCCGATCATGACATTCCCAATCTAACCGTGAATTTGAACGGCCAGTATTTTTTGTACCGTGATTCCCCTCTGCAAAAAGGCGAAACGTTGGTGTTGCCTCAAAGCATTTTTATGACCAAAGCCAATCAGCGATTCGTTCCAGGTCGGTACCCGATCACCGAGGTCACCGTGACAGGGCGGTTGCCCAGCAATGCACGTGGGGTGACCGAAGCCCACTTCGAGTAGACGCCTCTGCCCTGCCCTGCCCAGCCCAGCCCAGCCCAGCCCTGCCCTGCCCTGCCCCACCCTACCCTACCCAGGCTCCTGGTTTGTCCGCCCACCTGTCTCCGTTTGACCTGCCTCGCGAGAATCCAAACATGCGTCCCTTCGCCGCTCGTGCTCTCTGTTTGTTGACTATGTTTGCCATCGTGATCGCGCCGACGGCGGCGATCGGGCAAGGTAGTAAACAGAATTACGAACGCTGGCAAACGCTGACCAAGCGGATCAATCAACCCATTTTCGCGGACAAAGTCGATCCAAACTGGAGCGAGTCGTCGGAGGGTTCGTTTTGGTATCAAGTTCTCACATCCGATGATGCATTCCATTACATCATCGTCGATCCGGAAAAAAAGACTCGCAATGAGGCCTTTGATCACGACCAATTGGCGAGCCTGCTTGCATCAGAACTGGGACAGGACGCGGCGTCATCGAAACCAAACTTGAAACTGCGATCGTTGTCCTTTGACACCGAATTTACCAAGGCTCGGTTTGAATTTGGAAAGCGAAAGTGGCAGTTCGTCCTACCTGCTGGCCCGCTCAGCGAGGTTGATTCGCGAGAACGCGACCGCGCCGATTCGGACGCCGTAGAAACACTTCCTGCCAATCGACAGGTGCAGAGAAGTCGCGATGGCGGCGATCGGACGCAGATTCAGTTTGAAAACCGCACCGCCGAATCGCTGCGTTACAAATGGGTGACCCCGACTGGCGAGTACCGCGAATACGGCCGCGTTGCACCTCAGAAAACCGCATCGATTTCGACGTTCGAGGGGCACAGCTGGATCCTAGAATCTCCTAGCGGTTCGATCGTCGCGGCATTTGTCGCCGACGTGTGGCAGTCGCTCGCTCGAATCGACGCGGATACGCCCCAACCCAAACCGTTACGAAATTTGACAAAACGATCGGCACGTGCGGGCCGTTCGTCGCAATCTCGTTCGCCTGATAATTCTTGGCAGGTTGCTTTCGAGAATCACAATGTCGTGCTGACATCAACAGCTTCCGATGCACGAGCTGTTTTGACGACGGGCGGCGATGACAAAAATGGATTCGCAGGACGAGTTTGGTGGTCACCCGATTCTCGCAGCTTTGTCGTGATGAAAACTGAGAAAGTCGACGTGCGAACGATTCCGATTGTCCAGGCTGCACCGAAGGGCTCGATTCACTCCGAATTGCATACCGTCAATTATGCAAAGCCCGGTGACGCAATGGATCATCCGCGTCCCGTCCTGTTTCGTGTCAACGAAAACGAAATCGCCGAGACAACCGTCACGATGATTGACGATTCGTTGTTTCCGAATCCCTACTCGATTGGCGATTTTCAGTGGCACGATGACAGTACCTCGTTTTCATTCTTGTACAACGAACGTGGCCATCAAACGCTGCGTGTGATCTCGGTCGACGCGGAATCTGCGGAGCCGCGAGCGATGATCGATGAACAGAGCGAGACGTTTGTTTGTTATTCACACAAGACTTTCTTGCGGCGAATCGATGCGACCAACGAAGCGATCTGGATGAGTGAACGCTCGGGGTGGAATCATTTGTATTTGATCGATCAAGCCAGCGGCGAAGTGAAAAACGCAATCACCCATGGCGATTGGGTGGTGCGGGGTGTCGAACATGTGGACGAAGCGAATCGACAAATTTGGTTAACGGTTTCGGGGATCGACAAGAATCAAGATCCCTATCATCGTCATTTGATTCGAGTGAACTTTGACGGCAGCGATCTCGTTCGCTTGACGCGTGGTGATGGAGATCACGCGTGGGGATTCTCGCCCCAGCGCCGCTATCTCGTCGATTCGTATTCGCGAGTCGATCTGCCACCGGTGACCGAGCTCCGGGATGCCGAGACGGGCGAGTTGGTTGTTGAGTTGGAAAAGGCGGATGCGTCCGAGTTGCTGAAGACTGGATGGCAATTTCCCGAACGGTTTGTCGCGAAAGGACGCGATGGGGAAACTGATATCCATGGGATCATCATTCGTCCTACCGATTTCGACGCGAGTAAAAAGTACCCGGTGCTCGAAGCCATTTACGCCGGGCCTCATTCCGCGTTTGTGCCCAAGCAATTTGGCCGCCATAGCAGCTTGGTTGAAATGGCCGAGCTAGGGTTTGTCGTGGTCAAAATCGATGGGATGGGGACCAGCCATCGCAGTAAAGCATTTCACGACGTGTGTTGGCAGAACCTTGGCGACAGCGGGTTTGCCGATCGCATCGCTTGGATGAAGGCGGCGGCAATCGACCGACCTGAAATGGACCTCTCCCGCGTCGGCATCTGGGGCGGCTCCGCGGGTGGCCAGAGTGCGATGCGAGCCCTGATCGCTCATGGCGACTTCTATCACGCAGCGGTCGCTGATTGCGGATGTCATGACAATCGCGTCGACAAGCGATGGTGGAACGAGCAATGGATGGGCTATCCCATCGGGGCTCATTATGCCGAGCAATCCAACGTGACCCAGGCTCATCGGTTGCAAGGTGACTTGATGTTGATCGTGGGCGAGATGGACCAAAACGTCGACCCCGCGACGACCATGCAAGTGGTCGATGCGTTGGTCAAAGCGGATAAGGATTTTGAGCTGCTGGTGATGCCCGGGGTCGGTCACGGCGCCGCGAGCCACCCCTATGCTCACCGTCGCCAAGCCGACTTCTTCATTCGTAAATTATGGAAAAACGAACCCCGGTTTTAGATCGTGCTCGCCGCGTTCTGTGGAAGAGCGGCTTAGCAAACTTCGACATGTCTCGGGCCGCAGAGCAATCACCCCCCATAACCCAACACGTCAGCGAGGGACTGAAACAAGATCAAGATTCGCACGCTGACGCGTCGGGTTGTGAAAAATGCAGCTTCAGAACGGCATCGTGGGGACGCCTGGCTTGGAACCCAATGAATTGCGGGCTGTCCGCCTGCCGAGCGAGAAAAAATGAGCCGAGAAAAAAATGAGGCGAGAGCCTCGAAAGCAGTGCATTCCCCGGCTGGAGCCTGGGAATGAGCGTTTTTGGGGTGCGATCGTCAAAAAACACAAGAAATCACCTTTTTGGTTTAATTCAACTTGCTTAGGCTAGAACTACTTTCGTAAACGTCGCGTAGAAGCTATTTAAAATCTCTCTCTCTTACCGTCACTGTTCTGCACTGTTTTGATGAATCTTGCTTCCCGGATCGCGTTGATTGCCTATGTGGTGGGCGGCTGGCTTTTGCCGGCGATGCACCATCATCCAGGGCATTCGCACACGCAGCTTGGCGGGGCGGCAGGTTCGACGTGCTGTTCGGATCACGGTTGCGACGCGGCGTTAGCGACGCCCGATTCATCCCACGGCGACGGCTCGCATGCTGATGACGGTTCGCAGTGCTGCCACCACCACGATCGTTGTGATGTTGCCCCTACGAGCCATTCGGCTCCTTCAGCGGCTCTCACTCATTCCCCCGCCGATCAGTCTCATTCGGTCCTGTACGCGGTCGATTCGGGCGATCCTCACGCTTGTATCGGGCTGTGTGCTCTCTGTGCAGCCCAAAGTTTAATCGGTCAAACCGTCGCCAATTCGTCGTCCTCGATAGGCGAGATCACGCTGGTCGATCGCATCGGTTCGACTGGAATCGGCTGGCCGCTACGCGTCCAACGCGGCGGCATCTCTTCTCGCGGTCCTCCTGCGATTCTTTAAAGACGTTTCGTGCCGCACGTGGCACGGACACCATCGATGATTTTGCATCTGCATTTTGATGCTGATGTTTGCTTGATGTTTCCACCGACGCTCTGCCGTGCGCTGGAATTTCGGTCCGGTCTTTTTTGAATCATTTAATCTTTTTTGAATCGTAGAGAATCACAATGAACACTTCTTATATCTTGCACACTCGAAGTCGCCCCCGCCCTTACGCTAGCAGCTCGCGTTCGGGGAACCCACGTTTCGCTTTCACCTTGGTCGAACTGTTGGTCGTGATCGCGATCATCGGGGTCTTGGTTGGATTGTTGTTGCCCGCGGTGCAAGCGGCTCGCGAAGCGGCTCGTCGGATGAGCTGCAGCAATAATGTGAAACAGCTCGGTTTGAGTATTCACAACTATCATTCGTCCTACAACCAATTGCCGATGCATGGCGGCGGGACTTGGGTCAACGGAGCTGCGATCGGCAGCGATGTCAGCAACCGCATGGATTTGTCGGCCTGGGTTGGCTTGACTCCATTTTTTGAACAGCAAGCGTTGTGGGAACAGATCAGCAACCCGCTGGGATCGTATCCGGCAATGGGCCCAGAAACGGACGAAGCAAACTATCAACCCTGGGTCACGGAATTGGCGACGCTGCGTTGCCCGAGTGATCCCGGTGTAGGATTGCCTAGCTTTGGACGAACCAACTATGCGGTCTGTCTTGGTGATTCGATCCATTACATGGATCGCGGACCGCTGGGAATCGAGAGTGCGACGACCGTCACGCTCAGCAATCTGGCGACGCATGAGACCGAAGCACGTGCAGCTTGCCGAGGCGCGTTTGTATCGCACCAAACGATGCGTTTCCGTGACGTGTTGGATGGTATGTCCAACACGATTTTTGCAGGCGAAATCGCAACGGATCTCGGTGACAATGACATTCGTACGATTGCCGCGATCGGCAATGACGCGTCCGAAT
Organism: Novipirellula rosea; assembly: GCF_039541335.1. Taxonomy (NCBI): domain Bacteria; kingdom Pseudomonadati; phylum Planctomycetota; class Planctomycetia; order Pirellulales; family Pirellulaceae; genus Novipirellula; species Novipirellula rosea. Next base: position 267,535 of record NZ_BAABGA010000082.1, on the reverse strand, counting down.
TGGTGCGTGAAGAACCCGACTATTGTGTTCACGACGGGTTGGTCGACCCCAATCGTCCCAAATTCTGGCTTGCCGGGGTGGCAACGCTCGCTCCTTCAAATCACGGTCGCGGATTTCGTTGGGCATCGAGCGGCTCGTCCTACACTGGTTTCAACACGATCATTCCTCCCAACCGTGAACTCTGTTTTGGCGGTCCCAACGCCAGCTCGCATGGCGTTGCACCGCCGAGCAGCCGACATCAGGGCGGCGTGCATGTGTTGATGGGCGATGGCTCGGTCAAATTTGTTACCGATTCAATCATCGGCGGTGACGTTCACCACGAGAATGTTTGGAGCGGTGGTGCCGGCGAAAGCGCTCCTGGATCCAAGAGTCCCTATGGTTTGTGGGGAGCCCTTGGCACACGCGCTTCGCGAGAAGTCATTAGCGACGACTTCTAGTCCAATCGATTGCCGTTTCCGTTTCGGTAGCGAAAGTCGCCAAGACTTTCGGGCGACATCCCCGTTGAGCCTTCACGCTCGTTTCACGACCGTGCCAATGCCGGAGTCGGCTGTGGCAACGTGGCTGACGAGCGTTGAATGATTTGCTGTGCCGCCAACGTCGCGAGCGCTTTCAGCGTCAGTTGCGGATTGATTTCGCAACCGGCAGGGAAGATCGAGGTGTCGGCGACCGTCAAGTTTTCAATCGCTTCACCGCAGTCGGTCATCATTTGGAAGGTCGTGGGATTGACCACGTCGCCCAACGAAGCGCCGCCTTGGGGATGGGTGGTCAACAGATTGACGAACGCGGGACCGCGGCGGCGAATTTCGCTCAATCCCCATTCAAAATCATCCATGTTTCGGATGCGTAACGGACGGCCACATCGCATCAGGATCGATTTGGTAGGCAGATGCAGCGAGACGCCGTCATCGGGTTTGGCCGCCGCAAAATAGATCCGTGCAACACGCCGTAAACCACGCAGCAGCATTTCAAATTCGTCACAGTCGAATTCGAGATGGAAATCGCCACATGAGTCCACGTAGTTGCTGCAGCGAACTTTGGTGGGAACGACAATGCCCGACATCGACAGATGATTGAACTTTCGCATCACGCAGGCGAACTCTTTGAACCATCCCGTTAACGCCAGCGCGACCGTGCCGGGAAAGTGGAACCAATTTTCCAACGCAGGTTCCTCGACCATTTTGCCGTTTTCCATGATGTTGCGGCGATCGACTAAGAAACACTGAGTCACGCCCGGTTCAGGGCGAGTGCTATCGGATGGCCAAATCGGCTTGTCAAACATCGCGTACAGTGCCGTTCCGATGTTCGCCGTCAATCGTTTACCGAGATGTTGGTTTCTCAGTCCCGCACACGACAAGCTGTGGCTCAGCAATTTGTTCGTTTCACCAATCCCTGCAGCGACAACAAATTCGTTGGCCGAAATCGTGGTGTGTGTATGGCATCCCGATTCACTGCGGTGGCATACGTCGATGCCGTCGACTCGCAGTGAGCCCACTTCATCGCGACGAATTCGCAGTCGCTTGCCTTCGGTTCGGTAAGACACCTCGGCGGGAACCGGATTGTTCATCGACTGAGTCAGGAAGCTGTTGGGTTCGCCTGCCTTGTACGGATGAATGCCACCGATGTGATCCCCGAAACTGTCCACGGAATTGTCGCTGCCGCAGCCCAAGCACTCACGCCGCATCGCCACGGGCAGCGGTTGGACATCTTCGCCGAGCGCGTGACATCCTTCGGCAAAACGCATACTGCGATCGCTGATCTGAGACTTGGTGACCTCGGTGTTGACTCCGAGCTCGTCACAGACCGACGTCATCAATTCCGATAACTGCGAATAGTCGACACCGGTGGGTCGACGATCGCCCCACGATTCATAAACCGATTCGATGATCGGCAGGTGAATCGCATTGTTAACGTAGGGGCCGCCACCAAACACGCGTGCTTGGCAAACGTTGACGGTTTGCTTGGGCGGAATCTTCTTTCGCATCGACGGGATGGCGAGCTGCAATTTCGAATGAACGTTCCCCAGCCCGCCGGCGATTTGACCGGCGCCGTCTTTGTAAAGTCGATAAAGAACTTGGTCACTGCGTGGCGGCGACAGTTTGATGCTGCCATCGTCTTGCGGGATCTTTTGGATCAATGCATCGGGGCTGACAAAGTCACCGACGTCAAGGATCAGCACGCGCAGCCCCGCGGCGGTCAATCGGCTGGCGGTGGTTGCTCCGCCCGCCCCGCTGCCGATGATACAGACGTCGTAATGGTTGTTCAGATCCGCCAATGGTGGCGCATCCATCGTCACTAAAAACTCAGGCTTCTCGCACTGAGGTGACCATCCGCCGCCGATCAATTGACGTGCCGGTTGACGCGAATGGATCACCAATCGTCCCAGCATCGTGACGCCGCCGATGGCGGTATGCAGCAGATGGTCATCGGTCCACTCGATGCGAGGTGGGCCGTGTTTATCGCACGGGGTTTCCCCTTGATTGAGCAGTCGGCGAAGTTCGTGAGGGCAAAGCTTGTGCAGTTGATGGCCGGTGTGCTTGACGCTGTAAAGGTTCAACCACAAAAGGGCGACGTTCAGTCCGAGTTGCAATCTCGCGGGCAGATGCTCGGCGTAAATCAGCACTTCACGAGCGACTTGGCAGGCATCATCGCCTTGATGTCCGCACCACAGCGAATCAATTTGCGCATGGATGATCGCAACGAGCGCAGGAAAACGCTTCTCGCGAATCGTTTGAATCGGACAATCGGGTTGATTGTCATTCCCGCCCAGGCCAAACGGTAGAAAACCCGCAGCCAAAGAACCCTTGAGGATATCTCGGCGCGAAAACGCATCCAATGAAGAAAAATCTAGCATCCTTGCCAGTCTCGTCAGCGATCAAGAGGAGTAGTGGAATGTTCAACCGGAACAATCCATTCCTTGGCATCGGCAAGATGCGTGTCGCTTTGATCGTGAAAAGCATGGCGAACGTGTGATGATTCACAAATTCGATTTCTCGTGTCGAATATGACGGTAAATCGGACTCGCGATCACGTTAAACATTCGGCATCCAAGCGGTGAACATGGAACTCGCCCGTCTTGAGCGTTTTTTCGGCCAAGTCCACCAAATGCTCGTGATGGGTAAACATGATCACTTGCGTGCGTGCGGATAATTCGGACAAGGCCGTGATTGCGGCGCACGCCCGGTCATCGTCAAGTTGCACCAAGCAATCGTCGACCACCAACGGCAACGCGGTTCCGCGAGTCAATTGGTGATCGATCGAAGCCAATCGCAGGGCCAAATACAATGCGTCGGCTGTCCCCGTACTCATGGCGTTGGCTGGCACATCGGGTTCGCCGCTACGCGTGCGAGTTCCGAACAACATGACCTTTCCGCGTGAGTCAAAGTCGACTTTTAACGAGTCATATTCGTCTCGTGTCAGTTGTTGAAAAATCGTCGAAGCAAGTTGCAATACCGGCCCTTGGTTCTCTTGTCGGTAATGCTCGATCGCTTGTCGCAGCATCATCGCGGCGACCTTCACGCGAGCGAACTCTTCGATCGCGTTCTCCATTTTACCTGTCAGAAATTGAATCGATTGCGATAGTTCTGAAGCGCGGTCGCTGCCATCAATTTGTTTTAGCCGCAGTCGCAACGCACCGACCGTTTGCTGAGCTTCAGAAAGCGAGTCTTGGTTATCGGCAAGATCCGCTTCGATCTTTTCAATTTCAATTTGTACCAATTCTGGTTGGTGCTCGGCGACCTCTTCGGCGAACGCTTCAAGCTCGACGGTGCCCGAGAGCATTCGCAGTTGTTCTTCGATCGCTTGCTTGGATTGCTCGAATTGTTGCCGCTGTTTGGATCGCTGCTCGACCTCGACCAATTCTTCCGCCGCGTCGCAGCCAGCCTCTTCGCACAACTTTTGAATCGCGACTTCGGCTTCGGTCACCTGTTGCTCGGCAGTTTCAAGTTGCTTTTCAGTTGACGCAAGTTGCGTGGCCAAAACACCGCGTTGTTGTGACGCGGCACGCTCGTTTTGCAGTCGATTGTAAAGCTGCTTGACGGTGCTGAAGGCGTCGCTGACGTCCCCCTCCTTTTCCTCGATCTTGACGCCCAATTCGGCGGCCAGGCGTGCGACGTCTTTTTGGTAGGTCTTGTCGTCTTCGAGCATCGATCGAATGCGGTGGGCCAAGATATCGCGTTCGCGTTTCTGGGCACACAAAGCGTCGATTTGCGTGATCTTTTCCAAAACCACCGCTGGCGTGCGGTCTACCGATTCGGCCAATGCCGACGTGGCGGCGGCCCAATCGGAGTGCCATGTGTCGTAGTCGCGTTGACGCGATTCGAGTTGCGTTTGCAATCTCGGCAACTCTTCACGCATCATGTCATGTTGTTTCAATTGTTCATCGTAACGTTTACGAGCATGATGCAGCGTCGTGCGAAGATTCACCGCGTCATCGTACAGCGACGAAAAATCATTCGCGTCGATCTGGTCAAACAGGCTCGGCTCGTCACTGCCGACTAAGACAGGTTTGTCGACGACGGCCGATTCGATCGCGTGATTAAGTCGTTTGCACGAGGCGGCAATACGTTCTTCGAGTTGGCCCACGCGTTCTCGGGCTTCGTCAAGCCGGATAGTCGTTTCAACCAATTGAGCATGCTCGGTGATCCAGCGGTACATGCGGTCGGGCGTGGTGGGGGTGACGCCCGAGGCTTCCCACAACGATTGCCACTGTTGCTGGGCCTCTTGGAACGCGGCTTTCGCTGCCTCGCCGTTTGTTTGGCAAAGCGTTTTTTGGTTGGCAGTCTTTTTCAGCTCTTCTTCGATCGAGCTCTGCAGGTGCAGTTGTTCGTGATGAGATCGCATCGCATCGACCAACGTATCTGCTTTGCGAATTTCCGCTTGCAGCAGCGTCAGCGTTTTAGTGTCGAGCGTTCCCGCTTGGTTTGCGGCGATCACGTCGCAGAAAATCGCATCGCGACGCTCACGAGCTTCGCCCAATTGTTCCTCGCTCGGCAGCGTCGTGACAGACTGGACTGCGTCGAGTCGCTGTTGCAATTCTCGCTCGGTCGTGTCGAGTTGCTTCCACTGCTGTGTTACGGCGGCAAGTTGTTGTTCTCGTTTTTCGAGATTTTGGACTGCCGATTCGATTGCCGATTCGACTGGCAATCGCAACTTTGCGGTGTCATGGAACGAATCCGCAAACGAAGCCGCGGTGGTGTCGCCGGCCGACATAATCGGACTGCAGAACGTGTCCAATTTTCGAGCGAATTGTTCACAGCGATTGTGAAGTTGTTTGACGTCCGATTTCTGCTGAGCCAAATTCGACAGCACTGAATCGGGAGAGCCCACCGACTCGATCAATTGGCTGATCGAGTAGGGATCGTCCGGAACGATCGTTTCTTTTATTTGTTCATCGGCTTCGGCAAGCCGTTTGGTAAGCGAACGGAGGCTTTCATCGGCGTCGTCCCGCTGTTTGGCGATCACGGCGTATTGCTGTGCCAGATCGTTGAGCTTGGTTCGTACCGAATCGACGACCCGCAGCTTTTTTAGTGAGGAATCGATTTCATCGGTAACCGCCTGCTCTTCTTGCGAGACGATTTCGACCGAAAGCTCTTGTAACGCTTCGACCATGCGGCGATCGAGGTTTTTGCGAGTGCGTTGCAGATTCGTACGCTGAGTCCGTGCCTCTTCTCTCGCACCGAGACGCTGAAACAGCGAATCGATTTGAGCTTCGTGAACCAAAATCGCCGAGTCATCGCCGAGGCTTTTCAGCTGCTTAGTCAATTCATCCACGCGGGTGCTGAGCGAACGCGTTTGCCGCAGCGAGATTTCGTGATGGGTGTCGACGGTGCGGCGTCGTTCGCTAAATGCATCGTCAAGTCGCGGCGCATCGGCAAGTTCGTCCAGCTTCTGAAGCAACGAATGCCACTGTGGGATCAACGGCAATGCGCTTTTAACGGCTCGCAGTTTCGACAGTGCGACCGCTGCTTCTTTGACACCGTTCTGCAACTCGTCGACGCGTTGGCACTCTCGATCCAATTCGTCTTTGAGATCGTTGAAGTCGCTCGGAGGGATTTTCGCTAGCTCAAGTTCTTTTCGTTTTTCAGCGATTTCGCGAGACAATTGATTGATCGCCCCTCGGGTACCGCCAGCGACAAACAGCTTGCCCGCTAAGTCATCGAGTTGAGATTGCACGGTTTTTAGTTGGCTGACCCCTGCACCGGCGGCGAACAGGATTTCACCTAGGTCTCCTTCGCCCTCGAGGATGGCTTGCCCGCCGCGCACAAGTTCCTCGTGCGACAATCCAAAGCGATGTTCAAACGCCTCGCGATCGACGCCACCGAGCATTGCGTCGAGAACCGCATCGTCGATCGTTTCATTGTCGTCGGCATCGCGCAACGTCGCCTTGTTGCCGCGTCGCCGCAGGCACTCTAGCACGTTGCCGTTACCATCGGACAACTTGCCACCGACACGAATCTTCCCCGTCGGATGGATGTAATTGTCCTCGGCACGTTTGGACATGCCATACAACAGTGATGTGATCGCCCGCAGACTCGTCGATTTTCCCGACTCGTTGGGGCCGTAGATGATGTGCAACCGCCGCGGACCGTCGGGCAATTGGATCGAGGTATCGGTGAAACGTCCAAACGCTTTTAAATCGAGTCGTTCAATGATCATCAGTTCGCGTCCTCGCTTCCTTGCAAACGGCCGAGCAATTCCGCGGCAGCGGATTCAATCAGTTCGTCGACCCATTGGTCGTTGTCGGCGGAAAAGTTTTCTTCTTGTTCGGGCACTTTCTTGATCAATGCCGCGAATTCATTGGCAATCAATTTGCCACGTTCGGGTGAGTTGCGTAGGTCGTCAAAAATTTTGGAAACACTCGCCAGCGGTCCTTCCAAATCGCCCAGGTCCAATTCATGATTGGGCGTCGACGTTCGCAAGCGAAACTTTTCCATCCAAGCTTGTCCAGCACCATGCGTGATCGCGGTGGCACGAAGCGACGCTTCTAAACGACGACGGCTTTGATGCAGGGCATTGTGGATCGGTGTTTCTCCGACAATCGAAACGCGAGAAACCAGCAGCCGATCCTCGATCGTTTTGACCGTCTGTTGCAGCCACTGTTCGTATTCTTCGATGATGTCATCGACATGCTCGATCTTCGCGGCATTGATTTCGAACGATTCCCAGCGAACGACATCCAGCGGATGAAACGTTCGTGTGCATTTGCCGCGGGAATTGATGTCGATGATCACGCAGCCCTTCTCGCCAGATTCGCGAATATGGCGGCCTTGGATATTGCCGCTGAACACGATCGGAGCTCCATCCTCGGTTCCGTGCTCGCCGCGGATGTGGATGTGCCCGAGCGCCCAATAGTCGTATTCCTTGGCGGTCAATTCAGCCGGTTTACACGGTGAATAATTATCGTGCCCCTCGGCCCCCGTCAAACTGGTGTGCAGCAGTCCAAGGTTGAACATTCCTGAGAGCGGTTTGGGGTACGTTTTCGACAGATCGTCGGTTTCCGCTTTCTTGCGAAACGAGCGACCGTGCACGGCGACGCCAATCGATTCGAAGATGCGGCAATCGACTTTTTCGGCAGCCAACATGATCTCGCTGCCGTCGGGATTCTTGGGCAGCGGTAACGACGAGGTCATGATGTTTTGTGCATCATGGTTGCCACGGATGACCACCAACGGAATTCCGGCACGCGTCAACTTGGCCGCTTGAGCGACGAAGAACAGCCCCGTGTTTTGATCCCGCCAATCGCCATCGTAAAGGTCGCCCGCGATCACGACCAAGTCGACTTCTTCGTCGATCGCCAACCGCACCAAATTTTCCAGCGCGCGACGCGAGGCGCCACGGATTTGGTCGACCGGAGCATCTTCGTACGATTCCAAGTTTTGCAGCGGGCTGTCCAGATGGATGTCTGCGGCATGTAAGATTCTTCGTTTACTCAATGCTGTCTCAATGAAGGTTGGCGGTTTGCACTTTGACGCGACGACGAGGACGTGTGGGCAAAGCGGATCTCGACGTGCTTGACGGGCTCGCTTTCAGCGACGCCCCGTTTCGCAGGCCCCTTGTCATTTTTGTACCAATCAGGATTTCCCGAACAATACAGCGTTTCATTGTCGGCGGTTGGGTCTGCGTCACAACCCAGCGCGTGATAGATCAGCGACGCGGCGGTTTTGACTTGAAAGTCCTTTTTCTTGCTCGGCTGAACGATGATGTACAGCGCCTGCTTGGCTCGCGTAATGGCAACATACAACAAACAGAGCGCCTCGGTCATCGAGCTTGCTCCTTGCCCCCCAAACGCGAGTTGCCAGCGGCGATCCAGAAAATGCCAATGCGTTTGTCCAATATAACGCGTGATCCCGCTGGGCGGTTCGCTCAGCGATTTCATGTCCGCGACGCAATTGCCGCTGCTGCGTGTGAGCGGCCCGTCCAACTGCGGCAACACCACAACATCGAACTCGAGTCCCTTGGATTGATGCACCGTCATCACTCGCACCGGAGCACGCTGAGGGCGTTCGACCCGCTTCTCGCGTACCAAACGCACGAAGTCTCGCAGTCGTGGGCCGGGATTGTTTTCGTAGGCGATGGCAAGCCGCGTCAATTGTTTCAGCCGCAGCGTGTCGCGGGCGTTGCAATTCGCAGCGAGCTTGCCAGCGAGATACTCGACCGTTTGGGCAATCCCATCGCGTTCGACTCGCATCCGAATCGTGTTTTCATTGAGCGACGGATCGACCACCATCAACGTTTGTTCGACGTGGAATCGCCAACGCCCATCGCCGGGATGCTCGGCCATCATCAGGGCCGACAACACCGTTTCGACGGCGGCGGAATCGGTCAGCGGATTGCCCCCTTCTTGGCTGACTTCGATATCGAGTGCCTCTAACCGCATGATCAATTGAGCCACCGCGCCGTTGGTTCGCGTCAGCACACCGATTGATTTGTGCGGCGATTGCTTGTGGATTTCGGCGATTCGTTTTGCCGCGTCATTGAAACAGGCGTCATCGTTAGCCGCTTTGTCGCCGTCTTTGACCGTGTGGCTGGTTTCGATTTGGACGTATCCAGCAAGCGACTTGCTATTGGCTGCATGCGGTGGGAACTGTTTCGCAAACTTGCGAATCGACTCGGCTTCGTGAGCCGATTTGTCGGCCGGGTTTTTAACGTCGCCTTCGGTTGCCATCGGATGACGAACGAGGTTGGAGAACAACGTGTTGACGAACTCGATGATGTCGGGACTGCTACGAAAGCTGACGTTTTGTTCGGATTCGGTGATGCCCGCGATCTCGTCGGTCACGGCATCAAAGATTTCGGCCACGCCGCCGCGCCATCCGTAGATCGCTTGTTTGGTATCACCGACACAGAAAAACGATCGGGCGGTCTGCCATGACGATCCATCACGCTCCGCCGCGGCGGTGTCGCAAGCGTGCATCGCCAACGGACGCAGCACTTGCCACTGGGCAGGCGAAGTGTCTTGAAATTCGTCGAGCAAAACGTGATCGATCGCGCCGTCCATGCGGTTGGTCAACGAAGCATGGTCGACCTTGGCAAACAGGTTGGCCAACCGGACCGCGACGTCTTCGAACCCCAGCACGCGAGTGGCTTGTTTGAGTTGATTGACGTGGAAATCGTAGGCCGCCAACACCTTGCCAGTGGCCTCGTTCTGGGCGCTCAGTAAACTAAGTACCTCGGTTCGCACCGCTGCGTAGACGACGTCCAGTGCCTCGTCGAGTCCATCGGGTAACACGCTGCGTCCGAACTTGACATCCTCGCCCGTCCGGCGTGCCTTGGCGATATTCACGATCAACGTTTCATCGGTCAATGTCTTGAAGTCGCCCGTTTCGGTGACGTCTGCCAACTTTTGCAACTTGGCTTTCACTGTCTTTTGTTTCGCTTCGGCCTGGCGAAGCTCGCCGGCGACTCGCGTTAAATCTTTTTGCTCGGGACGTTTCGGAACGACTAGCTTGTGCCATACCTCTTGTTCGCTGCGACGCTGGATACTGTACGCGGTATCGATGACTTGCATCAATTCACGCTGGATCGAACGTTTGATTTCGCCCTTGCCAAGCATCGTCAAGATCGTGGTCATTTCGCTTGGATTCAGCATCGAAACCACGTTGCTGATCGCTTGTTCTTGGATCCACATCTCTTGGATCTCGTCGGTCAATTGCCACGCGGGAGGCAGGTTCAGTTCAAACGGGAACGAACGGGCCAATTGCGTGAACAGACTGTCGAGCGTGCAGATCCGCAGGCGATGGATGTTACGCAGGATCTTGTGCAGCAGTTGACGGCACGTTTGGTGGTTCAGCGTTGGCACACCGACTTGATCTCGCAATTGCTGCAGTGCATCGTCATCGTTGTCATCGCCGGCTTTGGAAAGGACCAACAGCACACGGTCCAGGATTTCACCGGCCGCTTTACGAGTAAACGTCGTCGCCAGGATCGTCTCGGGCGGCGAGTCTTGCAGCAGAATTCGCAACAACCGAGCGGTCAATTGGTACGTTTTTCCCGTCCCTGCCGACGCGCGGACGAGCGTCGGGCGAAGTGCGTTGGTTTGTGTCGAGGCGTTCAAGGTGATTTCGTGGGGGTTGGGGAAAGACATCAACTATCAGTAGCACGGCAACATCGAGGCAGAACGACGCCGTCTATTCGGAGTCATCCATTCCGCCGGCGACGGACATCACGCCAGTTTGCATGATCATGTCGTAGTCGTCGTATTGGATCGGATCGGTGCTCGGCGCAAAGTCTTCGTCACGGATGCGGCGAACGCAGTCGAGGATCAATTGTCGAGCTTGATCCATCAGCGGTTCGTCAAATTCGGCGATGTTGATCTTCGTTTCCTCGTCCTTGTCGCTGATGTTGAAGTAACCGAGTTGGACTTCGGTTGGATTGGCTTCGATGCCGAGATACGGAATCATCATGCGGTAGAGCGGCAATTGCAGGTCAATCCACTTCAGTCCCTCGTCGGTCTTTTTGAGGTGCTTTTTCTCAGGTTTGTGCCCGTGCGTTTTGTAATCCAAAATCGCCCAGCGTCCTGAATTGGGATGGTAATCGATGCGGTCGAGTCGGCCGCGAAGTCCCATTTTAAAACCGTCGACCTCAATGCAAGCTCCGTCCCGTTTGTCATCGACGGACGCTTCGGATTCTTTGATCACCCAGCCTTCGCCAATGCGTTTGGCTTGTTCGATCGCCACTTTGCGAAGACGTCTTTCCGCTTGCCGGATTTGCAAAGCCACCGCAGTGGAAGCGGAATCGCCGTATCGTAAGCTCGCGTAGCGGTGCAAATGATGAAGCAGGATTTTTTCGATCTTGTCCGCGTCGGCTTCGTCGCGGTCATCGGAATCGCCAAACGTTTCCAATGCACCGTGAATCAAATCGCCAAACTGGTTCGCCGCTAACTCGGCGGACATGTCGTCCAGCGGTTTCAGTTTCAGCACGTGACGCAGATAGAATCGATACGGACAAGCCAAGTAATCGTGAAACGCGGTCACGCTCATGGCCTTGACCGGACACGTACCAGTCGAAGGGGGCAGCTTGGGGATCGGCAGCGATGATTCGACGTTTGCGGTGTCCCAGCCGTGCTGGACCACCACTCGCGGTCGGCTTTTTTCGAGTAACAAGCGGATTCGCCGAGCCACGTCCTCGTCCGATGCCGCCGCCAACAATCGGCTGGGCGGTGTCGGAGTCCCATCGGCCGAATTGCGGCCGACGATAAAACGAACCGATTGGCGAGTCGACAGCAATAGTTGCATGTTGTAAACGTCGCGGGCAAAGCGGCGATCGTTGTCGGCCATCCGTAATTGAGTTCGCAACGTGCCTGGCAAAAACGCGTCGTTGGTGACTGCGGTGGGGACAAACGGATGGTTCAGCCCCAGCACCACCAACGCCTGAGCATCATCCAAGGCGAGGTCCAGCCAACCGAGGATTTCAATGTCGTCGGGCTTCATTGCATCGACTACACGCAGGTCGCCGACGCGATTGGCGATCATTTGCATCGCACTCGCCCCGTCAATTTCAAGGTCCAATTCCGCGTTGACCTCGGCAAACCGCGTTAGCAACCCGCGAACCGAATGCAACGCCATTGCCGTTCGGTCTTGCGGCCCGCTGTCTTCAGGAGCATGGTTTTCGGAAACACGGTCTTCGGGAACGCTGTTCGCTTCGAAAGCGAACAGCGGCAGAGACTCGTCGGCGAGTTCTTCGGAATCAACCTCTTCGGATTCGAGTTCTTGGGAATAGAGCGTCGTTAACCACTGCGAGATCGCGCCGCACCATTGCCCCAGCGAGCGGTTCACTCCTTGCAGCGGCGCCATCCATTTTTCAATTCGTTTGGCGACCTGGATCGCCGTGGGATAGTTTTTCTTTGCCTCCTCGGGCAACGGGTTCGCCAGTTGGATAGGAAAGTGGTTGGCGAGTAGTTGGTCCAACTGCGTTAAACAGGACTTGGCAGCCTCGGGATCCTGTTTACAGATCCAATCGTGAACATCTGCATGCCGAACCAGGGTCGCGAGCGATTGCCACGAGCGAGTTTTTAAATAGGACGCGGTTAAATTCAGCAGCCGCCCGATCGCCGTCCGGTCGATGCTCCAGCCCAGGTTTCGGAACGTATCGACACCGCAGCTGCGCATTTCAAACTCGATCGGGCCGACTTGGGATTCGTCGGTGACGCCGATCGTGACTTCGTCGACCGGATATTGTTGTGCGAACTCGGCTATCACTTCGGCAACGGTGATCGCTTGGTCGGCGATATCGCCGGCCGGAATCAATTGGTCATCTTCGATCGGCAAGCGGTAATCGGCCCACCTGCTCGTTTCGATACAGCCGAGGTCGTCAAATCGCGACGCTTCGTTTTCGGGGGCGGCGACCATCGCGATGATTTCGCCCTGCATCGCTCGCAGCATCGCAATCTGCAGATGACTCAAGTCGCTCGTCCCAATCATCACGATCGTCGAGTCGGTTTTACAGGCTTTGTTGGCCAGCGCAAATCGACGTTCGTGGTGCGGGTCGGCCAATCCCGCCGAGGCGAGTCGTTTTAAATACGATTCAAACAACGTCGCAAGCAGCGTCCATCGTCGCTGGTCGTTTTCGGCTTCGGTTGCGGCAGCCACATCGGCAAACGAAAGTTGGTTCGAGGCCAAATCCTCGTGCAGTCCCCGAATCGTCGCCGCCAACTCCATCCAAGTATCCGCCTCATCGGACGTCGGTAAGGTGGGAACAAGCGGTTTCAGCGTCTCGGGATTGGTCGCTGCAAGGACTTGGGACCAAGCAAGCGTTTGCTCGAAGTCGATCGCCAGTTTGGCGCGGGGCGAATAGAGTTGTTCGGGAAGCCGACCGAGCGTCAGGATTCGGGGCAGACTCAGACGCAAATCGGCATCGGCGGCCGCTTCCTTCAATAGCGTCTCGAAACGATAGGAACTTTGCGACGTGGGCAGAACGCAGATCAGTCCCGACAGATCAAACTGATTCGCCGACGCAAATTTCGTTTTCAGCGATTCCACAGCACGCGGCAGCAGCGGGGCATCCCAGCCAAGAAATTGGGTCGTGATTTGTGGATTCATAGATTCGGTGACAAAAAAGGTCATGCGATCAGAAAGCTATCCGAAAACCGAGAATGAGCGATCATTGCCGATTCGGTCGTAGCGGAATTCGTCAAGAATTTCGGCCCTGATAGAGCTTGATCGAAAGTCTTGACGACTTCCGCTACCGGTTTTCGGATAGGTTCCAAGTGCGGAAATACAGTAGTGTCGCGATCGGAGTGACACGTCTGGTCACAACGGAGTGATTTTCAGGAAAAAAGTGTTCTTTGCTAGTAAGGCAAAAAAATGAGCAGTCAGCCTAGGCTGCCCATCTTTCCTGGTTCCGTTCAGAAAGAATGAAAGGACTTGGGAAAATTTACCGTCTGTGCTGAATGTTCTAGCGCCGCAGCGCCGATAACACTTAACAAATGGAGTCCCAGGGAAGCCACTACCGTGCGCATGGAGGCGCACCGCGATGATCATCTGGTCCATCAAATTATTTAGTAACGTTCGCCACGCGATCGCCGGACGCAAATATCCGCACCAGCTTGCTGGGGCGGTTGCGATCGGTGCGTTGTTGGGCATTATTCCGCACGGAAATCTGTTGGCGCTGTTTGTGCTGATCGTTTTGTTGTCGCTGAAGATCAACCACTCGATGGCGGCATTGACCACAATCGGGACGACCTTCGCTGCAACCAAACTCGATCCGTATTCGCATGACGTCGGCAGCTATATTCTGACGCATCCGACGCTCGGTCCCAAGATGGCCAGTTTCTGGAAGCTGCCGCTGGTGCCGTGGACCGATCTGAACAACACTATCGTGTTGGGAAGTTTTGTCATCGGATTGGCCGCCGTGCTGCCCATCTTCCTGATCACCTACCCCGTGTTTCGGTGGTTCAAACCTGGGGATGCTGAGGCCGAAAGAGAGCGGATCGACGCCCTTTCGGATGAAGCCCTGGACGCCGAAGAAAACCGCATCGTGCTTCAGCCCGCAACACCCAGCGCACCGCAAACGCCCCGTCGCGTAGGCGAGGTGGCTGCCGCAGCGACACAGCCGATGGTCGTTCGCATCGATCAATCGCATGTTGTTTCCAAGGCGGATTCTGAAGCCCATGCTTCTGAAAATAACGCAGAAGTGAACGTGGCGTTTGCGGATGAATCCAACGAGCCAAGCGAACACCTGCAGATGCCTCGTATGTCGGTCGAGACGCGAATCGACGTGATCCGCATGAAAGATGCCGACATGGCGAACAGCCCCATTGAAACCACTCCCTCGGCCACTCAGGACGAGGACGAAACCGATCAACAACCGATGGACGAGGCGCTTAATTACTTACTTCGTCAATTGCGCACCTCTAAGCAAAAGGATGCAGCATGATACGCTGGAGTTTTGTACTAACCCGTCTGATCATTGTTGTCGCGATCATCATGTTGTTGCGCTGGGGCTTAGGCCCGGTCGCCAGCTACGTGACGATCAAAGGGTTCGAAAGTGCCACCGGTGCCAAAGTCGAAATCGGCAGCGCCCATGTCGGACTGTTTCCTCCGAGCATCTCGTATTCGGATTTCCGAGTTGCAGATCCTCGCAAGGGCAAACAGATGGAGGACATGTTTCGCGCCGAATCGATCGAGCTTGTGATCGATGGCGACGCGATGCTGCATCGCCGCTGGGTGGTTCGCGATGGCAAGATTACGGGACTGGAAATTGGTGCCGATCGAGATTCGTCGGGACACTATGAAGACGAACAAGAAGAGGCGGCTCCTTCGCCGTCGGATGCCCCTTCGTTTTTGACTCGCATGATTGCTGCGACAACCGATTCGCTTAGCGCCGAAGCAAGTGCGTTGACCGAAAACCTGGAAACCGTTCGCCGAAGTCGTGAGATCCGTGATCGCTGGGAAAGCGAATACGATTCGTTGGTCGTGCGAGCACGTAATTTGGAAAAACAAATTCGCTCTGTGCGTGATGAAGCACGCGGGATCGACAATCCGCTGCGAGATTGGCCGCAATTGCAGCGGACGCTCGAGCAAGCCAAGCAAGCTCGCAACGAATTGATGGCGGTTCGCCAAGCCATTGACACGTTGCCCGAACAATTGCAATCGGATCTCGCTTCGCTGGATGAAGCGAAGAAGATTGACATGCAAAAAGTCAACAAGTTTGTGCCAGGCGATCTTCAGAATGGAGACGACTTTGGCATCGATATGTTGAAGTTTGCCGTGCAAAAACAGATCGATCAAATTCGCGAATACCTCGATGGGGGACGCACGATCGCCAACTACACCGTGGTGGCGCCCGAGAGCGAACGGATTCGTGGGGAAGATTTTGATTTGCTAGGCGATGCACAGCTCTCAGCCTTGCTGGTTCGTCGCTGTGAAGTCGGCGGATTGATGCGTGCCAATGGCAAAATGTATACGCTCAAAGGCATCGTTGAAAATTTGACTCCGACGCCTGAATTGTTGCGAGAACCAACGTTGGTCAAGTTCCAATTGGATGGGCCTGATGTGGTTCGCGTTGAATACGCGGTCGATCGTCGTCGTGGTGCGGATGTCGATTTGTTAACACTGCATTGGCCTCAAATGGAAGCCAAACCGCTGCGTTTGGGCAGCCAACACGAAGCGGGAATCAAAATCAGCGGCGGCCAACGCGAATTGTGGGTCCAACTGCGAAGTGAAGGTGAGAACGTCGAAGGCCGTTTCGTCAGCAAACAAACAGGGCTGCAGATGAAGCTTGCTGTCGATTCCAAATTCGCTAAATCGGCCGCGGTCCAGTCGTTGCAGTCGAGTTTAGATGCGGTCGATCGCATCGAGATCGATGCCAACTTCAGCGGCCAGTGGAACGATCTCGCCCTGAAGATGCACACCAATCTGGGACAAGTGTTCCGCCGAGCGACTCAGGACGCCGTCAATGATCAAATCGTGGCATCGAAGCAGAAGCTGCAGGAACAGGTCGACAAGGCTCACTTGGAGCAAACGTTGGCGCTGCGAGAATGGTTGACGTCACAGCAAAGCGAAGCACGTTCGCTGCTGGCCAGTGCGGACAAGTCGATCGAAGAGATGAGCCAGAAGGTGATGAGCGAAGTCGGCGACGCTGACGTCTATCTAGGCAAGTTGCGAGGCGCCTTCGAGAAGAAGCTGCGTTAAAGGCGGCCATCAATGTCGACGGACGTCTCCGACGTCCGATTGATAGGTTGATATTTTAGCCCAGAGGGCGGCACAATCTTTGCCGGGGATGGCACTCCCCAGACTGCGGCCTATGTTGCAGTCACCTCTCCACCGACGAAGTCGGGGGAGAGGTGGCAGAAAACCTCAGTTACGAAGAGACGCGAGCCACGGTCGTCTCGATCGCCGAGATCAAGGCTCGCGCCTTGTTCATCGTTTCGTCGTATTCCGAATCGGGATCGCTGTCGGCGACCACGCCGCAGCCTGCTTGCACGTAGACGACGCCGTCTTTGGCGACCATCGTCCGCAGTGCGATACAGGTATCCATGTTGCCTCGGTAATCGACGTAACCGACCGCGCCACCGTAGGGGCCGCGGCGGTGAGGTTCGATTGAATCAATCACTTCCATCGCACGTACTTTCGGCGCACCGGAAACCGTGCCCGCGGGTAAACAGGCCTTCAATGCGTCAAAGGCATCGAGCCCTTCACGCAGCTTGCCTTGCACTTCGCTGCTGATGTGCATCACGTGCGAATAACGCTCGACAACCATCACTTCGGTCAATTCCACCGTGCCAAACTGGGCCACGCGGCCGACATCGTTGCGTCCCAGGTCGACCAACATCACATGCTCGGCAATTTCTTTGGGGTCGGCGAGCAATTCTTTTTCGAGAGCCTTGTCCTCTTTTTCTGTTTTGCCACGAGGTCGAGTTCCCGCTAACGGGCGGACGGTGACGACATTGTCGGCGACTCGGCACATGATCTCGGGCGAACACCCAACCAGCATGCAGTCCGGCGTGCGGACAAAGAACATGAACGGGCTGGGATTGACCACTCGCAGTGAGCGATAAATCTCGAACGGATCGACGTCCGTTTTGACGCTGAGCCGTTGGCTCGGGACCACCTGGAAAATATCGCCTGCACGAATGTATTCGACGCAGTCCAATACCGCTTTGCGGAACGATTCGCGAGTAAAGTTGGACTCGATATTCAGCGGTGGCGAAGGTTTTTCGGTCGTGAATTCTTCGGGCGTATGCGCGGTCGGTTGCGAAAGCTTGGCAATCGTTTTGTCTATCTGTTGGGATGCCTTGCGGAAAGCTTGTTGCGATCCCGCGGCATCGCTGACGTCGCGGCAATCGGCCAGCGAGACGACCGTGATCGTTTTGTCGACGTGATCGAACACGCACAACGTGTGATAGAAGGCAAAATCGAGATCCGGCAGCTGCCGGTCATCCAGCGGCGAGTTGGGAAGATTTTCGACGTAGCGGACAACATCGTAGCCGGCGTACCCGATCGCCCCGCCCACGAATGGGGGCAGTCCCGCGACGTCAGCGACTCGGTATTTCACGTGCGAGCGAAAAGTTTCCAGCGGGTCAGCCGACTCGAGTTCCTCGGTTTTGCCGTCTGTCTCTGCGTTCCCGCCGAGTTCCGAAATCGTGACTTGGTTGCCGCGTGCGACGAATCGCTTGATCGGGTCGGCGGCCAGAAAACTGTAGCGGCCGACTTTCTCGCCGCCGATCACACTTTCAAACAGACAAGCGGGGCCACCGTCATCCAAAAGCCGAAACGCGGTCACTGGGGTTAACGAGTCGCTGAGTAAACGCCGATACACCGGAACAAAGTCATGGTGGATCGAGAGTTGGTCGAAGTCGGCAGATTCGGGTGTTAACATCGAGGTCGACGGGCTCTTCAGAGGAATCGGGCTCTAGTAGATTGGGCTTCGACGCGGTGGTCGGCTTTGCGGCAGTCTATGACAAAGGAAACGGCAAACAGGTTCTCGTCGCCACACGAACGCGTCAAAGTCGTTACGTTGACACCGATGGGGGCGGCGATAGAATCCCTTTGGCGTCCAATACTTGGGAAAACACACACTTTAGCGGCAGTCACGGCAGCTAGGAATGACACGATGAAATGCCAGTATTGCGAAAAGCCCGCCACGTTCCATATCACCGAGTTGACGGAACCTTCGGGTCCCAAAATTATGCATCTTTGTGAGGAACACGCTCGCGGCTTTTTGCAAAAAGAATCCGACAGTCCCGTGGCCTCGGTCACCAACGCGCTTGCGAAGCAGCTGCAGCTAGGACAATCCAAAAAAGAATTGGCCGAATTGGACCAAAAAGAGTGTCCGGTGTGTGGCATCAGTTTTTTCGAGTTCCGTAACACTGGGCGGCTCGGATGTCCCTACGATTACAGCTTTTTTGAGTCCGACTTGGTCCCCCTGCTGAGGAATATCCACGACGCGGTCGAGCACGTCGGCAAGCGGCCTCGGCGACTGGCTGCCTCGGCCGACTCGCAAGCCGAAATGATCCAGCTGCGGCGTGAGATGGAAGAAGCGGTCGAGCTTGAAGATTACGAGCGTGCTTCCGAAATCCGAGACGAACTAAAACGAATGGAACGCGAACTGAGCATCCCCGCGTCGGATGACGACGATGCAAGTTCGAGTGAAGGTGAGAATCAGTCGTGAATCAAGAAACGGACTTTACTAACCTTGCGAAAAGTTCCGGAGAGTGGCTTCGCGGTACCGGGCCGGAATCCGATATCGTGATCAGCAGCCGAATTCGCTTGGCTCGAAATCTCGCCGACTTTCCCTTCATTCGCCGCTGTAGTGATGAAGATCGTGACAGCATCGAACGGACCGTGCGCGCCCGGATGGAGGCGATGGAGGACTGGAAAGACATTCGCTATATCGATATCGAAGAGCTTTCGGAGGTCGATCGTCAATTCCTGGTCGAACGTCAATTGATCAGCCGCGAGATCGCTGATGCGGATGGTTCGCGAGCCGTCGCCGTCGATCCAGGCGAACAGTACAGCGTGATGATCAACGAAGAGGATCATCTGCGAATCCAAGTGATGCAAAGCGGATTGGATCTGCAAGCCGCCTGGGCCCGAATCGACGCCTTGGATGACAAGCTCGAGGGCTCGATTCTGTACGCGTTCCACCAGAAATACGGCTATTTAACCGCCTGTCCCACCAATGTGGGGACGGGGCTTCGCGTCAGTGTGATGTTGCATTTGCCCGCCCTGGTGATCACGCGGCAAATCGAAAAAGTATTTCGCAGCATGCAGCGGATTAACGTTACCGTCCGCGGACTGTACGGCGAAGGATCGCAATATTCGGGCGATTTTTATCAGGTCAGCAACCAAGTCACGCTCGGTCACAGCGAAAAATCGCTATTGGCGCTGGTCGGAGACGAGGTCGTGCCGCAGATCATCCAATACGAACGAAAAGCACGTGCGTTTTTGATCGAGCAAAACCAACAAGACCTGCATGACGATGTCAGCCGAGCGATGGGGATCCTAAGCACGGCGAAAAAGATCAGCAGCGAAGAAACGATGCACTACCTTTCCAAAGTGCGAATGGGAGTGAATCTTGGCTTGATCAGCGATGTCGAAGTCGCCACGATCAACAAGTTATTCATCCATACCCAGCCGGCTCATTTGCAGAAATTGCACGGCCGCGTGCTCGGATCCTCCGACCGGAACGTCCAGCGTGCGACTTACTTGCAACGCCATTTAACCGGCCACCAAGGCGAAGGCGAATTGAACTAGATAGTCGTTGATCGTTTCGCGATCAAAACGAGCGATTGGAAGGCATCGCAAGACCTGTTTCCCTAACGCTCCTTTGTTGCAGATGTCAAAGACGGTCGAAATGGGGGGCTTGTCCCATTCTGATTTTGGGGATCGACTAGCTCCGAAGCTGCTTTGAACCGCTGCAAGGGATTGATAGAGAGGGGTTACGCGGGCACTCGACCCCTTCTTGCTGAGGAAATCGCACGGTTTGGCATATTCTTTTGGTTCAGGATGATAAACTAGGGTGCTGATAGTCCCTTCGTCCTAGCGTTTAGCTCTGCAGAGCAGCAGGAGGAAAGCGGTGCAGAGTAAACCTCGATTTTCACGAAAGTTGGCGGCGTGGGCGAAGAGCCTGAACTGATTGACCGAGCACTCCAGGGCGATCGTGCTGCGTTTACCCGGTTGGTAGAGGTCAACCAGGATCGCTTGTTCGCGTCGATGCTGCAGGTCACCGGTTCGCCCGACGAAGCCGAAGAAGTCGTCCAAGAAGCGTTCATTCGGGCTTTTGTGAAGCTTGATACGTTTCAGCGGAACAGCCAATTTTTTACCTGGCTGTACCGGATTGCGTTTAACAGTGCACTGTCGCGTCGGCGAAAAAAGCGAGCTCGTATCTCGTTGGACCAATTTCGCGAGAAAAATGGACTCGAAGTCGTCGATCAATCCAGCGGAGTCGACGAACCGATGCTGCAGCGGGAACGTGTCGCGATGGTCCGTACCGCGATGGAGCGATTGACCGACGAGCATCGCTCCATTCTGGTCTTGCGAGAGATGGAGGAGCGGTCTTATGAAACGATTGCCGAGATCCTGGAGATCTCGATCGGGACCGTGCGAAGTCGGCTGAGTCGAGCGAGACACCAATTAAAGCTCGCGTTGGAAGTCTTGCACCGTGCCGAAGAGTCTAGTTCTGAGTGATTTCTTTCCTTCACTTCTTCGCCATCCGATGTCGACACCCCAGTTTGACGCCTCCAGCGACCCCGGTGATTTGAGTCGTCCAGGCGATTCGTCGCAAAAGGAAGCCTCCGGCTATCGATATCGCCCCTTTCTGGGGATCACGTTTCTGTGCTGCCAAATCTACGGCCGGATTTACCAGAATTCCGAGTGCACCGCCTACGTCGGGCATTGCCCTCGCTGTGCGAAACGCGTCAACGTCAAGATCGGCCCGGGCGGCTCGTCGACTCGCTTCTTCAGCGCGGGCTGAGGATCGATTCGAATCCTGATCGGCGAGATTCGGATGCAGCAAGGCACCGAGCAACACGATAAACTGGTACCCTTGGTGGGTGGTTTGTGGGTGCACGCACGCCGTCGTCCTTCCGCTCGCCGCTACGGTTTCCCACCTGCCAGCAACGTCCCACCGAGGCAACTCGATCATGCGTTCCTATCGAATTCTTGCGAGTTTGCGATCGCCATGGGCAATGCCAAGATGTTGGGGGCTGCTGCTCGCTACCGGCTTGCTTTGGCTGACGATTGGCGGCTCCGATGGAAATGCAGAAGAGGCACGATTGGCTGCGGACCGATTCGTTCCGCAACATGATTTCGGACGCCAACTCGCTGACGACCCGCATTCTGGATTTGCGAGTCCATGGCAGTTGTCACAGTTGCGACCGCCAAGATTTGCCGACTCTGGCGATCGCATGTCCCCCTCCGATGCATCGCCACCTAACGTGGTGATTGGCGGAACGAACGATCGAAACAATCCGTTGCGTCGTGAACTGAGCCAAACCTTCGCCGAAGATGAATTGTTCGTCGGCTTTCGATTTCTGTACGAACCATCCGAGACCTCTGTTGCCAGCGACCCCGAATTCTTTGTGCTTTGGCTCGACCGCACCGAAGGCAGTGATCAGGCTGTCCATGCCACAGGCATTCCGAATATCGGCATCCATATGGCGGACCGGGGTGAAAGTCGCGGAAAGAATGTGTTCATGGTACGCTTCGGCGCGAAACAAACCGCGTGGAGCCGCACGGAACTGGTGCCCGGTAAGACGTATCACGTGATCGCCAGGATCGCCAAACAGAAACCCGGCAAACGCAACGCTTATAGCCAGATTCAGTTGTGGGTCGATCCGCAAGCTGACGACGTCGATCAGCCGCTGCTCTCGCTGAGCGAACAAGATGGCATCCACCAAGTTCGCTGGGTCGGTTTTTCCACGGGCGTCAAAACGGAGCGTGAGGATCAAATCCGCGTGGACGACTTGGTCTTGTCACGATCCTGGCACGACGCGTTTTCATTCCTCGATTCGTCGGACGATCCGGCGTCGAATTCCACTGTCCCTGCAAAACCTGCTGTCACCTGGGACCAGCCGATCGAGTTCACCACCGACATCTATCCGATCCTGCGAGATCGTTGTTTCGATTGTCACGCCGGCGAATATCCTGATTCCGGACATCGGCTTGACGTGCGAAATGAGTTGCTCGGTTTCAGTACCGGCCAAGTCTTTGCCGTTCCGGGCGAAAGCCGCAACAGTCATTTAGTAGAAGTGTTGACGACGAAATCCGACTCCGATCGGATGCCTCCCGATGAAGCGCCGCTGCCGGAAATCGAAATCGCAAAAATCCGAGCCTGGATCGATCAGGGACTCAGCTGGGACGACAAATTGTTGCCCACGCCAAAGATCAAGTCCGATCATTGGGCGTTCGCGTCGGTCGAGCGTCCGCCATTGCCCGCCGTGATCGCGACGCCAGCCAGCGCGGATGTTGCCGGTTCGCGACATCCGGTCGATGCTTTTATTTCGGCACGCCAGAAAGCAGCGGGTGTAACACCAGTGAGCGCCGCGGAACGTCGCACGTTAATTCGACGACTGTACCTGGACCTGTTGGGATTGCCGCCCACGGTCGCTCAGATCGATGCGTTTGTAAGCGACCCTGCGGCGGACGCCTATGCGAGATTGGTCGACCAGGTGCTGCAGTCGCCGCACTATGGCGAGCGGATGGCACGCTTCTGGCTCGATCTCGCGCGGTGGGGCGAAAGTCAGGGGTACCAGCATGACATCCCGCGTCCCTTTGCCTGGCGTTATCGCGACTACGTGATCAACGCCTTCAATCGCGATAAACCCTACGCTGAATTTCTGCGAGAACAAATTGCCGGCGATGAACTACAGCCGTACTCCGACGAAGCCTTAATCGCGACCGGGTTTCTAGGAGCTGCGCGGATCAGTGGCAATCAAATGGACAAGCCACTGCAGCGGATGGAGGTGTTGATGGACATTGTCGACAATACGTCTAGCGCGGTGTTAGGGCTGACGATGGAGTGCGCGCAATGTCACAACCACAAATTCGAACCGCTGATGCAGCGTGACTACTACGCGATGATGGCGTTTTTCTCCAATGGCCAGCTGGGGAATTTCAATCTGCGCGATACACCTGCCGTCGCCGCGGACGAAATTCAAAACTGGTTCACCAATGATTCCTATCGTTTCTATCTGTCGGAAGCCAAAAAGCGGAAGGTGGATCCTACCGATTACCCTGCACATACATGGGGCTTTTATTCGCCCGTGACGGGTAACAAGGAAGTGCAACATTTGCCGGTCGTCAATCGTTCTCCCCTGCCCTATTCGCCCGACTTTTTAGCCGGCAATGTGACCCACGTGCTGGTTCGCGGCGACGTTCGTAGCCCGGGATTGCGAGTCCAGCCGGCATGGCCAGCGGTGCTCGGCGAGACCCCTTCGCAGCTTTCGCCAACACCCCGGCAAGCCTTGGCGGATTGGTTGGCCAGTCCCCAGAATCCGCTGGTCGCCCGCGTCTGGGTGAACCGCCTATGGCAATCGCACTTCGGTCGTGGCTTGGTCGACACCGCCAGCAATTTTGGGACTCACGGTGCCATGCCGACGCATCCGCACCTGTTGGACTGGTTGGCCTCGGAATTAATCGACAGTTGTTGGAGTACCAAACACATTCATCGCTTGATCGTGACCTCGGCGACCTATCGCCAGTCAAGTGTTTTGGACGCATCCAATCATGATTTGGATCCCGACAACAAGACCTTGTGGCGATGGCCTCAGCGACGGATGCAAGCCGAGGTAATTCGTGATTCCATTCTCGTTGCGACGGAGGATCTAAATCGGCATGTCGGTGGCCCAAGCGTGGCCCCGGAACGTGAGGAACAAACGTTGAGGCGGACGATCTACCTGTCTCAGCGACGTAGCCAAATGCCTGACGTGATGACGATGTTTGATGCCCCCGACGGCGTTCGCAGTTGTTCGCGTCGCGAGGTGTCGACAGTCGCCTTGCAGCCGCTGTACCTGCTGAACAGTCCGTTTGTGGTCAAGCGTGCTGAGCAGTTGGCGCGGATCGTGAGCGCTCAGGCCGGTGATGATCCGCAGGCATTAATTCACGCCGTCTTCGAGCAGACGCTCGGTCGCGCACCGACATCGGAGGAAGTTGGATTTGCCACAGCGGCACTGAAGCCTCGCGACCGTCAGACCGGTTCCGCGAAGTCGGATGGTCCCGCCGCCGAACTGGTTCGTTTCTGTCACTCGATGATGAACCTGAATGAATTCGTCTACATCCCCTGACCGAGTTTCGTTTGAACCTCGTTCGCAACCCGCCTGCCTTTTGCCCCCCTTCGGCCCAGCCAATGATTATCAACCCCATTAGCCAAGATCGACGAACATTCCTCGGGTCTGCGGGCATCGGCCTGGGATCGATCGCCTTGAACACGCTGCTGCAGGAAGAGTCAGCGACCGCCGCCGACGCCAAGCTTGGTTCGCAACAGCCGCATTTTCCGTCCACGGTCAAGAACGTGATCTTCTTGTTCATGTCGGGCGGTCCCGGGCATATGGACACCTTTGACCCCAAGCCTCAGCTGTCAGCAATGGAAGGTGAGTATGTGCCGGACAGTATCGGGGCGAATGTTCCTAACATCCCTCGCTCGGGCGTGGGATCCAAATTGATGGCGTCGCCGTTTGGGTTTAAAAAGTATGGCGAAAGTGGGATTGAGGTCTCCGATTTGCTTCCCCATACCGCTCGCCATGTCGATGATCTGTGCGTGATTCGTTCGCTGAACCATCGCATTCCGGTTCATGGGCCAGCGGAGAATTTCACGTTGACCGGATCGTCACTCGGGGAACGGCCCAGTTTGGGCGGCTGGGTGACGTACGGATTGGGCAGCGAAGCCCGTGATCTGCCTGAGTTTATTGTCTTGTCGTCCAATTCGGGCGGACCGGCACCGCAGCGACCGGGATGGGGCAGCGGTTTTTTGCCGGCTCGATTCCAGGGCACGCAATTGGACGATCAAAGCGGCGTCCCGTACTCGGAATTACCCCAGTTGTACTCCGTGGCGGATCGTCGCGAGCAGCTCGACTTTATCCGCCTGATGAACCAGCATCATCTCCGGCGGCAAAACGCGAACAGTGAACTCGAAGCCCGCATCGAATCTTACGAACTGGGCTTTCGGATGCAGCTGAACGCACCGGAAATCCTGGATCTATCCAGAGAAACCGAAGCGACTCAGAAGATGTATGGGATCGACCAGAAGCCCAGTGCGGTGTTCGGGCGGCATTGTTTGTTGGCCCGGCGACTGGTGGAACAAGGTGTCCGCTTTATTCAATTGCGAAACGGGGGCTGGGATGCGCATGGTTCACTGAAGAGCAATCATATCGGCCGCTGCCGTGCAACGGATCTTCCCATTGCGGGTTTGTTGCAAGACCTGAAACAACGCAACTTACTGGAGCAAACGTTGGTCGTTTGGGGTGGCGAATTCGGGCGAACGCCAACGACCGAAGGCAATCAAACGGGCGACAAACGTGGCCGCGATCATTCACCCGCCGGCTACACAATGTGGCTCGCGGGAGGCGGAATCAAGGGCGGGCAAGTGATCGGGGCCACGGACGAACTGGGCTTTGTGCCCATCGAACGCCCGCTCTCGCCGCACGACCTGCATGCCACGATGCTGCACGGCCTGGGACTGGACCAGCACAAACTCATCTACCTGCACAACAATCGCGAAGAAATCCCCACTGTCCTAGGCGGTGAGGTGATCCGAGAAGCCTTCGCCACGTGAGCGACCATACGCCCTGATAAAACAAAGGTGTCAGGATTCAAATACAAGCAATGACTCCTGAGACCTTCGATTTCTCCAAGTGATCGATTGCAAGACGAGCGTGTGCCGTTCCGCTATATTTAGGCTGCGCCACTGGGTTTGGCGCAGACAAATTTCGATCACCGGTGATGGGGAGCGTTCGATGATGAAAATGAGTATGACGATTTTGATTAAGAAGTTCGTACTTCTTAACCTGTTATTGATTGGTTGCTTCAGCCTACCCGATGGATGGTATGCGACTTCGCATGCACAGCCTCCAACGACTGAAGCCGCCCAGGATAAGAATCAATCAGAACCCGCAATCCGAGCTGCGATCGCGGATCTTTATAGTGTCAAGTTTCTGAAACGACAAGCAGCATTTGAATTCTTGATCGAAAGCGGAGATCCGGCAATTGCTCCACTTACGACGGCAGCGTTGACAGATGACGTGGAAGCCGGTGCTCGATGCGTCGAAGCTTTGACGCGGATTGGAGCGAACAAGTCACTTCGTCCAGCGGTACTAGAATCGTTGAAACGCATTGTTGCCGAAGGGACAACCCAAACTGCGGCGTTCGCGCGCAAGCAATTCGAGGACTTGAGCCTTACCGACCAAGAACGCGCGATTAGGAAGTTGGAGTCATTTGGCGAGCGGATTTTTCAGCGTGGCGACGCTCCGATCACTCTCTTGCGGATTAAGAATGGTAAGTCCGCAAGCCAGCTCAGGTTCTTTCCAGCACTGACGTCCGTCAGCCTGGATGGTCCGATGATTACCGATGATGTCATACCGCACCTGCTGGAGATTCCCGCGCTCAGCTATCTGACGATGAAGCACACGTCGATTACCGATGATGGAATGAGTCAGCTTGCGAAGTGTCGATCGATTCGCACCCTAACATTTCATGATCGCGAAATCAGCGAAGCACTTGTTGCCGCCATCTACGAATTCCCCGGTCTGCAAATGCTGTCGCTGCAAACACGCATTGACGAAAAAGACTTACGCCTCCTGACCAAGTTACCCAAGCTGACGTCGCTTAGTCTGTCGGATCCTATCGTCAGTCAACAAGGCATTGAGTTGCTGAACCAATTGCAACGCGTCAATACGCTATCGCTATCGATGAAAGGCCTCACTGATGAGCAATGTGAACATCTTGCTAGCCTCACCATGCCGGCATCGCTATCGATCACTGGCAGCAAAGGTATCTCCGAACGGAGCTGGATATCGGTTAGCAAGGCAAACTTCATTTCCATATCGCTATTCCGCTGTGACATCAGTGACAGCAGCTTAGCGGCTCTTGCAAAAAGCGAGTCGATGCGAAGCCTAGCAATCTATGGCGGATCGATCACCGACACAGGCCTTCAATCTTTGCACGGAAACGAGCTGTTGAGTTCGATCAGCCTTCAAGATACGAAAGTAACAAAGAAAGGCGCGGAAGATTTGCTATCGGCTCTTCCAAATGCTCGGCGCATTCGCTTCAATCGCGAGTACATTGGAGAAACGTTGCAATTTGGTCGGTTTGTCCCTCCGAAACAGCCAAGCGTTCACTTTTCGGAGATCGCAAATAGACTTGGAAAATCGGCGCACGTACGTGAAAAAATTGATGCCGAAGCAATCAAGTTGCTCAATGCCGAGCCGAATCTAGGTCAGGTTTTTGTTGTGAGGGGCGATCCAACGGATGACGAGATCGCTCAACTGAAAAATGTGTCAATGACCGGGCTTGTTATAGCATCGACCGGGATAACGTCGCGAGTTCTCGAGCCGTTTGAGAATCATAAGTCAGTCTCAGAGATATCCATCACATCCGATAAAATCACTGACCAAATCGTCGACGGCCTGCTCGCGATGCCTCTCTTGACCAAAATCTCGCTAAGCCGGGCACAGATTTCGGACGACGGTTTGCAGCGTCTTTGTAAAGGGCTAGCGACGCATGACCAATTTCGATGCTTGGTACTGTCGAACTGCTCAGAATTGTCCAATTTGGCTATGAGAGAAGTCGGTCAACTGAAGGGGCTCACGCAACTTATGCTTTCGGAAAATCCGGGGATCAACGGTGACGTCTTGGAGCACATAGCGAGAGCGAAAGGTCTAACCGAGTTGAGTTTGAGTAGCATTACGCTTGACGATAGCGACCTTGAATCGATTAGACACTTGAATCTCGATCGGTTGCACTTTCAAGGCGGTAGTTTGAGCGATGAAGTCGTCGCAAAGATTGCGAAGTACTTTCCAAATCTAACTCAAATTGGACTCCAAGAAAGTGATGTGACCGATGACGCGATGAAGTCGCTGGCGAAACTCAGCAAGCTGCAGTGGATTTACTTGAATGGCACCAAAGTGAGCGGTGACGGTTTGGAGCATTTGAACGTACTAACAGATCTGAAATACGTTCACGCAAGCCGCAGCGAGATCAGCCCAGCGGCAGTCAAGCGGTTTTGCGAACAGCATCCCAATACCAATCTTCAGCTCAACTAATCTACAGCCAAGTGCTTCACGACCATCTTCGTAAACGCAAGCAACTCGGTGTAGTACCGCAAATACAAACACTCACTGAATCCAGTGACACACCGTCAGGTGCAGCATGCGAAAGATAGTTGGATAAAACAAAGGTGTCAGGATTCAAATACGAACAATGACTCCTGAGACCTTCGGTTTCTCTCCTTGCCGTGCATTATCTTGATTTCGACATCTTGATTTCGACGTTCGGAAGCGCACTCTGGAGAATATCCAAAGAGCGATCGGGAGGAAGGTCGCCGCTGATTCTTAGTTTTTTCAGCTTTCCAAGTTTCGAGATCTGCTCAAGTGGACAATTGATAAACAAATCACTGTCAATAGCCAGTGACTGAAGGTTTGCCAGCCCGCTTAGCAGTTCAAAACAACTTGGCGTAACGAGAGTCCCACTAATATTAAGTTCAGTCAATTTCGATCCTCTAAGGAGAGAAATGTGCTCGTCCGTGGTATTCGTTTGCAATAGGACTAGCAACTCAACGGAGCGCAGTAACTCGTAGGTAAAGACCTCGCGTTTCAATTTGCATCCATCAAGTCGCAATACTCTCAGAGAGGGCAAGACTAGATTCTCAAGACCAGAGCCATCTAACGGGTTGAATCCTACATCAAGCAAGGTCAGACCGTGTAACCCATTGAGGAACGACAAGTCAGAGTCATTAAGACCTGAGTTTTGTATGGTCAAGACCCGTAATCCCGAGCCGAGTCCATGTTCGACATCTCTTCCAAAGGTATTTCGTTCTCGAATCAAACGCAGATTTAGCAGTAACAAAGGATCGAGTTTTCGATCGGTAAACTCGACTCCATACACACCTGGATAGGAACGTGCCCCGCCTACGTTGTATTGCTCAACAAATGCTTTGGCGCGTTCGTCGAGCCTCGATAGAGCGCGGTGCACGACGATATTCAATCGTCTGCCTCGTTTGTCTATTCCAAATCGAAACTCTTCGTACTCCAAATCCACGAGCGAATCCAAACAGCTTGCCGCGAAACGCCAATCAAGGCTATAAACATTCCGAGCCAAGAATGAGACAGTGTCCTCCAGCGGGTGGACATCCTTTTCAACAATCTGAGCGACGATGTCCTGGACTAAGTAATAGCGCGACGCCAATAAACCGTCGGGAACATTCTCTAGCCCCACCTCAACGGCATGTTCTTCAAATTCCCCGTCGCTCGACGTTGCCCATCCAACCACCGCCAGTTCCTCGGCATCAACGACGTTGATGTTCAGCGGCAAGGCAAGCATACAGATTGGCAGCCATCGCCATACGTAGATCGGCGATCTCGTCATAATGGATAATCTCCGTGATGGATAAGAAGGCCACCAAGCACAACGTCTTTCGAGTTTTGATCGTGCAAAACTCCTCTAAAATCATTGGAGATTTCCCCAAGCCTCTGGTCGAAGTCCGCACCTATGGACGGATCCTTCGTCAGTAGAGACGTCGATCGATACTGATCGTTTGCACGAATGAGGCACACGCTTGCATCGATGCGACAGGCGTTTGCACTAATGCGACAAGCGTTTGCATCAAAGAGGCAAGGAGTGGCGTGAGCGGAATCGTATGCTTAGCGAGATATCAAGTCAAACAAATTCCCGTCAGAACCTAAAGCTATCGTTCGCACTGCTTCCTGGCCTCTTTTTATCCAGGCCAGCGTCGCAGCGGTTCAACGCGGCAATATCTGCAAAATGTCCTTCACCTTCAGCGTCGTTTTGAAGGTGACACGTGGCATTCCCAAATCGGGAATCGCCTGGTCAACGCTTTCGCTGATCGCCAGCACGATCCTCGCAGTGTGCTGAAACTGTTTTAACCGGATCACTTTCTCGCTCAAATATTCCGGCGTCCAAAATCCGATCACTTCCAACAGCACTTCGCCATGCTCGGGATGGCTCAGCGAGAAGTCGGGGGTGAACACGGTTTGGCCTTGGTGCAGCACCGTGCCCTCACGCCGGAGCCGCCAGCCGTCGGTTTGATTCTCTGCTTGCAGTTTGTTCCACTGACGCCAAAACGTTTCTTCCAGCTGGCTGTCGAAATCGTTCGGTTGTACTTCGCTTCGCAGTCCATCTGAACTGCTCAGCCGCAGCGCAAATCGCCGCTTCGCAGGTCCCAACACGGTCGCTTGCATCCGCCAATCACGTGCTGCCAGCAATCCCGGCAAGAACCGCGCGAATGCGACGCCATAGCGGCGAGTTTGACGCAGCAGAGACGCTGGTCCGTTCAACTGAAACACATAGCGATCGCCTTGCCGCGTGATCGAGTGCATCAATCGCGCCAGCTTGGCGTAACGCAAGATCATCTTGAAATCGTCGTCGGCCCAAACCGTCATCGACAATGCTCCGTAAACCGCCGTCTGAGTTTGCGCGACGTTGTAACGCGACAGTAAACCTGCAGCATCGAGATCCTCGGGCGGCTTTCGAAGTCGATGGAACTCGATCACATCAGCAAACAGACTGGCTTCGATCTCCGCCCAACTTTTGCCAAGTTCTGCTGCAATCTCCGCTTTCGTATTCGCTTCGTCGTGGTCAAACAATTGGTCACGCGTTTGCACCAGCGGATGTTTGGTTGCCGCCAACGAGAACACGCGTTGTCTGAGTTTGGCAGACGCAGCGGATTTGTCCTGATGGAACTCGCTCGCGTCATCCAGTAATTTGCAAAACGCGGCAATTCGTTTTGCTGGACAATCCGTGACATCCTGCAGCGAACGTCGGACGCGGTCATGCAGATGCTTGCGTACTTCACCGACATTTTCGCGATAGATCTTCAGCATTTCCTCGGCGAGCCGCGGGTAATGTCCATGAGTCGAGCGAGTCAACCGATCGGGGGCGACCGTCAGACGCGAAAAATCGTACTCCAGCAGAGCTTGTTCTTTGGTCAACATTAATCGTGGTCAATGTTTGCGAAATGCGTCGTCACGCCGACGCGAACGAGACCGCACTTCGTCACGCGTCCCGGCGGTCACGATCTCGTAGAAACAGGCGCGGCCAAAGCGGTTTTTGCGTACCACGCGTCCAAGTCGTTGCAGTGCTTGGCGGGTACTGCTGCCGCCACCGACAACGATCGCGACGTTGACCTCGGGTAAATCCACTCCCTCGTCCAACACTCGATTGACGACCAACGCGGGGTAACGCCCTTCTTTCAATCCCGACAAAATTTCTTGTCGTTCGCGTTTGCGACAATGACTCAGTAGACAGGGGATCAAAAAACGCAGCGAGACGTCGCGAGCCATTGCGTTGGAACCGCAGAAGACGATCACCGGTTCGCCGGCATGAAGTCGAAACAGGTCTTCGATGACTCGCAGTTTTTCTTCCGCTCGGTCTTCGATGGAACGTTTGGCGTGAAAGGCAACCATCGCTGCACGGGCGGCAGGGTCATGACCGCTTTCGCTGCATAGCGCCGGCCAATCGTAGGAAGAGTCGTCTTTTCGTCGCTCGGCAACAAATTCGCGAACCGTATTACCCAACGATTCATAGCGAGTTCGCTCATCACTCGATAAGTGCACGGCCATCCGCACGATGTCGTAATTCGCAAGCGTCTTGCCTCGCGCGGCCTTGATCGCTTGCGTATAGACCCGCGGACCGATGATCTCATTAAGCAATTCGTGTCCCCCGTCACGTCGCTCGGGGGTCGCGGTCAAGCCGAGCCGATAGCGGGCCGCGGACATGCGGGCGGCATCCTGACGCATCGGCCCTGGCAAGTGATGGCATTCGTCAAAGATGATGAATTCGAATTGGTTGCCTAATCGAGGCATGTGGATCGTTGCACTGTCGTACGTGGTCACCGAAACCGCGCTGACGCGATGCACGCCGTCGCCAATGATCCCGGCGTCGATCCCGGTTGCATTGCGAATCCGGTCGTGCCACTGGTACATCAAATCACGCACCGGGGAAACGATTAAAACACTCGTGTTGACGCGGCAGATCGCGTGTAGCGCCACTTCGGTTTTTCCCGTCCCCGTTGGCATCACCACGACGCCGCGTCGAGTTTCCATCCAAGCATCCAGAGCCTCGTTTTGGTCTGGCCGCAACGAGTGCAGCTTTGCTGTGGCAAAGCGAATCGGCGTCCAGCGTGCGACGTCGTCCGACCATTTTGTCGCCAGTCGGTTTTGTAAACACTCGACCACATCGCGGTAATGCATCGCGTCGGTCCGCCAGCAGCCACTGCGAGGGTCGTGCATCCACAGCGGTTCATTCCACAATTGCTCGACCAACTGCTTTTCCACGCCCGAGAGCGTCAACGTCCCCTCCTGAAACGCAAGCCGCGTCGGGGCTGAAACGGGAGCGAGTGCGTTCATGGTTGACAGATTATAGGTTGGCGTGCGTCGCAGATGACGGTGATTCAACGAGAGATCGAACCACTGCGCCGATGACGGCGGTTAAGTAACCGGGGACCATCAATAGCAAGCTAATAAATGGAGCCACCAGTGCCGTGGAGAAACCCGCTGCAATCTCGGCAGGTTTGGGCGCCGAACTGCTCATTGCAATCACGGTAAACGCAGAGATTGCACCCTGGAAAGCTGCGAACAGACCGACCAACAAAGGGATGTGAACCACCAGAACGAGTGCCGCAGCCGCCATGGCTCCCTTGCCGCGAACCACAATCATCAACGCGACAACGAAGCTCAAAAACGCTGCCAAAGGCAACAGCACGAGGTACGCTGGCCCAAGGGAGACAAATATCCAGTGCAGCAAAGACTGTTGAACGGGTTCGGCTTCGTGCATGAATGCTTACCTCGCAAATTGCGGTGGGGCGGATAACAACGCCGATTCGACAATTGAGAAAAGGTCATTCAGGATACCACAAGTCGTTCGCGATTTCGTCCTGCAGGATTTTCAATTCAACTGATTGCTGATCCGAACAATGATTCAGTTCTGACATCGCATCTGATTTCTGGCCAAGTTGGGCGAGAACACGAGCAAGACCAAGGCGGGGCACATCGGACTTCGTTCGTTGGATAGCGAGCCTGAAATATTTCGCGGATGTTTCAAAGTCATTTTCGATATCATGCCAGAACCCCAGTGATTCGTAAGCCTCCGGATCGTCTGGTGACCTCTGAATCGCGGTTTCGTAGCATTTTCTTGCGTTATCGAGCGAATAGCGGTCCCCATCGGATAGTTGAATTGAGTCGCCGCAAAGATTCCACAATCGAGCGGAATCCGGATACACATGCAGCATTTCAAAAATTTTGTCGACATCAACTTCGGTAGGTTGTCCCCCCGAACCCGAAAACTGAAATGTCTTGATAAATGATTCGGCGCTCATACTAATTTACGCAGGACTTTCCCGATTGGTTATGAAGTTGTCCGCTTCATCTTAACTTCGTGCAGTTCTGGATAGATGTCGCTCTCGAAACGGTTCGTAACTCGCTCGCGGGTAATTAGAAAACCCAGCTTCGCAAAGACCGGAACATTTCCGGTTTCCTTAATCGTCTCCAGAACGATGGCAGTGCGAGCGGTGGAGCGTGCATGCGAAGCGATCCAATTCAACAGGCGACGGGCGATGCCCTTTTGTTGAAAGTGGGGGTGAACGGCCAGCCCAATCACATGCAAGTAACCTTCGTGGCTGTCGAATTGAACCGTCGCAACGACTTGCTGATCCAGCTCAGCGACGAGCCGTGTTCCGTCCTTCGGATGAAGGGACTGGCTGGCGACGGTTTGGGAATTGGGTCGATAGATCGCTCGCAAAGGAGCGAATGCAGCGTGAAACACCGTTGCCACCGCTTCGGCATCCTCGGCCGTCGCCTTGCGGATCGTGATGGAAGGCTGCATTTGCTCCTCAGTCAAAACACTGTGCTAGCAAACCTGTGATGCTGGAATTTGGACTGTTTGCTATGAATTTTGCTGTCAAAACCGGCTCGACATTCTGTCTTTCACGCTAGGATGGAATTGTGCTACGGTTCCAATGCGCGGACCCCTTTACTCGAATTCCTTCTGTTTCTTGGCTCCTATGTTAGGCGAATACCACGTCGGCCGCTGTACCCGAAATTGCCATTCGCTGCACCGCCCGCTGCGCGAAGGCGAGTGGTATTACTCGGTCGTGATGGAATCAGGGGACGATTACGTCCGTCGCGACTTTTCGGCCGAAAGCTGGAAAGGGCCGCCAGAGGACGCGATCGGATGGTGGAAAAACCGAATGCCCACCGCTTCGGAAAAGAAGCTTGTGCTGGCGCCGCCGGAGGTCTTGATCGATCTGTTACGCCAAATGGGTAACTTTCCCGACAAAGCGAAAACACGCTACTTGCTGGCGATCATGTTGATGCGTAAACGGCTGGTGCGTCCTTGGGAAGGCACAGCCGATGATTCTCTCGAAGAGGGGGCGATGCGATTGGAAGTGCTGGCCGATCAGTCGACGATCGATGTGATGCCCTGCGAGATCAACCGCGCCGAATCGGACTCGATCCGTGACGAGTTAAACGATTTGCTTTACTGCGAAGCCGATGTGGTTAGCGCCGACGACGAAACATCAACCCGGTAACGGTCCCAGGAGAAAAGCAAGGATGCGAACATGGCTGTGGATCGGAACGTTGATGATTTGTTTTGTCTCGGGTGGAGCGACTTGCGCCCGCCGCGAGGCTCCGGTACCGTTCCCACCGCCTCCGGTTGCCTTCAATGAGACACCCAGCTTGGACGAATTGGCTGGGGTTATGAACCGCACCAGTTCGATCCAGCAGTTGTCGACCAACACCGCCTCGGTCGAAGTCTTGTCGATGCCCAACATTCCGAAGCTCAGCGCTACCTTAAGTCTGCAGCGTGAGCGTCGCTTTCGCTTGCGAGCCAGTTTGCCGATCGTGCTGGGGGCCGGGATGGACATGGGCAGCAATGACGAGGTGTTTTGGTTCGAAGTTCCCGAGGGGATCGGGATGTCCAAGACGCTGTACTACGCCGAGCACGCGAAGTACCGCCAACAGCTCCAGCGAGCGGTTTTGCCTGTCGATCCAACTTGGATCATGGACGGCTTGGGATTGGTTCAATTGGATCCCGCGACGGTCGTCAACGGCCCCGTCAAACGCGAAGACGGCAAGTTGGAAATTCGCAGCGTTATCCAAATGCCTGACGGTTTGTATCAACGTGTCTACTTGATCGAACCTTCGGCCGGTTACGTGACAAACCAATTCTTGTATGCCCCCGACAATCGCTTGATCGCGCAAAGCACCGCGACCAATCATCGCTACTACGCCGAGCACCAATGTGCTTTGCCGCATCAAGTCGAACTGAATCTGACGCCCGCGATGGGACAACCATTGCGGATGAAAATTACGATTGGTTCGTACGCGGTGAATCAATTGCTAAGTGGCGATCC
Organism: Novipirellula rosea; assembly: GCF_039541335.1. Lineage (NCBI taxonomy): Bacteria > Pseudomonadati > Planctomycetota > Planctomycetia > Pirellulales > Pirellulaceae > Novipirellula > Novipirellula rosea. The sequence continues at coordinate 231,517 of NZ_BAABGA010000082.1, read as the reverse complement.
CCAGTTGTTCACAATGCCGCAGAACGCGTCTCAGATGGTCGATTTGACCACCTTGTCCGCGACTGCCGCAGCCGCCGCGGCGACCGCGCCGACGGAGTACACCGCGGATCATCACATGGCGATGCCACTGCGGGGAACGCTGCGGTAATCGGTTGAATCACCGCAGCGGATCACGTCAACGTGTTGGCACGTCAACACGTTGACTCGATTTGTCGCGGCTCGTTTTTGGCATGCGTTAGCAGCACATGAACCTTGGATTCGTCGATTTCGTTCGATACGAATTGATGAGCTTTCTCTCGTGTCGCGAACCAAGCAAAAACCGATGGCCCCCAACTGCTCTGCCCCACTCCCTTGACCCGATTGCTTCTTAGAAAATCAACAAGCGATGACACGGCGGTGCCATTGTAGGGACCGTTTTGCACCGATTCGAAAAGCAACCCGCTGTCGCGGTTGTAGCGGTGCACCGCTTCGCTGAACGCATCGAAGTCGCCGTTTTGTATGGCTGGTAGCAATTGGCTGGTGATCTGGTCGCGAAAGTGATCGCGCTGCGCGGATGTCGTCGCGGGAAGTTTAGAGAATTGGTCCAATTCCACATCACCACTGATCGTCATCGTTTCTTGGATAGGGCGAAGGATCGCCACACACCACTGCCGAGGAACGTCGATTCGTTGCCGGATCGGATTCAGTTCCGCAGCGTTGTCGGCGTCTTCGTAGATCAGCCCGCCATGCCGATAGCCATGGATGCCGACGGCGGAGCGGCGTCCGCGATCGGCGATGCGAAACGCAGTCGTCTCGTCCACCATGCTCGGGTTCAGTAGCTCGCTGATCGCCTCGGCCACCGCCATCGCCAACTGGGTTCCCGTGCCAAGTCCCGTATGAGCGGGTGGACGCCGGACAATCTCGATCTGGCAAGCCGGTAACGCATCGAGATGAAATCGCTGGCGATAACGCTCGGCAATCCCCAATACCCGCTCAGCCGCAATCGCAGGTCCTTGGAACGTGTCGGCGCGTCGCGCAATCACTTCGGTGATCGGATGCTCGATCATCACACCGACACCCCCGAAGGGTTTCGCTGTGTCTAGTAAACCGAAATGAAGTCGTGAGCCTGTGGTCACGCGTACCTGCTGAGATGTCATGTGCTCACAATACCAGCATCCCGGTATGCCTTCCAAGACGGGGGAAGCAAGTGGTTGCCAATGCCCAACTTGGAAAACGGCACGGCGGCTACGCTTGATCAGGGATCGATGTCGGCGTACCGCTGCGAAATCGCTTGGCTGAGGAATTGGAACGCCGCCGTCTCGGCGGCGCCTCCGGTCTTATCGACCAAGATTTGCAGGCGGCGAAGATCCGCCTCGACTTCCTCTTGCGCGATCAGGTGTGTTCGTGTCGCCAGAATCGCGGCCTCGATCACAGCATATTTAGCTCGGTTGAACCCAAAAAACGGGCGAACGATGCCTGATTGGACAACCCGGCACTGCATCTCGGCTCGCGGGTCATGGTCGTCTATCGATTCCACCTCGACCGCAAACCAGCGATGACAATCTCGCAGAACCCAGTAGGCGGAGGAATCGGCGGGTGATGGATCGAACTGCAATGGATCACGCTGCAATTGTTCGAGCGGGCGTACCCATTGCCGAAGCGTCGCTTGGTCACCGAGCGGCCCCACTGCGGCTCGTGCAAACAGATCAACATTGTCGGTCACGTGGACGACGGCTCGCCGCGTTTGCATCAAATTTTGATACGTGCGGGATGAGTTGAAAGGACGCAACAGGATCGTTTGCCCCTCGGCGTCGCCATGAGCAAGCGATTCTGAGACAATCGGTCCCATCGGAGCAATGTTGATTTGTTTGTCGGAACTTGTCGACGTAACGATCGATTCCAAGATCACAATGCCAATTCCCGTCGCCGTTTGGAAGCAATCGTGACAAAGTTTTCGAGCAGACGGCTGCCCTCGTCGGTCAAGATCGACTCGGGATGAAACTGGACTCCAAAAACCGGTCGGCTGCGGTGCTGGATCCCCATGATCACCCCATCGTCGCTGCGGGCGGTCACATCCAGATCGTCGGGCAGATGATCTGGATCGATTGCCAACGAGTGGTATCGTCCGACGAGCATCGGTGAAGCAAGGTGCTCAAAAATACCTTGCCCATTGTGTTTGATCGAAGATTGGATGCCATGCTCGGGACCACATCGCAACACGATGCCACCAAAGGCAACACCGATCGATTGATGCCCTAGACAAACACCCAACATCGGAATCTGCGAGGACAGTTCGCGGATCACGGGTACCGAGCAGCCCGCTTCCTTGGGGCTTTTCGGGCCTGGCGAGATCACGATCGCTTCGGGATCCAGTTCCAGGCATCCTTGAACATCAATCTCGTCGCTGCGAATCACACGCGTGTCGCAGCCGAGTTGGCGAAAGTATCGGGCCAAGTTGTGGACAAAGGAATCGTAGTTGTCCAGCAATAAGATCATGCAATACAGCTTCTAAGGGATCGGACCGCTAGCGACGCGGTTTGGCAAACTTAATCTTTTCGATCAGTTTGACAACTTCGTTGCCATCTTTGTAGCCGCTTACCGCGGTGATGGCTCGGATGACATTTTCGTAGCGTAAGTTGTAATCGGTATCGATTTCAAGTTCAGGCCCCTCGTCCTCTTCGGTCGGCGTCGCCGAACCGATTTGAGAAACGATGCGAGCTCGCAGTGCGTCGTAATCGGTGCCCAAGTCCGAATCGTTCAATGCCATCGAAGCGAGTCGGCCCTGCGAATCGGCTCGCAACCGCAGTTTCAATCCGAGGTCGGTCGGATCCGCAGCACCTTGGCTATCCCCCAGCGGCATCCGCACGCTGAAGTCGCCTTCCATTTCCACGACTTTAAAGGTCATCACGAAGAAAACCAGCAACAGAAAGACGATGTCAATCATGCTGGTCATGTTGAGTTCGTTTTTCTCGTTCGCGTGTTGATTGCGAATTTTCATCGATTGTCTTCCTTCACTCGCAGCGCAAAGTTGACGAGTTTCTGTTCTTGCGCCACTCGGATCACCTCCTGCACATCGCCAGCAGCGGTATCTTTGTGAGCTCGGATGACGACGTTGGCATCGTCAGCGGATTTGCCTTCGGATTCGATCACCGTCAGTTCGCGGAGTAGACCGACTCGCAGTGTTTCCACGGTGTAGTCGTCGCCGCCAAGCACAATTTCACCATCCATCGCCACATGCAGGATGATGGGAAATTCGAGCGGCACTTCGGGCGGTTTAACCAGCTGGCTGTTCGGCAACACGACGCGATCATTGGCTTCGGTTTGTGCGAAATTGATCAGCACCATAAAGAACGCGATCAACTGAAATGTCATGTCGATCATCGGCGTCAAATCGCCTTCGGCCAAGTCAGGTTTTTTGGATTTGACTCGCATTTAAGCTTTGGTCCCCTGAGGCGTCACGTCCTCAAAACGGCTCATCAAGTTTTCGCTGGTCACACCGATTTCCAACAGCATGCGCGAGACACGGTTCCGCAACACGTTGTAGGCTGCGATCGCAGGAATCGCGATGGCCAATCCAATCAGCGTGGTGAAAAGTGCCGTCGAAATACCGGCTGCCAAGTCGGCGGGTTTCGGCGAGGCGCCGCCCAGTGCGATCACTTGGAACGATTCGATCATCCCGTGTACCGTCCCAAACAATCCAATCATCGGGCTCAAGTTGCCGATCAAAGCCATGTAGCTCAGTCGATGTTCAAGCTTCATGCTTTCCTCTTCGCCGACTTCCTGCATCCCTTCGAGTGCTTTGTTGTAGCCTCGCGACAAACGAGCAAGTCCGGCGGAAAGCACTTGGCCAAGTACCGATTCGTCGGCTTTGGCCATGTCGTAGGCCTCTTGGAATTGTTTCTCGTTCAGCTTCTCTTCGAAACCTTCGACCAATTCATGCGGACAGAGGGTGTCGCGACGAGCGGCCAACACATTCATCACAAACAGTGAAACGAGTGTGATCGAGAGCACCAAAAAGACGAATGAATAGGTCAACCCAAGCGCTTCGATCGTCCAGGCGAGCAGGTTTTGATCGCTCGATTTCTTTGCCGTCGGAGCCGCTCCGTTGTCCGCTGCGGCGTCGACGCCGCCATCGGCGGGCACGTCCGCAGGGGCCGCCGCGGCCGGTTCGGCTTCCCCAAATTCTGCTGCAGCATCATCTTGAGCTGACACATGGGTGACAAGGAATAGCGATGCCAAGATCGCTAGACCCACCGAACGAAACGTGTGCATGCTGGGCGTGCTGAGACGGGCAGGATGCAGGAGGGAACCGCAGGCAGCGAACATCAACGAGACTCTCTGAGGATAAGAAGCGGGAACGTTTAGATTTTATTTTGGGTTTTCAAGCGAACTCTGGCGGTCCCGAAATCGGAACCAGTGAATTCTAGCATTTGAACAGGATAGTTGGGGAAAAGTACCCTCGCACCCTCCAAGCGACTCGAATCGATTGAGAAAACTGGCTCGAAGGTCCGCTTGCAACGGCAAAAACCGTATCGGCGGTTTTAATTATTTGCCAAATCCGGGATAGCGTTGTTGCAATTCTTGACGCGCTTCGGCGCCACGTTCAGGTTTTCCAACCTTCGGCCAAAGCTCGACAAGTTTCGAAAGTGCCACCGCATGTGCATCACTTTGGCCCGAAAACATCAAGTGCGTATGCAGGTAGGCCATGATCGCCCCTTCGGTGTCCCCTTTGGCCTCGTAGATCGCGCCTTGAGCGTTGTAGATTCGGGCGGCCATTTCAACATCGGTTGGGTTCATTTCACTGATCAGCGTTGAGACCAATTTCAACCCTTCGTCGGCTTGTTTTTTCGAGGCCAATGCCGCCGCTTTTCCTGCTTTGGAAAGCGATTGCAAGCGGGCGGCTTCCACCGACTCGACTTTTAAACCCAAAACCTTGTCGAATTCGGCAATCGCCGCGTCGGCATCGTCGCTCTGCAAGTGCACCATCCCGGTGAGGTAAACGTGTTGGATCTTGGCGTTCGCGGTGGGGGCTTGCCGCAGCGAACCATAGAACTTGAGCGCTCCATCTTTGTCGCCGAGCGCTAACGCTAGATCGCCGAGCACCTTGGCGGCTTCGAAGAAATGCCACGAATCACGGTGCTTTGACGCAAACGCCAGCATCGCTTGCTTCGCTGCCTGCTTGTTTCCTTTGCCCGCGATCGCCAATTGGCTCATCGAATAGGCGGTGTAAAACATCGCATCCGCCTTGATCACGTCACGTGGCAGTTCGCCGATGTTGACCGTCTTTAACTCTTGCATCGCTTGGTCGTATTGCCCGTCCAACGCAAATTCGCGTCCTTTGGTCAGTGCAGGTGAATCGCCTGCGAACAAGATCTTTTCGATTTCACCCGCGACAAAGTTCTGAGTGTTGCCTCCGACTTTGACTTGGATCCCTTGCGGGCTGGTCTCGGCAACCGAACCAATCACAGGTGAACCCGAACTTGGATAGATCCGATCGTTTTGTGCTTGGACCGTATTTCCTAATAGCACCCAACCCATCCAGACGGCGGACATCAGTGCGGCGTTAAAGTATTTCATTTTCACTCGGTCTGTTCGTTGAAGTGAGTTCGTTGAGATGAGATTGGTTATCGAAAAGGTTTTTTGTCTGCACGGTAGGGCTGCGATACACTGTGCCAACACCATCGGTGCAGCGGGATGGCGGATCCGACTTAACCGGCTGGTGGCAGCGGTGGAAGTCCTTTCACCGGGTCTCCCACCTCTTTCTGAATTTGGCGAAGCAACGCGTCAAACTTTGCACGTTGCGCGGGGCTACCCAGTTCGGGATAGATCCCCGCGACTTGAGTGATGTCCGTGATCGCCCGTTTCATGATCGAGGTGTCTTTGGCGCGTCGCCCCCACAGGAAACGCGACAGCGCGATGTGATAGCGAGCATCAAAGAAAATTTCTTTGAATTGTTCATTGCCGTTGGTCAGCTTGCTGATCTTGCCCCAACCCCAGATGGTGTTCTGTTTGTTGGGACCGGGACGTCCGCCATTGAGTGCGGTTTGATACGCCTTGGGCGCAAATTTGTCCGGCAGCTCGCCAGCCCACGTTTCGTACGCTGTCGCGGCTTCGACTTGAGCGTCCAGCATGGTCGGTTTTTCGAGCAAAATCTGTTCAAGCACATCGAGCGAATTCTTGTATTGACCGACCAAACGGTAGGCGCGGGCTAGTTGGAACTGAACCGAAAGTGACACGTCCGGGTTTTGAGCCTTGAGTTGCTCGTATGTTTTGATCGCCGTCGCCAACAATTCTTTTGCGCGTCCAGTCGCTTTGGTCTCAGCCTCGGGCATCGCGGCTTCGCCCAATTGAACCAACGTTTGCACGATCCACTGCAACGTCGCAGGATCTTTGGTGGTTTCTGCGATCTGGGTTAGAAAGACACGAAACGCATCGATCAACTTGTCTTTTTTGGCGGCGTTGGCGGTTTCCAGTTCATCTTTCAAACTGCGTGCCATGCCGATGTAGATGGACTGCAAACGTTTTTGGCCGTCGTCGCCTTTGTAGGTTTGGCGAAGTTTGTCCATAACCGCCGTGGCGCGTTTTAGCAGTGCGGTTGGATCGGTCCCGTCGCTGGTCATCCGCTGCACAATCGTGGTCAATTCTGTGGCAAACAGATCGCCTCGCAATGCGTCGTCGTCGTCCGCAATCTTGCTGATCAACTTGACCGGACCATAGGTTTTATGGTCGAGCGTCGCCAACGCTTTGGCATCGTCGCCTTTTCGCAAGTAGACTTTGGCCAAAACCAATGCGGCTCGCAGCCCCTCGGGTTCAATCAGCCCGCCTTTGATTCCCGACAATCCCTTGATCAATTCTTTTTCGGCGTCCCCTAGCAATTTATCAGCTAACGCATCGTTCTTTTCTTGACGAGCGACAATCGATTGATTCCAAAGCAGTTGCCCCATTAAACGCTCGAAACTAGCGCGTTCAGGGCCTTGGGGCATTTTTGAAACCAACGATTGAGCTTGATCCCATTGGTCTTTTTGCAGTGCCAACCGAATCATGATGCCTTGCGCTGCTGCGGCTTCGGGATCATCGGGCCAGGTCACAGTGAGGAAATCGCCAATCGATTTCAGCTGAGCGATCAAGTTGGTGTTTTCGTCCTGCGGAACTTCGACGAGCAGTTTCTGCAACGCACTGAGTGCCACCAAACCGCCCTTCAATCCGACCTCGGTTCCCGGCGAAGTGCGTGCTAAATTATCACCCACCACCGCGGCGTCGCGAAACCGATCGACTTGATACAACAGGACCGCGTAAAAATGTTTGGCTTGGTTCAGCGTGGTCAGGTCAGCACCACGGTTGATCATCGTCATGCCGAGACGCAGCGTTTCAATCGCCAGGTAACGTGTGTCGGCAAGTTGTTTCTCAAGACTTTCGATCTGCTTTTTGTGTTCCGCATCGTCCTTTTTTTGCTGCTTCAGTAACTCCAACGCTTGGCGTAGATCTTCGCTCAGTTGGTACAGTTCTCGCGAGGCCGCGAAGGCTTCTTCGAGGTTTTCGGGATCGTCCGCTTTCGGCAGTTCAGTGGGGGTTAAATCCACGCCCATTTCTGCCAGCAATTTCGTCGATTCTTCGGCATGGGTGCCCGGCAGCTTTTCGATCTCGATCAGCAATTGACGACCCGCAGACTCGGCCCGTTTGATGTCCGTTTTCTTTTGCCCCTTGGTGTCTTTGGATTTGGCAAGATAGGCTTTGGCGAGTTCGAGTTTTAAATGTAGTGCTGCAGGGAGGCGTTTTTCGTTAGGGCGAACCGTGTCCAGTAACCCCTGGCCCCGTTCGATGGCGGGATTGTAGTCGGGCGGCGATTTTGCCAGCCAGATTTGGGTCAGCGCACTGGTCGCTTCAAAGCGGCCTTCGCGAAGCGGATCGGCATCGGGTTGTTCTAGGAACTGCAAAAAACTATCCAACGCCGCATCGTTTTGTCCGAGCAATTGCTGCGTTTGTCCAAGATGCAAAATGGCGATCGCCCCGGTCACATAGCCGCCGTAATTGTCGGCCAAATCTTTAAACTGAGTGATCGCTTCGTCGAGCAGCTTCTTTCCATCTTTGGCGGGATTTGCAAAGGTGGTCGCGGCCAAACGACGAGCATCTCCGGCGTTAAGTTTGGCTTCAAGAAAATCGGCGCGATACTGCGTTCGCTGTTCGGCCAATTTTGGATTTTCGTCGGCGTTGATCTTCTCTCCCTGCATCTCCTTTAATTGGGTACGCAGGTTTTCGACGATCGTGTCAAACGTTTTTGCGGCGTTGAGATACGATTCCCGCGCCGCTTTCTTCTTGTCATCATCGGGATCGAGCATCATCAGCGTGTTGGCACGCACTAATTGCAACTTCCCCAACTGCAACCGTGCTTCGGGCGCCCGCGGATGAGAATCCTTTTTTAGGAAGTCGGCGATCGACGATTCTGCTTTGACGAAAAACTCGTCCCGCTCGGTCGCCGATCGCGCATTGACGCCGGCTTCAATATAGGTCTGTGCCTTTTCGAGCGAGACCGCATCCTTGAGCGATCCGTCCACGCCAGGGTATTGGTCGAGCCGGTCTAAATACGCCAATGCGGTATCGTAGTAGCCAGCCGCGCGGAGCCGTTTGAGAAAGTCTTCGGCGGGTTCGCCCTCGGCCAACGCCAGCGAACCGCAAGTGCCTGATATCGACAGTGATATTGCTAAGACATAAATCGTGAAACGAACGGCTCGATGGCAAAATGCCTTCCGTGATAAGCAATTCCGCGAATAGAATACGAGCATGGCGACCGAGTGCGGGTTAGATTGAATGTTTGCTGCCAGGGAGGATGAGTTGACAGGATAAGGGTAAGGCGAGCAGGGGTTTTAAACGCTATTCTAGCTCATTGACGCCGTCACGATGTGCTATTGTTCGCCAAACTTCCCCCCATCCTAGATTAAAGCTCCCGAGTCGCTCCTTCAAGCTTGTCCAGCGATTCAAGGACATATCCGATGAAAATCCCTTCTCAATTTAACGAAGATAGCCTTTATGGTCGTCATCGACGGCGCGGCGCAACGGTTCAGAACTACCGACGCTTGATCCGACTCGGACTCGGTTTGGCCTTGGTGCTGGTCGTCATGCGACAATCCGCTAAACCGCGTGTTTACGAACCCTTCTTCGGAGGTGCGTCGGGGCAACAGGGACGCGTCAGCGAGGCGACACGTCAGATTTATGCGGCCGCTCAGCCAGTCCAACTACTCGCTGGGGGGGATGCGGCAGCCGACACGGTGCCGCATCACCGCAACGTCGATCCCAATCCCAAAATTGTCTCGGACGCGCGCGCGATCGTGTCACTCGTTCCACCGGAGGATCAGCAGCTTTGGCTCGCCACGCTGCTGCGGATTCGTCGTCATCAAGAGATTCCGCAATTCACCGTGCTCGATACCGGATGGACGGTCAAACTCTCGCAACTCGAATGGCAAGCGGATCAAAATTCCCAAAATGAGTCCGAGGCAGATCCCTCACGTCAAGGTTGGAGCGAATTGATCGAACAAGTGGCATCGGACCCCTCGGGGCTTAGCGCGGAGTATGCCGATCCGATTGGGGACGATCCGAATGGGGACGATCCGAGTGGGGAAACGAGGGTCAAGATTCAGGCGTTGATCCAAGCACTCGACGCGGCCGCGGCATCCCGTGTTGCCTCGTCGGGCGTGTGGCAGTCTCGCGATCGTGACGCATTGTACCGCTACTTGGACGAGGCCCGATTTGGCTTTGAAAACGATTTGGCAGGCTTGGGGGCGGCTGATTCCAACGGCAACGAGACATCCGAAGCACAAAAAACGAAGAATGTGCAAACCGCCGCTGCCCCCGCGGTGCCGCAAGTTGGTGTGTTGCCGTTGATGCAGCAGCCCGACGTCTATTTGAACCATGTCGTTGCATTTGCCGGTCGTCCGGCACGCGTCGAGCGACATACGGCGACCTCCAATGAATATGAGATCGCTCACTATTGGCATCTTTGGCTGCGGCCGGTCGACGGCGCCGATCGCCCCCTCTTGGCCGTCGTTGACGAGGTTCCCGAGTCGATTGCAAATTGGGCCTCCGAGAATGTGGGGACCGAAGAAACGGATATCGAGGAAGCTCCTGTGCTATGGATCACCGGTCGCTTTCTAAAGCGATTGGCGTATCGATCCAGTGTCGGAGCCGATTCCACGCCTGTGATTGTCGGGCGGATTTTGACGTTGCCTCCCGACGCTGAAACGGAATCCGCGTCGCAATCAAGTTCGCTCGTCTCTGACGATGGAGTCTCGCGTTCGCTGTGGGGGATGATCGTGTTTGCGGTTCTACTTGGCGTCGGATTGGCCGCGTTTGCGATGTGGCGGACCGCAGTGTCGGCAAGACAAAGTCGCGAGCTGCGACATGCCAAAGAACGCCAACCTGCATCGTTTCTCGAACAATTAGCACCGCAACATGGCGATCCATCCCTGCCAGAGGCGGATGCAGACGTCGAGTCGTCCCAACCAGAGAATCACAATGACACAACCCCCTGACAAGATTGTTTTTCAAGAAGAGTCGTCGATCACGCTGCGACCGGGCGGCTGGCGCCACACCGCTACTAACGTCGAGGACGCTACCAAAATTGATCGCTTGGGAAAGTGGTTGTGGGTCTGGGGAATCGTGGGGGTGTTGTCCGCGGGGCTGTTCCCTCGATCGCTCGACGCCCAGTCAGAACTGTTACAGGCAGCCGGTTTTGATTCGCCGCGAATCGAGCAGCTTTATCCTGCTGATGACGACGAATCGATTGGCGAGTTGGCGAAGCTGATCTACCGAATCAATCGGCTTAATCGCAGCTCTATAGAGAAATCGCTCTCCAGCGAAACCCCCAGCTCGCTCCGTGGGCCTGCGATTGGGCTAGGGCAAGTTGTCGCATTCGAGGGGGCGGTTGTGAAGGTTCAGTCGCTGAAAGTGCCAGCCCGATTGGTCGAATTCTTAGAAATGCGGCAACTCGATCTGGTGACCGTTGAAACGGGGGAACAGGGTGAACGCCGCGCGGTCGAAGTGATTACGTCGGGGCTTCCCGCGACAGTTCGCAGCGGTGACCAGATCGCTGCGTTAGGCGTTGTTGTCGAAACGAAGCCAGACAGCGGAGGCGACGGCAACGTGGTCGAAGCCATCGCGGCACTGCCGCTGCAGTGGTTTCCGGCGAATCCCGAGAAGGTCGGCTGGCAGCTACTCGCCCAACAGGGTGTTAGCTTGGGCGAGCTTTCCGGAGTCGCCTCACGTAACCGGCAACCGCTTTCCAGCGACGATACCGAATTGTTTTACTCGATGCTGGCCGCGGCGGATCGGATCGCGAAATTGCCCGCTGCCGAGCGTGTCGCAGCCAAGCCGGTCGAGCCGATTGCGTTGCTGAAGACGCCTGAGGCGTTTACTGCGGATTGGCTGCGAATGGAGGTCGAAGTCGTTCAAGTGACGCGAATTTCCGTGACCGAGCCGGCCCGCATAAAACAGTTGGGGGCGGATCATTATTATCAAGTCGATGCGATGGGCGACCTCGGTAACGTCAAAGTCCAGATTGATTCGGGGCGTGATGCGGCGGGCGACGGACCGGTGTTTCAAAACCGATATCCGATCTCGTTGGTGTTTAAAACGCTGCCGACGTTTTTGCAAAACAAACTGCGAGCCGAGGGAAAATCGGAGGCGATCGTGGCCGATTTGACGGTGCTTGTTGCTGCGGACGCGTTTTTCTTTCGCTTGTGGAGTTATCCGACGGCGTACATGCAGCGGTTCGGTGGCGGAGATCAGTTTGGACCGCTGTTGATCGGCGCCGATATGATCAATCGTGAACCGACCGAAGCGGACCCTGTCGGCGTGAGCATCTTTGGCTGGATCGCGGCGGTGGCGGTGGGGGTGGGCATGTTGGCGATTTTGTTTTGGAATGTCGTCACCGGACGCCGTGATCGTGAAGTGCAACGCCAACGCAAAGAACGCGAGGCTGATGAGTTGCGGTTGCCACAGTAGATCCGCCCAGCTGAAGATCCACCGGGCTTCTGATCCACCAACCCAATTTGTGTTTGATCGCCAGAAATCTAGCGAGCGTCTACTTGACCCACGGCTCGCTTGCGAGAGGATAACGCCTTAGAAAATCATCGAAATGAGAAAGCGATTCCCATTTCGCCCTCTCACACAACTTCCCAATACTTTCCCCGCGAGCGAAACAAATGCGCCGAGCAAAAATTACCGTCATCGGAGCCGGAAACGTCGGAGCCACCTGTGCTCATTGGTGTGCTGCTGCAGAGTTAGGTGACATCGTTCTGTTGGACATTCCCCAGACCGAAGACATGCCGCGTGGAAAAGCGCTGGACTTGATGCAAGCGTCACCGATCATGGGATTCGATTCCAACATCGTCGGTACCACAAGCTATGATGACGCTGCTAATAGCGATGTCATCGTGGTGACTGCAGGTATTCCTCGCAAACCAGGGATGAGTCGTGATGATTTGCTCAACACCAATGCAAAAATCATCACCTCGGTCGGCGAACAGATTAAGGCCACCAGCCCCAATGCGGTTGTCATCGTCGTCAGCAATCCGCTTGACGCGATGGTGCAACAGATGTGGAAAGTCACCGGATTTGACAAGGCCAAAGTGGTTGGCCAAGCGGGCGTTTTGGATACCGCTCGTTACCGTACCTTCTTGGCAATGGAGTTGGGCGTCAGCATCGAAGACATCAGCGCTCTGTTGATGGGCGGCCATGGTGACACGATGGTTCCGATCCCAAGCTGCACCAGCGTCGGCGGTATCCCCGTCACTCAATTGATCGATCGCGCACGATTGGATGAAATCGTCGAACGCACCCGCAAGGGCGGAGCCGAGATTGTTTCGCTGTTGAAAACCGGCAGCGCCTACTACGCACCGGCCGCTGCTTGTGCGCAAATGGTCGAAGCGGTCGTTCGTGACAAGAAGCGTGTTATCCCTTGTGCCGCACTGTGTGATTCCGAATATGGGGTCGGTGGCTACTACGTCGGTGTCCCTGTGGTGATGGGAAGCGGCGGAGTCGAAAAGATCATCGAACTCGATTTGACCGACTCCGAAAAAGCGGATTTCCAAAACAGCGTCGACGCGGTCAAAGGGTTGGTTGCAACGATGGAACAATTGCTATCGTCGTAACGGAACTTGCAAGTTCTTTCGCTGAAGCAACCGCTTCAGCGTTGACATCGGCGAGCGATTACGCGTAGGTTTATGACATCCATCAAACGCGTCTGTATCGTTGGCTGAATTGATTTTTTGGCACGTGTTTTTCACCTGCCATTGAATCTTCAGAGAACCTTAGGCGGGGCCTTCCTCTAACATTCGGTTGGTTATGAGTCGTTATTTTTCATCGGCAAATTGGGGGACATCCCAATCGAATGAAGCCCCTCACGACAACACACCAACTCAAGAATCTTTGGGGCCGCCCGAAGAAGAATCCGGTCTGAATTTTGCCGGAAACTCCGATAGCTTTCTTCAAGATTACTCGTGGCACGATTCGGTGTCCGACGCGAATTTGGTCGACGGGTTCCCTAACCCATTTGACCAATTCAAGGGCGTCGGAGCGCGAACTGCGTTTTTCTTGCCACTGCATTACGAAGCTAATTATGCCTATCCGCTGCTGATATGGCTGCATAACGATGGGTTCAACGAGAACCAAATCACGCAAGTAATGCCGCACATCAGTTTGCGGAATTATGTCGGCGTGGGCGTTCGCGCCAGCTGTGCGACCGATTCCTCCGGACATCGCTACGAATGGCGGACCCGTCCCGGTGCCATCCAGACTGCTTACGAAAACGTAATGCAAGCAATTGATGAGGCGAGCGAACGTTTTTCGGTGAACGCATCACGGATCGTTTTAGCGGGCTATCAGAGTGGTGGCGCTATGGCGATGCGAATTGCACTTCGTGATCCGAAACGATTTGCGGGTGTCGTCTCTCTCGGCGGCCGGATGCCAAGCGGTTGTCGGGCGTTGTCCAATTTGTCGGACTTGCGCGAGCGGCGATTGCCAATGCTTTGGCAGTGGGCGACCGAAAACTCTCTCTTTGATTCGTCCGAGCTCGACGAGGATATGCGTCGTGCCATGATGATTCGTGCTCAGCTCGAAATTCGCCAGTATTGTGATGATGACGAGATGAATACCGTCGCCCTGGCGGATATTAACCAGTGGATCATGGATAAGGTCGTCTCAGGCACTAGCGGCAGCAGTTCGAGCGATCGCTGGGCATCCTCGCCCACTCAGTTCTCGTCCAACTGAGCCCATTCGGCTTACGCTCGTCCCGCTGGTCTTTGATTTGCGTCGTATTGCTTTCATTGGCAATATGTGTGACGCTGTGCAAAGTGTCGCGCACGGATTTCGGTTGTCGCTCCAAGACGAGTCGAGTGGAGTGGGATCGAATCGAGCCGTGGGGGCGTTTGTAGCGTAATCAATTTAGCCCGCCCGACTTAGCTCACCCGATTTAGCTCGCCCGTCGTAACCCACCCGACCTTGTCGTTCGCCGGGCCGCCCTGCCTCGCCGATTGCCGTCACCCCCCCCCTCAAATTGATTTTGCCCCACCTTTGCGCTTCCGGATGTGTTGCTTCGCCATCTGGTACGCTATGCTGACGCGTCCCTCCCCCGTAGACAGTTTTTTCGCTTGATTCCGCTTTGCCTGAACGAGAAACGATGACCCGCGAGAACAGCAGCGACGATGCCGTCGAGAAGAGTCCCGATTCTGCAAAAGACCTTGCACCCTCCTCAGCCGATTCTTCCGGCGGCAAGCGGATTTTGATCGTGGATGACGATCATGAAATCATCGAATCGGTTCGCTATGCCCTCGAGGGCGAAGGTCATGAAGTCATCATTGCTCGCGATGGGAATCAAGGGCTTGCACTTGCCGAGCGAGAAAACCCCGATCTGATGATCTTGGACATGATGATGCCCAAACGCAGCGGTTTTTTGGTGCTTGAAAAGCTGCGTCGCATCCGTGATGTTCCCTTGCCCGTGATCATGATTACCGGCAACGAAGGAAGTCGCCACAAGGCCTATGCGGAACTGCTTGGTGTGAGCGACTATATCCGCAAACCGTTCCCGATGGATCGTTTGATCAAAGCCGTTAATAAGTTGCTCGAGTCGTGATTGATACTGCACTGCAAAAGCGGATTTTGGTTACCGCTGCGATTTGCGGTGCACTTGCCGTGTTGATCGGTGCCTTTGGCGCTCATGGATTGGCGGACTTTCTGCAATCGCGTGGGTTGGATGCAGAAACGATCGCCAGGCGGAGCGATCAGTTTGATGTGGGGGCTCGCTATCACCTCGTGCACGCGGTCGTGCTGCTTGTGATCGCCGTTGTTCCCTTCGGCTCGGACCGTGTTCGCCGCGCGGCAGCCTGGATGATGTTGCTGGGGATTCTGTTTTTCAGCGGCAGTCTTTATCTGCTTGTGGCCCTGAACAAACCCTGGTTGGGGGCAGTTACCCCGATTGGCGGACTGCTTTGGATTGCCGGCTGGGTATCGTTGGTCGGTTTGGCAAAGAGCCGCAATGATCCGGGCCGCTAAGGCCAATTTTTAAGCTGGCGAAACTCGCCAAGGGGTGCGGTCACGATCACCCTGTTCTTTAGCGGCCCAGCGCCAGTTCAATGCCACGCTTTCGACCTAACCGGGTGGCTTTTTTAGCGGTGCGGCGCAATCCGTCCGGTAAATTGCGAACGGTTTTTTTGCTCAACAACCGGGTGGCTCACGTTGCGGTCGCTGTTCAGATGACGTGTCGCTGGCATGACAGCCGGTTCTGAAACTGGGCTGAAATCGGGCCGCTAATCCGATGGTCGAATTAGAAAAAACTTGCGCCAGGGTGCTCGCGGAAAAGCGATAAATCTCGTAACGTGACGCCACGATCCTTTCTGAATTTCCTTCACTGTATGAAGATCGAAACGATGTCCAAGGCGGATGCAATCGACTTAGCGTTTCCAGAAAACTGGCACCGGCGTCATTTGCTTGATTTAGAGAGTCTATCGGCCGACGAAATCCAGATCCTCTTAGATACCGCTCAAAAGCTGAAAGAGCTGACTGGCGGTTGCCGCAACAAGCTCTCGCTGTTGACGGGGAAAACGCTTGCGAACCTGTTTTTCGAGAATAGCACTCGGACTCGCAATAGTTTCTCGCTGGCGGCCAAACGGCTTGGGGCCGATACGGTTGAATTCAGCAGCGGTGGCAGCAGTGTCGCCAAGGGAGAAACCTTCGTCGATACTGCGAAAACGATCGAAGCGATGGGGGTCGATTGGGTTTGCACGCGGCACGTGACACCCGGCACCCCGCATCTGCTCGCGCGCGAACTACGCTGTTGTGTGATCAACGCAGGCGATGGGCCGCACGAGCATCCGACGCAGGGGCTGCTTGACATGTTGACGATCCGCCAACACCGTGGACGTCTCGATGGATTGACCGTCGCGTTGGTCGGCGACATCTCTCACAGCCGCACGGCGCGTAGCAACATTTGGGGGCTCAGCAAGCTCGGGGCTCACGTGATTATCTGTGGACCGCCGACGTTGGTTAGTCCGCGATGGCAAGAGCTTGGGTTCGAGGTGGCGCACAATTTGGATGCGATCCTGCATCGCTGTGACGTGTTGAACTTGTTGCGAATTCAATTCGAGCGTCAAAAGGCGCGTCCCTTCCCAAGCGTTCACGAATACGCGGCATTGTACGCGATGAACGGGGCTCGCATGCGACGAGCCAAAGACGACATTCTGATCATGGCACCCGGGCCCATTAACCGTGGCGTCGAGATTACACCGGAGGTTGCTGACGGGCCGCACTCGGTCATTCTCGAGCAAGTCACCAACGGCATCGCAGTGCGGATGGCTGCGTTGTGGTTACTTTCGGGGGCCAAAGACGCTTCAAACTCAACGACACAAGCTGAACCTATCCACTATGTCTGATTTGCTGATTGAAAATGGGCGGTTGATTGACCCCAGCCAAGGGGTGGATCGCCAGGCACGTTTGCTGATTCGCGGTGGCTTGGTTGCCGCGATTGACCCCAGCGATGCAGAGATCCCGGCAGATTGCCAACGCGTGGATGCGAGTGGTTGCATCGTGGCGCCCGGCTTGGTCGACCTCGGGGTCGAGTTGCGTGAACCCGGCAACGAGGAAGACGAGACGATTCAATCCGGCAGCGATGCAGCGTTGGCGGGTGGCTTTACCTCGATTCTCTGTACCGCGAACACCGAGCCTGTGATCGATTCGCCCGGTGCCGTGGAATTTGTGCGTCAAAAGGCGTCTCGCGCCAATGGCGTTCGTGTGCACGTGATCGGGTGTCTCAGCCGGCAACGCGAAGGCGAGCAGATGGCCGAGTTGGGCTTGTTGGCCGAAGCCGGCGCGGTCGCGTTTAGTGACGCTCCGCGACCGATCGCAAGCGATGCACTGCTGAAGCGATCGCTCGACTATTGCCGGATGCTCAACCGAGTCATTTTTGACATCCCCGAGATTCCCGAGCTCGCCGAGAACGGGGTGATGCACGAGGGACAGGTCTCATTAACGCTGGGGTTAAAAGGGTTGCCTACCGAAGCCGAGGATTTGGCGGTCGCACGCGATGTGCGGTTGGCCGAAGCGACGTCGGGGCGATTGCATGTCGGCCCGGTCAGTACGATGGGGGCGGTCGATATGATTCGCCGCGTGAAGTCACGCAAGATCGCAGTGACAGCATCGGTGTGTCCGCACAATCTCTGTCTGTTGGACAGTGAGCTGCGTTCGTTTGACTCGCGATTCAAGGTACATCCCCCGTTGCGCAGTCGCCGCCACGTCGAAACGCTTCGCGAAGCGGTGGCCGATGGCACGATCGATGCGATCCAAAGCGGTCATCGTCCACGCAGTCGTGAAAAGAAGATGAACGACCTCGACTTGGCCCCGTTTGGCGCCGCGACACTCGAAACGACGCTTTCGGCCGTTTCAAAATTTATGATCGAAAACGGAATTTTGACGTGGCCCCAGGCGATTGATCGGCTGTCGACTGCACCTGCACGGATTGCATCGATCGCTGGCGGCTCCTTGGCGGTCGGTTCGCTTGGTGACGTCGTGATCATCGACCCCAACGCGACATGGCAAGTGGATGCCTCGCAATTCCGCTCGAACTGCATCAGCAGCCCGCTCGATGGCCAAGAATTGTCGGCGCGAGTAACGCACACGATCGTCGGCGGCGTGATTCGCTTTCAAGCATAAAGGCGGTTCGTCGAAGTTCCGGAGATTTCCGCTTTTTCTACGGCGGTTCTACTCGGGGTGATGGCTCCCGCGGCGAATTGGTTTTCGTTATCCTTAGCGGTATGAAAATCGCAAAATATATTGATGCTTCGGGCTCGCCTCGAATCGCTCGCGTGGACAATGGCCAATTGGTTCCCCTGCAAACCCAAGGGCCAATCCAGTCGCTCGCCGATATTATCGCTGCGGATGAACCGATCGCTGCAGCGATGTCGCTCGCTGCCGACGCGCCGATTGCGATCGATGATTCGGTCTCTTGGTTGCCGCCGATCGATGCTCAGGAAGTATGGGCCGCCGGGGTGACCTACAAGCGGAGCCAAGCGGCCCGGATGGAAGAGTCTGAGGCGGCGGCATCCTGTTACGACCGCGTCTACAAAGCCGACCGACCCGAGTTGTTTTTTAAGGCGACGCCGCACCGCGTCAGCGGCCACATGCAGCCGCTGCGGATCCGCGAGGATGCGACCTGGAATGTGCCTGAACCCGAAGTCACGCTGGTGCTCAGTCCGCAAATGAAGATCGTTGGGTTGACGATCGGTAACGACATGAGTTCCCGGGATATCGAAGGCGAGAATCCACTCTATTTGCCGCAAGCGAAATGCTACAACCAATGTGCGGGACTCGGCCCCTGGATCACGCTGTTCGACTCGCTGCCCCCAAATTCGGAAATCGGGATCGACTTGAAAATCGTTCGCGATTCGAAGGTTGTGTTTGATCAGCAAACCTCGGCCGCGGAAATGGCTCGCGGATTTGAGGACCTTGTGCAGTGGCTCGCTCGCGATAACGATTTTCCCAACGGTGCATTTTTAATGACCGGGACAGGCATCATTCCGTCAAGCGACTTTACGCTTCAAGTTGGCGATCAAGTTCACATTACCATCGATGGAATCGGAACGCTTTCCAATCCCATTGTTCAAGGTCACTAGTCTTTTGTGACCCCTGCTTCTCGATCGTGTTGCTGCGGTGCTCGCCCCGAGTCGCTGGCGGTGACGCGAGAGTCGAAACTTCCATTCTTATTAACTCAATTAGGTGTTTCCATGTCCGTAGCGACTTCAACTGCACGTCAAGTACTGATCGGTGGTGTCTGGCGTGATGCCGACTTTAGCAAGACCTTTCAGGCAACCGATCCAAACAAAAACGAAGTCTTAGCGGCAGAGTTTCCGGTCAGCGATTGGTCGGATTGCGACGCGGCGCTGGATGCGGCTGTCGACGCGGCACGCGAACTGCGCAAGCTTCCCAAGGCAAAGATCGCAGAGTTTCTAGAGGTCTATGCCGACAAGATCGATGCAGCAAAAGACGCGTTGGTTGACGCCGCGTTTGCCGAAACAGGGCTTGGCCGCAGTCCGCGTTTGGCTGATGTCGAGTTGCCGCGAACCAGCAATCAATTGCGTGCCGCTGCTGCTGCGTGTCGCAGTGGTAATTGGGCAATGGCAACGATCGACACTAAAGCGGGGATTCGATCCTGTTACGAAGCTCTCGGCCCGATTGTCGTGTTTGGACCCAATAACTTTCCCTTCGCCTTTGGTAGTGTTTCGGGAGGCGATTTCGCTGCCGCGATCGCTGCCGGTAATCCTGTGATAGGCAAGGCGAATAGTTCGCACCCCGAGACGACTCGCTTGTTCGCCGATCTGGCGCTACAGTCGCTTGAGCAAACGGGGTTGCCGCCATCGACCGTGCAGTTGGTCTATCGCACCAGCCACGCCGATGGCGAGCGTTTGGTTTCGGATCCACGTGTCGGTGCCACCGGTTATACCGGCAGCCGTGCAGCTGGTTTGAAGCTAAAAGCCGCGGCCGACGCAGCCGGCAAGCCAATCTATTTGGAACTCTCGAGTGTCAATCCCGTTGTTATGACTCCCGCCGCGCTGCAGCAGCGTGGCGACGAAATCACCAACGACTTCGTGACCAGCGTCTTGATGGGGACCGGGCAATTTTGTACCAACCCGGGCATGGTATTGTTGATGGCCGATGAGTCATCGGAAAAGTTTATCGGCGCTGTGAAAGAATCCTTTGCATCCACGGCAGCGGGCACCCTGCTATCGCCCGCCGTCTCAAAAAGTTTGTCGCAAAGCGTGAAAACGCTTTGTGATTTCGGGGCCGAGTTGTTGACGGGCGGAGGAGAGCCCGAGTCGGGGCGTTGTGCCTATGCCAACACGCTACTTCGTGTTGATGGTGACGCCTTTTTGGGGAACCCCGAAGGTTTCCAGACCGAAGCGTTTGGTAACGCGTCGCTGATGGTGGTGGCAAAAGATTTGGACGAAATGACTCAGGTGATCTCGCATCTCGAGGGCAATTTGACCGGCTGTGTCTATTCCGCAACCGACCAAAGCGATGAAGCGGTCTATGAAAAGATCGCGTTTGAATTAACGCCGAAAGTGGGGCGAGTGTTGAACGACAAGATGCCAACCGGCGTCGCGGTCAGCCCGGCAATGAACCACGGTGGCCCCTATCCGGCAACAGGCCATCCCGGCTTTACCGCTGTCGGAGTGCCTGCGTCGTTGATTCGTTTTGCCAAGTTGACGTCGTATGACAACGTGCGAGAGTCACGGCTGCCGTCGCTGTTGCAGGATGCACCACCGACAGCGGAAACATGGCGCAACATCAATGGCACATGGACGCAAGGCAGCGTGTAGCTCGCAAACTTCGCCGTTGGCATCGGAGTGCGGCGTAAATTTTTCTTCCGGCCACGACTGCAGTCACCTCTCGCCAGCGACGAAGGTGGCTGCTGGTTTGTTTCCCCGTCACCGCTCTTATGTTAGCCGCTTGGGCGCATTGGCGTTTAGTGGCGACGCTCGCGACAGCGGGGATGGTTACCGGCTAACGCGAATCGCCACCTTCTGACGAAGGTAGCTACCGGAAAATGCTTTACAGCGTTGGCCCAAACGTCTAACAGAGATCGCGACTAAGATTAACGCGAGTCCAATTTACTTTGCTACGCTGTTCGCGATGTTGCCCCACCACTTCGGTGCTGGGCTTTGGTAGGTCACCGGTGTTTGGTGCTCCGGGTGGCAGAATGTCAATTGGTGAGCGTGCAGGCACATCGGTGGATCGGTCATCGTGTGCGTTTGTTGTTCGCCAATTTGTTTGTCTTGCAGATACAGCAAGTCCCCGAGAATGGGAAAGCCCAGCGACCAGCAGTGGACGCGAATTTGGTTCGTTCGACCGGTCAGGGGAATCGCTTGCACCAGAGTGGTGTTGTCGGGTAATCGCTGGATCACTTTGAAATCGGTGCGAGCTTCTTGGCCGCTGGCGCATGTGACGCGAGCTCCGACCGACAGCCGTCGCTTCATCACGTCCGAGGCATGGGCGATCGAGAGATCGCAGCGGTGTTCGTCCCAAGGGACCGTGCCCGACACGCGAGCAAGGTACAGTTTCTTGACTTCGCGTCGTTCAAATTGAGGCTGCACAAAGCCGGCTGCTGCGGCGGTTCGGCACAGCACCGCGACGCCCGTTGTATTGGCATCGAGCCGATGCGCGACGCGGAGTTTTTCACCGTCGTAATATCGCTCGAGCATCCACGACAGCGTGTTGCGGTGGAATCGGCCGCTGGGGTGAATCGGCAGCGGTGCCGGTTTGTCGACCGCGATGATCGAATCATCCTCGTGAAGGATCGTGATCGCCGAATTGACATCGGGTTCCACCACATCGCTCATGACATGGGTAAAGTGGTCTCCCTCGCGTACGATTCGTTCGGCGCGAACGGGAAACGAGTCGATTAGAATCTCACCCGCGTTGATCCACCCGAGCCACGCATCGCGTGGCGTCGGAGGGTGATATTCGCCGAGGAAGTCGATGAACTTCATCCCCGAAAACTTTGCTTTGACTCGAATCGAGCGGCGGTTCTCGTAAGGGATGCTGCCCGGCAGTGGGTCGACAACAAAGCTTTTCATGAAAGCTAGAGCGACGTTTTGGCGCCGCTGATCAGCTTGATGAATTCATCGTTGCTGTCGAATCGGCCAAGCTGCTTGGTCAACTGTTCCATCGCGTCGACCGGATGCATGCTGCTAAGCGTCCGTCGCAACATCGTGACGGCCTCGTAGGTCTCTTCGTCGTGAAGCAATTCTTCGCGTCGAGTTCCACTTTGGCTGATGTCGATCGATGGCCACACACGGCGATCCGCCAATCGGCGATCGAGCACCAATTCCATGTTGCCCGTTCCCTTGAACTCTTGGAAGATCGCTTCGTCCATGCGGCTATTGGTGTCGACAAGCGCGGTGCCAATAATCGTTAGCGAGCCGCCTTCTTGGAAGGCCCGCGCGGTGGCGAACAGTTTCTTGGGAATGTCCATCGCTTTGATGTCCAAACCGCCGGTCATCGTCGCACCGCCACGGCCGCCACGTCCAACCCATTTGTTGAACGCGCGAGCCAGTCGCGTGATCGAGTCGAGCATCAAGAAGACGTCCTGGCCCATTTCGGCGAGTCGTTTCGCGCGGTCGATTACCAATTGGCTTAAGCGAACATGGCTTTCGACGTCCATGTCCAAGCTGCTTGCAACGACCTCGCCACCGAGCACATTGCGACGCATGTCCGTGACTTCTTCGGGGCGTTCGTCGACCAACAAGACAATCAATTTGACTTCGGGATGGTTTTGCGTGATTCCCGTTGCGATGTCTTGCAGCATCACGGTTTTACCGCTGCGTGGAGGTGCAACGATCAGGGCTCGTTGCCCCTTGCCCATTGGCGCCAACAAGTCGATGACGCGATTGGTTAGCGGTTTGCGGCCGGATTCCAGTCGTAGCCACTGCTCGGGGTTGATCGCGGTCAGTGAGTCAAAGTTTTTGACTTCGAGATAAGCCTCCGGTGCCATGCCATCCACGTCGACAATCTCACGCACCCGGGGGCCCTGTTGTCGGCGTGCCTGTTGGACCATGGCCTTCAGGTAAACGCCTTGGCGAAGCCCAAACTTTTCAATCATGGTGCCGGGAACAAACGGATCGCTGCGTTCGCGTGAGTAGTTGTTCTCGGTGCTCCTTAGGAAACCGTAGCCGTTGGGGTGCAGTTCGAGGATACCAACGCTTTCTTCGAGCGGCGCATCGCTGGGGATATCCGCAGGTTCGCCATTGCCCTGTCCGCCGCCTTGACCGCCGCGATCCCCTTGGCCGCCGCCTCCGCCGCCACCCCCGCCGCGTCGACGTCGTCGCACGCGCGGTTTTCCGTTGCCGCTATTGTTGTTATTGCCGCTGTTGCCATACGAACCTGAGGGTCCGTTTCCGGAACCGCTTCGGCTGCGACTGGTCCGTTTCTTTTTTGCCATTTTTGATCCAGATGCGTTTTAAGTGAGACGCCAAGTCAGCGTGATGCGAGTTACATACTCGCTAAGCGGGAACCTCCGCGGAGTTCAGACGCATCAAATCGGAATTTGAGTGCGAGGCTCGCGTGAAGGCGTCCCCACAAGGGTCGCCGCAGCGCTCCGCTTAAAAGCGGGAAATCGAAGAAACACCGCACGAATTCAAAGGGAAAAAGCCTACCAGGAGTACGGCGGTGACATGCCCTGGAGAGGCGAAACAATTAAATGATGGGTTCGGTAAGCGATCGCCGGATCGCTCGTTAAGAAAGGGTCAAAACGAACAGTCCAGTGATTCGTGCCTGAGGCGAGCCCAGCGACGGTGCGGTTTCCGCAGCACGCGTTTTTCGACCAACGCGTTTTCGCCAAACCTGAGCTAGCCGGAAATCTCAGCCGAATCGCAGATTGTCGTGTACGACTTAAAATCCATTCAGTAGTAAATTAGGGGGACGTGCGATTGAGAGACCAATCGTGATTTCAAAACGAAGTGTTGTGTATTGAGGCGGCCATCGCGATGCGAAAGCGGCAAGCAACCTCGGTAACATGTGTTTGATCAACCGTCCTCTTAATCCTCAAGCCGTCATTCTGCCTGGCGAGCGTAGCGGCTTTTTCCTCAAGCGTGCTACTAAGAGGGACGTGATCAAGCGTCCTTTGGGAGAGGTGGGCAGCAAACTTAGCGCCGACCTTCATAACGCTCTCAAATATATACATGAAATCAGGGAAGTCAATAGCAGCTTGATCCCCTGGTTCGCCGTAAAATCAGCGATTTTTGCAGCGTTGCCCCCTGTAAAATTAATAAATCTCGTCGTTCACGACGCCAATGGCAATGCGAGGTCAAAATGCAAGTATTTTGCGTTTTGATCCTGTTTCGGGACATTGGCTGGGACATTCACGAAGTGACCCTCCCTCTTCCGCATGACGCAATCCGCGACAGGGGTTGCCGCGACGGGGTTGCCGAGCGGGGTTGCGGAACTAGGCTTCTGAACGCGCCGTTTCGGTTGGTAGGGGATCCAGCGGCACCGCCAACGGTGCGGCCGCAGGAGTTGCAGTAGATTCTGCAGCTGAGGCTGATTCTGCTGCTGAGGCTGGTTCTGCTGCTGAGGCTGGTTCTGCTGGAGGGGCCGATTCGCTTGCGGTTCGCGCAAACGCCTCGTCCAGCGACTCGTCGGTCTCGACCGCAATGATCGTAATCTCAAGTTGGGGTGAATCGGCAGGTTTGGCGTCGCCGAATTGTAGCGAGGCGGCCGACGAATGGATTTGTTTGACACGTTCTTGAGCGTCGTCGTCGTCAATCCCCGGCATGCAAACAAGCAGCGTGGTTGCATCGTCGGCTCCGATGCGATCGACACTTCGCAGGGTCGCTCGCACGATTTGTAGCAGCGTTCGCATGGCGCCCGCTGCGGGAGTCCCGGTCACATGCAGCTTCATGATTTGTGTGGGTAACCCAATCGATTTCGAACGTTCTTGCATGTCCCCCATCGCCGCGTTCAGTGCGGAACGTGTTGGCAGGCTCGAGAATGCACCGCGGTTCGGTTCTGCCGTGGACGGATTGGATTTCACTGCGGCTTGTTTCTTCGGTCTGGCGGTGACCGTGGGTGGCTCGTCGATGTCTGGAATCAACGCGGATTCCGTCCCCAGTGTGATCAGTTCCGGTGTGGTTCCGTTCATCGAATGTCCACAGTTACGTCCGTGCTTCTTCGAGTGGTACATCGCCGCGTCGGCGCGTTCAATCCACTGCTCAATCGACTCCTCTTCGAGCAGTTCGGCCAATCCGATACTGGCGGTCACGGCAAGCTCTTTGCCCTCGAATTCGACAATGTGTTGCCCGATCGCCGCACGCGCCGATTCGACGATCCGTTTGGATTCCTCGACCGTGTAGCCGTCAATAATCGCGGCGAATTCTTCACCTCCGAACCGCGCGACAATCCCATAGGATTTCAACCTCGCGTGCAACATGTTGGCGACCACCTTCAACACCTCGTCGCCGGCGCGGTGGCCGTGTTCGTCGTTGAATTTCTTGAAATGATCCACGTCCAACAGCATCAGTGTGCCGGCGCGGCCGGGACCCAAGATGTGACGCCGCGCTAGATGTTCGTCAAAGGCACCACGGTTTGACACCCGTGTCAACGCATCGGTCTGAGCCCGACGTTCGGCCGATTCAAGTTGGTCGGCCTGTTCGGAAATTCGATCTTGAGCCGATTTCAATTTGGTTTGCATCGTCTCGTTCGCTTCGATCAAACGATTGACCGCATCGCCAAGTTCGTCCGCGGAATAGGTCGTTTCCGAGGACAGGACGTCACTGACCGCCTGAACGCTGCTCTGGTGTTTGTCGACGTCCATCGCCATCGTGGTGGCGTATTCACGCAGTCGGTCCGCCGCTGTGGCAAGTCGCTCGTATTCCGCTTTGACTTGCTCGAGTTCCGACCGTTCAATCAGCGTCAACTCATCATCGAATTCGTCAAAGTCGACACCCCAGCCAATTCCGTTCATCACCCACCCGCACGCGACGCCTACGCCGGCACAACTCAATGCGATTGCTAAGTCAAGAAACATGGTGAGGACCATTGGTAACAGGGATGCAGTTTGCTCAGCCCGGTTTGCTCAGCAAGGTATCTCAAACGCGATATGCTCATCGAAGTGGATTCGTCGCGTGGACACTGATGCCGGCGCCGGCAGGGCAAGGGCGAGGATTGCGAGATTGAAATCTCGCCCATGGGGATATAGGTCATTCCGATTGCCCCACACTGAATTCCCGCTCAAAACCCCTCTACTTTCAAAACGCTTGCCGCTGCGACAGTGCCGGTGCGAACGGTCGTCGCGATTGTGACGGTCAGGGTAAGAACGCCCCGGTTGCGATCGCATTTCTCCGCAGGGCCGATCCACACGTATCGCAGACATCTGCACAACGCCGACTTGATACTTTCTTGAAAATTTCCGTCTTTGCTAGCAATGCATATTTATTGCCTAGTGCTCGACAAACCTTTAGGAATTCGGAGTGGATTCGCATAGGCAAAAATCAGGAAATGTGTGATATTTGATTGAACTCCCATCGCTCTGCTTGCCAACCTTCGCTCACACCGCGTCTTTCGCAATGCTAGCCAATCACGTTTTGAGCAACCTGTCCTACCGATGTAGCATTCGCTTGCGATGGTCCTCGTTCACCCCATGCGGCCAAGCTCACTCGATTTTAGTGAGCCGCTGCCCTTCGCAACATTTTCTGGGAGCACACTATGATTCAACGCCCTAGTCAGGACATCGCCATCGCCGCCAATGCCGTGCTTGCCAAAAGTTCGGTTGCCGAGTTACGTCAGTTGCGAGTGGATGAGAGTGGAAGCGAATTGAAGCTCAGCGGGCTGGTTCGCAGTTTCTATCACAAGCAACTCGCTCAAGAGACGGTGCGGGTCGTGGCGGGCGCGTTGCGGGTGAACAATACGGTCCGTGTCAGCGGTTGACGTCACCCAGGAGGTCCTTCTTGAAAGGATGCCGTGATGTTTGAATTTCGATTCTGTCACGACACGAAAAATGCCGTATGGCGATCGCCACACGGCAGCTAGGAGCATCCAGTACGAAGCATGTCAGGCGATGATTAGCGCCGCCGACGATGTTTAACGCCGCCGACGGGTCACTTTGCGGTGCATCGGGTTTAATTTCGGAGCCGCTTTCTTGACCGTCTCTTCGGCTTTCGGAGCCAACTGGACCGCAGCAGGAGGATCGAGGCCTTCGAAGTGATCACGTTTGAGCTGCTTATTGATCCGCTGCTCGATGCTGGTCAACGAGTCGCCTTCGCCAGGAACGACGAAGGTGAACGCGATTCCGTCTCGTCCCATACGGCCGGTACGACCCACGCGATGGACATAGTCGTCGCAATCTTGGGGCATGTCGTAATTGATGATGTGGGAAATCGTGCTGATGTCGATTCCGCGTCCCACGACATCGGTGGCGACCAGGATTTGTAGCTTGTCGTCCCGCAATTGTTGCAGCACACGGTCTCGTTCGCGTTGAGCCAAGTCGCCGTGCATGCTGCCACAGGCAGGGTAGGTTCGGCTCAATTGGCGATAAAGCCGGTCCGTTCCACGCTTGGTGCGACAGAAAATGATGGCTTGCTTAGGATTCTCGCGTTCGAGAAGACGTTCAAGCAATTCCAATTTCTTGTCATGTGAAACGGTAAAGTAACGCTGTTCGATCGTATCCACTGCGATGTCTTTGTCACAGCAATCGATCACCACGGGCTCTTGCATATACGTTTCCGCCAACCTGCGAACGGTGGGGGGAAGCGTCGCCGAGAGCAGCAGTGTTTGCCGATCTTTGGAACATTTCCGCAAAATGCGTTCGATTTGCGGACGGAAACCGATGTCGAGCATGCGGTCGGCTTCATCCAAAACGACGCACCACACTTTGTCAGTGCGAAGCGATCGTCGTTGTAGATGGTCGTGCAGCCGCCCGGGGGTGCCCACGACGATTTGAACGCCATTTTCGAGTTGGCGTAATTGGCGTTTGATGTCTTTACCGCCCGCCAGGACGGCGACTTCGGTTGGCACGCCACGGGCCAGCATTTGGGTTTCCCGTCCGACTTGGTCGGCTAGTTCACGGGTGGGAACGATAATGATCGCTTGGGGATCACGGCATTCTTCGAGCGGATCGAGTTGCTCGAGAATTGGGATTGCAAACGCGGCGGTTTTACCCGTTCCGGTTCGTGCTTGCCCGATCACGTCCTCGCCTTCCAAGGCGAGCGGGATCAATTGAGCCTGGATGGGACTTGGTTTCTCAAATCCAGCGTGCTTCAGCGCACGACGCATCACAGGGGATAGATCGAGATCGTCAAATCCAGGGATCTCGGCGGTTTCCGACTTTTGTACCACGTAATTCATGGCATGAGTGTATCGCGTGTCTTCGTTTTGCACCACGCGGCTGTTATACGAGTTTTTACGGATTCGACAATGCTTTGCTGGCGGGATCGGCATTACCGGCCGAATCTTTACTGCCCGAATCGTGACTTCGCAGTCGCCGGGCGAGCTGAAACCGCCGAATGATTTCATCGACCAGCACGCTCACCAGCAGTGCGACGCCAATAATGACCATTTCCCATTCTTGAGGGATGTCAAGCACGATGATCGCTTTGTACAGACAACGCATCACGGCAGCACCGGCGATGACGCCTAGAATCGCTCCGCGTCCCCCCCGCAGCGAGCAGCCGCCAAGCACCGCGGCGGCAATCGCGTAAAGTTCGTAAAACGAGCCGCTGGAGCCTGGCTGGATCGAATTCCACTCGAGCATAAACAGGATTCCGGCCAATCCGGCCAATACGGCACAGACGACGTAGGCCAACACGATCAGCCGATCCGTGGCGACGCCGCTGTAAAAGGCCGCCTGTTTGTTTTCGCCGGTCGCGATCAAATGACGCCCCCAAATCGTGCGGTTTAGGAAAACCCAAGCGATCACCGCGACGATTCCAAGCAGCACGCCCGTGACTGGAAAGTCAATCCAGACGATGTCGGCGAACGATTCCTGTTCGCCCGCCACTTTGCCGATGAAGGGGACCGGGACTTCGAATGCTTTGCCGGTCACGGTCGCTTTAAAATCGGACAATGCACTCAGCAGCCCCACTTGATCATCCCCCGTCCAGACTCGCGCCATCCCGCGGTAAATCAATAAACCGCAGAGCGTGACGACAAACGGCTGCAAGTTCGCACGTGTGATCAACAGCCCATGAATCAAGCCAAGAAACGCCGCGAACAACAGCACGATCCCGCATGCCAAGAGTGGCGGAGTGTACTGGATCTTGTCGATCTGGATCGCCAGCCCCGGTTTAATCGATCGCAGCGAGTCGTGCGTTTCGATCCAAATCTGGTCGTCCACATTGACGCTGCGATAGACATTGATGGTCGATTCACCACTGTAACTTTCGTAGACCAAGCGATCGCCATCTCGCAGTTTCGGCGGTGGATCGGTGAGGCGGAGTGTCGGTTTATCGAACCCTTCGGTGGGCTCGTTTTGAACGGCCGCGATTGTGCTGGAAAATTCAATTCGCTCGTGCCGAATATTGATGACTTGAACCAACATCACGCCACAGAGTGCGATCATCGAACCAATCGAAAGATCGATACCGCCCGTAATGATCACCATGGCGACGCCGATCGAGATCAACCCGTACAGACTGGTGTCCCGCACCAGCGTCTTTAGATTCGCCGGGGCGACAAAAACGCCGTTGAACCAAGACGTGATCACGATGATCGCGACCAGCAGCGCAAAAATACCGATGTTCTTTAAGTGCACGTTTGTTCGTCTCAACCTTTAACGGAATGAACGGATCGGATCCGATTGATCGCAGTTTCAAAATGCGTCTGTGTTGCTAATTTTGGCGATTAACCGTCAATCGGTGGCGGTTCGGCTGTGATGCCAACCGCCAAACGCATGACAGCCTCTTCGCACATCTCTGATCGCTGCAGCGATCCGGTGACGCGGCCTTCGTGCATGACGATGATGCGGTCAGCCAACGCGAGTAATTCTTCCATTTCGCTGCTAACGAACAGAATCGCCATTCCCTGTTTCGCCAACGATTCGAGCAGTCGATAGATCTCTTCTTTCGCTCCCACGTCGACTCCCCGTGTCGGTTCATCGAGCATCAGCACCTTCGGATGCTCGATCAACCATTTGCCCAAGGTAATCTTTTGTTGGTTGCCCCCGGACAAGTTGGCGATGATGGTTTCTTGCGATGCCGTTTTCACTTGCAGTTGCTCGATCAACGACGCCGTTACCTGTTGCTGCCACCGCTGGCTGACCCAGGGAGCGGCGTCACAGTCGGAAATGCCGACGATCGTGGCGTTTTCGCGTACCGATGATTCAACCAGCAATCCGGTGCGTTTGCGATCCTCGGGCACCAATGCTAAGCCCGCCGTAATAGCGGCTCGAACATTCCCGGTGGCAATCGAGCGGCCTGCGACTTCGATTTTGCCGTCCAGCGGCGGCGTGACACCAAAAATGGACTCCAGCAACTCGCTGCGCCCCGAGCCCACCAATCCGCCCACCCCCAAGATCTCGCCTGCCCGCAGCGAGAAATGGACCGGGGCCGCATCGGGGAACGCCGTCCGCAGCTCGCGAACATTCAATACCACATCGCCGTGGGGAATCGCCGTGCGGTGAAATCGCTTGTCGATATCGCGGCCGACCATCCGAGAAACCATCGCATCGTGGTTGATTTGATCTTTTTCGCTTTCGGCGTTTTTGTAGAGCGTACCCGCGTTGCGTCCGTCGCGGAGCACTTCCACTCGATCCGCCAACCGGGTGACTTCGGCCATTCGATGCGAAATATAAATCACGCTGACGTTGGCGTCGCGAAGCGAATCGACCACTTCGAATAGCCGCATCGCTTCTCGCGTGCTTAGACTGCTGGTCGGTTCGTCCATGATGACCACCGAGGCGTCGGTAGAGATCGCTTTGGCCACTTCGACCAATTGACGTGCCGCGGTGGACAGTTCGGCGACCGATGTGCGGGGTGAAATCGTCAGCCCCACTCGACGCAGCGCGGTCTCGGCTAACGCTTCCATCGTTTTACGGTCCACGATTCCAAATCGATTCGGTTCGCGTCCGAGAAAGATGTTTTCCGCGACCGACAAATTTTCGTGCAAATTCAATTCTTGATGAATCAGCGACACGCCTGCGTCGATCGCCGCGGCGGTCGAAGTGAATTGAACCGAGACGCCGCTGAACAAAATCTGGCCTCGATCGGGAGCCTGAATTCCGGCCAAAATTTTCATCAGCGTGCTCTTGCCGGCCCCGTTTTCACCGATCACCGCCAACGTCTCGCCAGGCATGACGTGTAGCGAAACATCGTCGAGTGCCAACACGCCTGGGAACTGCTTCGAGATTCCGGTCACCGCCAAGCGGGCTGCAGACAACGGAATCGCAGCGGGATCGGTGGGGGATTCTATAGCGGTTGAATCAGACATAGCGATAGTCTCGGGGGCGAGCGAGGACCGGAGGACCTAGTTTAGCCATCCTCGCGGGGTGATGTTGTCGTTGCCTGAGTCCAAATCAAAGCGTTCCCCCGCAGGATCCGCAAAGCAGGTACGACAGTCGGTGTGCTGCAGCGATCGCAACAAGATCAACGACATTCGCTGTGGTCGTCGTCATAGCGATGACGATGCAACGACAACGCTCGATCTTGCTTCACGCTCAGCAAAGCCGCATTCGATTCATGGGGCGATTCTCATAAGTCGATTCGAGCCAATCGAGCTGGCCTTTGCTGATTCGCGTGCCCCACGCGAGCTCGCTCGGACTATCCAACCGGAGAATGCTACCGATGTCATCATCGAACTTTACCGCACCAACACAATCATCCCCCGGGCCCCAACACACGCTTGGGCCTCAACACACGTTTGGGCCCCAGTCTTCGCTTGGCTCGACGGGGGCATCACGGCCTCATGGTTTCGGCGCCGCGGCGCTCGCTGCCGATCCGCTCACCCCCGAGTCGGAATTTGACAACACCGTCAATGCGATCGTGCAAATGATGAGCGAAACGGCGAGCGATCTGCGTACGCCATTAACCACCGTGCGTGAATCACTGCGATCCCTTGCTGCTGGACATCAGGGAGACATCAGCGTTCCGCAGTTACAGACGCTTCGCGGCGCCATCGACCAATGTGATTGTATGGATCAAATCGTTGGTGAGATGATGCAGTTGCAGCGGTTGCGCGCCGGTTTGCCACGCGTCCGCCGTCGCTGGGTTTCGGTGACGGACATTCGTCGTGCGGTCGATGAATCGCTGCGACCTTGGTTGCTGCGAGGCCACGTCGATGTGCTTTGGGACGGCGCCGACGATTCTCATGTGATCGTGTTTGCGGATCCCGACATGCTCCGCCGCTTGCTGGTGAATCTCGTCGCCAGCGCGATCCGCACGACGGTTGAGGGTGAAGATATTCTGATTCGTTTGCAAATGGCTTCTAGCGGCGGCGCGATTACGTGGTCGGTCGTTGATCGCGGCGAAGGAATTTCGCAGCGGCAAATGAAACAGATCGAATTTCAGCACAAGTCGTCCGCACGCAGCGAGGGACTCGGGTTAGCGATCAGCCGTCAATTGGCGGCGCTGCATTTTTCCACCCTGCGGCTCCGCTCGCGTGTCGGTTGGGGGACGGAGGTGAGTTTCCAAACGCCGGTTTCAGGCTCGAAATCGGTCGCCGAATCGTGGGTTCGTTGGCGTCAACGCGGAGGCGTCAATCGGCGTTCTGCGGGCGAAAACGCGTTGTCCGCTGGCGCCGCTAGCCATATTCAGCGGCATGTGCGTTTGGATCCGCCGATGTTGTCGGTCGAACTCGGCCACGACAGCGTGGTGCCGCGTTTGCAAGATCTTGCCACCGTCACCACAGTGGCAATGGGCGCCGCGATGTCGCGGGCAGATGCGGATCAGTTCGACAGTCTGCTACAACGCGATGCGTGGTTGTTCGACCTGATCTATCGTGTCGACACTCGCCGTTGGATTTGTGTGCTCGATGGCGACAGCGAAGAATCCCGTCGCCGTGCTTCGGTGATTACCGAAGCAGCCCGCCGACAAATGGGAAGTGTGCGATTGGACTGGGGGACGCCGAGTCAATTGGATCTGCAACATCGAGGTGCTGCCGCCAAATTGAGCGACATGTTCGTCCGCGAGACGTTGGCGGCATCGTCATCCAACACCATCACCGATGCAAACCAAGTCCGGTTGGGCACTGCTCCGATTGAAATATCGCCGGTCGCAGCCGCGCGGCTCGACGAGGAACTGCGACGGCTAAGCGAACGGTTGCAACGTCAAGCGGTCACCGTTTCGGGGCAAGCCGAAACGCTGCGGCCGTAAGAAATATTGCGGCCGTAACTGGAACACTCGATCACGGGGGCAGGATCTTGTTGTCGGTCTGCATGCCCTCGGTTTGTCGGCGGAATAATTCCGGCAGATTGCTCGGGTAACGCTGAGTCGCTCCGACACCCGATTCCGGTGGGAAGTCTTCTCCGCGTACCGCTGAACCCAGCGGCGTCGTCAACGTGTCGTCGATCGTCTTCAGGTAAGCTTGTAGCTTCCAAGCCGGGATGACCGAGACACCAAGTTCTCTCGCCAATTGCTTGATCTTTCCGATCGCAATCTCTTGCTCTTGATTGACTTCGTCGTCGCTGCCGCTCATTGCTTTCTCGTCAACGACAAGGAAGCGGACGCTGGCGTCGAGCGTGCCTTCGACCACGCCGGTCGACGAAATTTCGGCAACCACCGTGGCTCCGGCCGCGGTGATCATCCCCTTGATCGCTTCGTTATCCGGTCGATCGTCGTTGTCGATATCGATATCGCCCGCCAAGGCAATCTTGACCTTACGTCCAGGCGCCCAGAATGGCGAGTAGATAAAATCGCCTGGGATAATCGGATGACGAATGTCAGGTCGGGCCACCACGCGTGCTTCGGCCAAATGGTCAGCCAAGATTCGAGTGACTTGGATGGTCGCTTTGACCTTGGCATCTTTCAAACGGGTTTCATCGCCACCGACGACTCCGAATGTCACACCCGGACGCAGTGCATCAGCGGATCCAAGGTTGATGGTGACCGTTTCACCTCGCACAAAGCGAATGTTGCCTTGCACCGTTTCGAATTGATCGCTGCGAAGTCGTACAAGCTCCATTTTCTGCGTCTCAATCGTGTTTTGCCGTTGATCGAGTTGGCGGTTTAGCTTTGTTTTTTCTTCGTTGGTGACTTGGCGAAAACGCGTGAATTCTTGCACCGTCTTGGTCAAACTGTCGCGTGTGTCTTCTTTTTCTTTGTTGATGCGTTCGCGGTCTTGCGTGAACAATTGACGTTCTTGGTCAAGTTTCTTTTGCACGTCGTCAGCACGTTGTTCGGCAACCTGTTGTGCCTTTTGAGCGATCTGGATATCGCTTTCTGCTTGGGCCTTGATCTGCTCGACCTCCTTCAACAGCAATCCGTACTGCTCGTTGCGTGAACGAATCGTGTTCATCAGGAATTCAGGAACCTTGGGATAGCTCGGGTTCTCGGCGCCTTCACCGGACAGCAATGCCATGTCGCGAACAAATTGTTGTTCGATCAACTGCATCTCGGGGTCGCCACTGGCACTTTGCTTGAGCAGTTCGAGTTCTGCCTCAGTCATGCTGCCCACGCCCAACATCGATTTCATTAAGCGTGCTTGGTCGTCCTTCAGCTTCAGCTCACTCGTTCTGGATTGCAACTGATCGGCTGCCTTGTCGGCTTTGATCGCTTGCACGTTGGCGGACTGCCAAAAGAAAAAGTTGAGCGCAGCAGAGAGGACCAAAAAGATGAGACAGGCAATTAAGCTGCCACGAATGACAGAATCGTCGCGTGCGGCCATGTTTTTCTTGTTTGGAGCAAGAGGAGTGAAAAGGATCAATTGGAAGCGGAATGCGTTCGCCGCAGTCGCTGGACACAGCGTGTCCGCTTCTTAGTAGCATATTTGCGCATTTGCCGCATTCTACCTACGCTGCCCACAATTACCTAGTAAACGGGTCGGTTTCGAGCAGTTTTTCCAATTCTAAGCATGTTGAGGGGTTCAGGTCCGAAAAACTCTTGGAATTAACGCATCAATGTGCTCTCAAAACCTAATTCCGTCAGGTTGGCTGGCGGGATGCGAAACAGTGCCAACCGCTTTGCACTCGCCACACCGAGACGAAAACCGCAGAGCAACCAGCAGAGCAGCCAAACGACGGGATCGGCAACGCGAAATTGGCCGGAACCTTTGCCATTTCTCACGGTTAGTATATTGTTGACGATCACGATCGATCACAATTTCTGGATGTTGCAGCGGAATCGTCGCTTTTCTCTGCGACGTTGCCTGCCACATTCCGGCGATCAACCCGATCGTGAACGTCCGCTGTCGATGAAAAAGGCGGCACCGCGGACGTGGATTGCTTTGGATCACTCGGTTTAACCCCTGTGAGCCAGCAATAACACCCCCGCCATAACGGCCCCTCACCCGTCCCCCTTCCTCTGCTTGAAGATTTTGCAATCCAGATGAATTGCCATTCGCAAACCAACCTCGCTTGTGTCCGTCGTCCCCATGCTCGTGTCGCTAGCCGACGACGAAAGGGCTTTACGCTGCTCGAGTTGTTGCTCGTGCTGTCCATCCTCGTGGTGATTGGCGGTATCGCGATCATGAATCTCGGCGGAGCCCAAGAGGACGCGTACCGCGACTCGACCACCACCCAGCTCAATTCGCTCAAGCAAGCGATCGAGCGTTATCGAATCAAATTGGGTTCGCTGCCCGAGACGCTCGAAGCGCTCAAGGATGGCCCCAGTGATGCGGCCAAAAAAGCCAAGTGGACTCGCCCGATCCTGGACGCCATCCCGAATGACGCTTGGGGCAATCCATTGGTCTATTCGCTCAACAGCGGAAAATATGAAATTCGTAGTGCCGGACCCGATGGCCAAGTCAACACGGATGACGACATCACGGCTGAAGGCTCCTAATTAAGGACGCTTGTCTGTGAATCGTCGCACCGCTTTTACCCTGCTTGAATTGCTGCTGTCGATCTCGTTGATGGCAGCCATTGCGGCGGTGGTGATTCCGAATATCACGTTGATGCTGGGAGACCAGCGTTTGACACGTGCCGCTGAACAATTGCAAATCGAGATGACTCGCTTGCGACTCGATGCGATGCGTCAAGGCCGTGTGATGGTCATGGACGCCGCGCCGGATGCCAGCGTGCTGAAGACCCGTCCTTATTTCTCGATGAGCGATGCGGTGGAGACCACCGATACGGCGGGCCAGCAATCAAGTTTGATGATGGGGGCCGACCAAGCATCCGTGATGGCGATGCCAATGCCTAGCGATGCCGACAGCGAAGTTACGGTCGAGCTTCCCGAGGCGGTCGTGATCGAATCGGTCCAAGTCGTTTCGTCGGCACGTTCGCTCACGATCGCTCAACAAAGTGGTGACGTGGTCGCGGGAGCGTCGCCCGCTGGTACATCCCAGTCGATCTTGTTTTACCCCGATGGCACTACCAGCACCGCCGCCGTGGTTGTGTTCCTACCCGACGTGGGGCGGATTTCAGTCAGACTACGCGGTATCACAGGCGACGTGACCATCGGCGAGATGACGGCTGCGGAGATTTCACGATGATTCACGCGGCTGATTATCCATTGACGACTCGCAATCACGCGGCGGCAAACCGCGGCGGTTTTTCGTTGCTGGAAATCCTACTGTCGATCGCGATCCTCGGCGGTTCATTAGCGGTGCTCAGCCAGCTTGCCTTGACCGGAACCGATGCCGCCCGAGAAGCACGCGAGTTGTCGGTGGCTCGAATTTTGTGTCAGACGAAGTTGTCCGAGATCTTGTTGCAAAACATCTCGCCGCAAAGTTTGCCGATGTCGCCGGTGGAATCAGCCGACTCGGGGTCGATGATTCCCTTTCAGTATTCGGTCGAAGTCCAGCCTGCAGCACTTGACGGATTGTTGGCCGTTCGCGTGACCGTCGAAGCGACCGATCCCGATGGGGGACCTGCGATTGCAACGTACGCATTGACCCGCTGGATGATCGATCCCACCTTGGGACTCGAAGAAGCCGAAGCTGAGGAAAAAGCGGCCAAGGAAGCCGAAGCTGCCGCATCCGCCGAGGCCACCGAATGATCTC
Organism: Novipirellula rosea; assembly: GCF_039541335.1. Taxonomy (NCBI): domain Bacteria; kingdom Pseudomonadati; phylum Planctomycetota; class Planctomycetia; order Pirellulales; family Pirellulaceae; genus Novipirellula; species Novipirellula rosea. The sequence goes on along the minus strand of NZ_BAABGA010000082.1, from coordinate 194,419 downwards.
AGTACAACCCCATGCCCGAATGTCATTGATCGCTCCGCAGTCAAAACTTAAGATCGCTCCGCGACCAACGAAAATGCGTGGATTCACGCTGCTTGAGGTGATTTTGACGCTGGCGTTGTCGGTCGTATTGATGATGTTGATCGGCGGTGCAATCCAATTTTATGCCGACACCATGAACACGCGTGACATGGATGTTCGCCAAGTCCAATTGGCGACCGCGGTGCTGCAGATGATCGAAGATGATCTGCGGTCGGCCGCACATCCGATCCCGATCGACACGTCGGCGCTCGAAACATTGCTGGCCTCGGCAGCCACCCAAGCTGCGGGCGGCGGAGCGGGCGGCGAAGAGAGTTCCGGCGAGGATCTTTCGGCAGCGGGATTGGCCGATGATAGCGACATGGCGATGGACGATTCCGCGATGGGCACGATGACCGACGTGGGGCTCGACTTGCAAATCGGTACCTCGGTTTTGGAAACGCCTGGATTGATCGGCAATCAATATCAAATTCAAATCGACCTGAGCCGTCTGCCCCGTCTCGAGGAATACTCGGTTTTGATGGACGGATCAGCAGCCACGCTTGACGATGTCCCGAGCGATCTGAAAACGGTCACCTACTTTATCCAGGACGCCGGCGCGATTGGCGGTGTCGTGGACGCACTGCAAGACCCCAACGCCACGATGATCGAGTCGCCAGGCGGGCTCGTACGTCGTTCGCTCGACCGTGCGGCGACGATCTATGCGATGGATAATGGAGCGATCGCGACGCTGAACCAAACCGGCGAGCTGCTGGCGCCCGAGATTGTCGGAATCGAGTTCTCGTACTGGGACGGTGCGCTGTGGCAGATGCAGTGGAGCAGCGATGAAATGGGGGAATTGCCTGCGGCGGTTCAAGTCCGGTTGACGATGAACGACCCCACGATTGTCGCTGCGAATGAATCGGGTCTGTCCGACGAGAGTCCGGCTCGCATCTTTACCCACATCGTCCGTTTACCTCTGTCGCGTCCGATCGAAGAAAGCGAAGACGAGTTGCTGGAGACCGGAATATGAGCTCCGAAATCAATACCGACCTCCATCCGTCGCGTCGTCCGCGAGCCCCTCGCCGTGGTTTCTTTCTCGTCTTGGTGTTGGTCGTGGTAGCGGTAGCGACCATGGCGGTTTATTCGTTTACCGAGTTGATGGTCGCCTACGATGATTCCGCCAACTTGTCAGGCGACTTGGTGCAAGCACGTGTGAACGTGGAATCGGGCGTCGATACGATTCGATTGCTGCTCTCGCAACCGCCCACCACACGACTCGATTACGGCGGGCTGTACAACAATCCATCAATGTTCCAAGCGATCACCGTTTCTAGTGGAATCGACGGTGTCACCCCCGCCAATTTTACCGTCGTGGCGCCAGGAATGTCCGAGACGGGAACGTTAGCTGGCATTCGTTTCGGATTGCAAAACGAGTCCGCTCGCTTGAACATCAATACGCTAACGGTGCTCGAAGAAAACTCGGATCTAATCGTTCCCACCTTGGCGCTCACCGGCGCGGATACCGAAGAGGTGGACGCCGAAAACTTGGCGGTGTCGCTGCTGATGGCATTGCCGGGAATGACCGAGGATGTTGCCGATGCCATTTTGGATTGGCTCGACAGTGATGATGAGATGCGTCCGTTCGGGGCCGAGCTGGAATATTACACTACGCTGCCCACGCCTTATTCCCCCGCCAACGGACCGATCAAAAGTGTCGAAGAACTGCTGTTGGTTCGCGGCGTCACTCCGACGCTATTGTTCGGTGCCGATGCCAATCGAAATGGGGTGCTCGATGCCGATGAACAGCAGCGATACGGCGTCAGCATCGAAACGCCCGGATCGCTCGGCTGGGCCGCCTACTTGACGGTCAACGGCGCCGAGGGCAACCGGACTCGCGACGGTTTGCCGCGTGTCGATGTCAATAGCGACGACTTGGAAACGCTCTACGACCAACTGTTCGACGCGTTGGGTGACGAGCTGTATGCAAGTTACATCGTCGCGTACCGGATGTATGGCGAATCCCCGGTGGCAGCCGCAGCCGCAGCGAGTGGAAATAATAACAATGGGAATGTTCAATCCGCAGGCGTTTGGACGGCTGAGCAGTTTGGACAACTCGACCTGAGTGCCGGTGCGAAAACGACCGTGAACCAGGTGCTCGACTTGGTCGGATCGAGCGTGACGATTGGTAATGGTGACAATCAGAGAAAATACACGTCGCCGTTTGCCGAGGATCCGATCTCGATGGCGATCTACTTGCCGCTTTTAATGGACGTTTTGACCACTCAAGATGTCGACTCTTTGCCAGGTCGGATTAATCTGAATGAGTGTCCGGCGGAATTGTTGTACGGCATCCCCACGCTCGATGAAGAAACCGTGCAAGCGCTCATCGAGTCACGAACGACCGAGTCGGATGATCCCAATCGCGAATTTGCAACTTGGCCCCTCGTCGAGGGCATTTTGACCCTGGATCAGATGAGAACGCTGATTCCGCTGCTGACCGGCGGAGGCGACGTCTATCGAGCTCAGATTGTTGGCTATTTCGAGCAATCCGGGATCGCCAGCCGTAGTGAAGTGATAATTGATGCGACCAGTGTGAACCCCAAAGTAATCTCCTGGAAAGACCTCAGCCATCTGGGACGGGGTTTTGATTTGTCCGTGTTGGGCCAGCGTTCTGCCGGCTTGTCCAACGAATGATCCTAAGAAAACCATGCCAAAAAAATTAGCCATCGATTGGGACGAAACCGAATTACGGTTCGTTGCTGCGCAGTGCACCGCGACCCAAATCACGGTCACCGATGCGGCGGTTGTGCCGATGATGCCCTCGGGCATATTTGAAACGCTTCGTAAAACCATTGCCGAACGAGGTCTCGAGAAAACGGAGACTTTGGTGGCGATCGGACGCGGCAAAGCCGAGCTGCGAGAATTGCAATTGCCGCCGGTGCCGGACGAAGAGTTGCCCGACATCGTTCGCTTTCAAGCGATTCGCAGTTTCGCTTCGGCCGGTGAAAGTGCCACGATCGATTATTTGGTGACCAATCGCAGCGAGGCGAATGTGAACGCAATCGCGGCCGCCGTCGCTCCGGCAAAGCTAGCCGAAGTCAAGGAAATTTGCAGCGATGCGTCGTTGATGGTCAAGCGAATAACGCTGCGGCCCCTTTCCGCTGCGGCGTTTTATCTGACTCGCCCAAAATTGTCGCTCGGTTCCGGCGATGTCGTGCTGATCGATCTATTGTCCGATGATGCTGAAATCGTCGTGGCTCGCGGCGGCAAGGTGATTTTTGTGCGGACCGTCCGCATGCCCTCGGGTGAATCGGCTCGGCCACGTGCCCTCGTCAATGAACTTAAACGCAGCTTGCTCGCGTGCGGCTGTAAATCGCCCGACAAAATGGTGCTCTGGGGCCGCGACTCGGTTCACCGTGGTGACGTCGAAGTCCTCAGCGAAGCGCTTGACGCGCCGGTGGAAGTCGTCAATCCATTTGATCTGGTCGACGTCGAAGCAAAACTCAAAGACCAATTGCCAAGCCATGTCGGTCGACTCGCCCCGTTGGTCGGATTGTTGGCCTGTGAAGAAACGCATGCCGACCGTTTGATCGATTTTTTGCATCCTCGCGAACGGGTCGAAGAGAAACCAGATCACCGACGCACCGCCTTGCTCATCGGCGTGCCAGTCGCCGCAGCGATATTGTTGGGCTATCTCGGTTATCGCAAACTTAGCAATCTGGATGCCGAAATTGACCGACTCAATCAAGCCAACGCGGCGATGAAAGAACCGGTCAAAGAGGCCGAGCAGTTCATTGCCGAAACCGAAAAAATTGACCAGTTTCTCGATGCCGATGCGATCTGGATCGACGAGATTCGTACGCTGGCTAAAAAACTGCCGCCCGCCGAAGAGGTGATCCTCAAGTCGATTGTCGCCACCAGCGATATTCGCTCCGGCGTCAGCACCATTGTCTTGAGTGGCTCGGCGACCAACCCCAGCGTCATCGAAAAACTCGAGTCCTCGATTCGTGACGAAAATCACAGCGTGACCAGTGAAGGGGCCAGCGAGCAGGACGCCAAAAACGCCTATCGATGGGTGTTTACCGAGAAAATTGCGATCCCGCCGCACCATGCACGCGCCCGACGCTACGCCGGAGTGGAACAGGCACGCACCGCGTCGGCGGATGAGTCGCAAGACGTAACACAATCGGAAGCGAAATCGGAATCGCCGAACGCAGAGATGCCGAACGCAGAGATGCCGAACGCAGAGATGCCGAAAGCAGAGATGCCGAAAGCAGAGACGTCGAAAGCAGAGTCGCCGAAAGCAGAGTCGCCCAAACCGGAGACGCCTGCGGCGGAACCGGAAGTCGCAGTGACTCAAACGCCTGTCACTGAGACGCCTGTCACTGAAACGCCTGTCACTGAACCCGACTCGCCTGCGGTGCAACCCGATACGTCCAGCACCGAGTCCGAAACGCCGGCACCAGAACCGACACCTGCCGCTTCTGAATCGACCCCCAACCCTGAAACTGCTGCGACCACTGTCACCGAGGTGCAATCATGAATCAACGCGAACGATTCTTGGCGATTGCCATTGGGGGTTTGGTGGGTGCGTTGGTGATCCAGTGGGGCATCAATAAATATCAAACCGCAGTGCGAAGCCGCACCACGCGGATTGATGCGCTGACCAACGAGAAACTGAAACTCGAAGACCGCTTGCTTGACGGAGCTTACGCCGACCGCCAATTGGGCGAATACTTGTCTCGCTCGTTGCCGGGCGATCCTGAACGCGCCCACAGCGATTACCAAAGCTGGTTGTTGGACGCGGTGGAGCAGAACGGGCTGAGCAATCCGCGTGTCAATCGAACCAATATGTTGCCCGTAGGTGACCTCTATCAACGACTCTCCTACAGCGTCGATGGTCGTACCGATTTACCAAAATTGATCGAGTTTTTGCATACGTTCTATTCAAAAGATTATTTGCATCGGATGAGTAAGCTTGCGATCACCCCGGCACGGGACGAGGCAAGCCGTTTTGATGTGAAGATGAGCGTCGATGTGATCGCGTTATCGGCTGCGACCGAAGATGCGAAACCACCGACCTCGCAATCATGGCGTGTGGATCCGACGGTTGCTGCGTATCAGGAACCAATTTTGAACCGAAACTTTTTTGAACCGCCGAACAAGGCGCCACAGTTCACGGGCAAGTCGGTGGTCGATGCGATTGTCGGCAAAGACTCGACCACGCCGTTAACGTTCAAAGACCCCGAAGGGCACAAGCTGCGATTTGAATTGCTCGAATCGGCACCCGACTTTGTGCGACTCGACGAGCGGACAGGCACGTTGACTGTGAAATCGGATACCAAACAAGAGTTCGACGTCAACATTCGCGTGACCGATGATGGGTACCCCAATCGCACGACCGAGCAGAAATTGGTCGTCAAAGTAGGCGATCCACCACCGCCGCCGAAAGAGCCCGATGCTAAGCCGATGTTTGACGATTCGACTCAGACCGTGTTGACTGCGTTGGTCCAAGGCCGTGACGATTGGACGGCATGGATGAATGTGCGTACAAAGGGTAAAACACTGAAGCTGCGTGTCGATGACGAATTTGAGATCGGAACTCTCAAAGGAAAGGTCGTGGAAGTGACACCGAAATATGTGTTGCTCGAGATCGATGGTCGACGGTTTGAACTGAAACCCGCCGGAGTGCTGGCGGACGCGGCAAAGAAATCGGAACCGATCGAAAACTGAGAAATCCCCGCATTGACCTTGCGTGCCTCCACCATTCGTTGTGACCACGTCACTGTCCAGTTTGACAATGGCATTCGCGCCGTTGACGAGGTCCAGGCCGATATTCCCGCAGGCAAGATCAGCACGTTGATTGGTCCGAGCGGTTGTGGGAAAACGACGCTGCTGCGGTTGATCGCCGGATTGCAGTCGCCGGTTTCCGGCAAAGTGCAATTTGTGGACAGCACGGCGGCGCGTCGTCGTGGCGATGTGGCGTTTGTCTTCCAGCAACCTTCGCTATTGCCGTGGCGAGACACGCTCGGCAATGTGTTGCTGCCGCTCGAGTTGATCGCCCGCGATACCGCGTCGCAGCGACGTGACAAAGCGGCGGCGATGCTGGACATGGTGGGACTCGGCGACGCACTGTATCGCCATCCGCATCAGTTGTCCGGAGGCATGAAGATGCGTGTCTCCTTAGCGCGTGCCTTGGTCACCGAACCGAGTGTGCTGTTGATGGACGAACCCTTCGCGGCGCTCGATGACATGCTGCGGAATTCACTCGGTCAATTGCTGCTGAAACTCTGGCGAGATCTTTCGCTTAGCGTGGTGATGGTGACACACAATATCGCGGAATCGTGTCTGTTGTCGCATCACATCTTGGTGATGCACCACGGCAAAATCACGCATACGATGGACAATCCGCTGGCCTGGCCGCGTGATGAGCAACTGCGTCGCACCGCCGAATTTGGCAAGTTTTATGGTGCGGTCAGCGATACGCTGAGGGGCACGTCGTGATCAATTCTCCGACTTGGAAATCGCTTGCCCAAAGTGTCGTTTCGGTGATCGCAGGAGCCCTGGTGCTGTTGGCGATGTGGAAGGGCGTGATCTGGTATTTCGCGTTGCCGCCCATTCTGCTGCCGTCGCCGAGCCAAGTGTTTTCAACGGCGGTCGAGGAACGCCAATCGCTGTTTCGCGGCACCTACGTCACCGGGCTAGCGGCCACGGTGGGATTGTTTTCAGCCGTCGTGATTGGATGCGTGATCTCGATTGCGTTCAGCCAATCACGATCGATTCGCAAAGCGTTTTTCCCTTACGTGGTTTTTTTGCAAACCGTTCCCATCGTCGCGATCGCACCGCTATTGATCACGTGGAGCGGTTACCAATTTCGCACCGTCGTGATCGTGACGGTCATCGTGTGTTTGTTTCCCATCGTCAATAGCGTCACCGAGGGACTGCTAGCGATTCAAACCGATTTGAATGATATGTTCCGACTCTATGGGGCTTCGCGAACACAGCGGTTGTTAAAACTGCAATTGCCAACGGCGATTCCCTATTTGATGCTTGGCATGAAAACGAGCAGCGGGCTTGCGGTGATTGGAGCCATTGTCGCCGAGTTTTTTGTTGGCAATGGATCGAACTACGATGGGCTGGGAACGCTGATGACTGGTTGGCAAGGATTTCAGCGAACCGACGCGCTGATTGCCGCGATTTTTGCGTCGACGGTTTTGGGATTGTTGCTGTTCGCTGTCGTCAACCTGCTCGCCGCGACGGTGTTTCATCGTTGGACATCGACCGATCGCAAAAGGTAACGAGTTCGGGTCTCTCTGCTTTCATTGTGACCTCGGTTCGCTTACGCTTGGGGACCGAGCGAATGAAAAATCGAAGCATCACGACGAGGGACAAAAATGCGAATCGGAGTGCCCAAGGAAACTTGGCCGGGTGAATTGCGAACCGCGTTGGTGCCCGCCAATGCTAAGAAGCTGATCCGTAGTGGATTTGAAATCGTAGCCGAATCCGGCCTCGGTCTCGGTTCGGGTTTCAGCGACGAAGCCTACATTGACGCGGGCGTCACGTTGCACTCCGATCGACAATCCATTTTGGCCGATTCCGATCTGGTTTTGCGGGTCCGCAAGCCTGACGCGAGTGAGGTCAGTGGTCTTCGGCGGGGCGGGATCCACATCAGTTTCCTCGATCCGTTCAATGAACAAGCGTTGGTCAATTCGCTGGCCACACACGGGGTGACCGCGATCTCGATGGAGATGATCCCGCGGAGCACACGGGCTCAGAAAATGGACGCGCTCTCGTCCCAAGCCAACTTGGCGGGCTACGTCACCGTGATCCAAGCGGCTTATCACAGCGTCAAGGCGTTCCCGATGATGATGACGCCCTCGGGGACCATCCGTCCCTGCCGCGTGTTTGTGATTGGTGTGGGAGTCGCGGGGCTGCAAGCGATCGCGACAGCAAAACGGCTTGGGGCTCGCGTCGAGGCCTTTGACACTCGGCCGGTGACCGCGGAACAAGTTCGTTCGTTGGGGGCAAAGTTTGTCGAGATTGATCTGGGCGAAGTCGGGCAAACCGAACAAGGCTACGCCAAAGCACTGACCGACGAGCAGATTGCATTGCAAAAAGAGGGGCAAAAGAAAGTCATCGCGGAATCCGATGTCGTCATCACGACGGCTCAGTTGTTTGGCCGACGCGCCCCAGTCATCGTGACTCGCGATATGCTCGAGGCGATGCAACCCGGCAGTGTGGTGGTCGATATGGCAGTCGAGTCGGGCGGCAATGTCGAAGGCTCGGTGCTTAACCAGATCACTGAAATCGGCGGAGTAAAGGTGATCGGGCAAGGCAACCTGCCATCGGAGGTCAGCCGCAACGCCAGCGAAATGTACTCCAATAATCTGCTGAACTTGATCGAAGAGTTTTGGGATAGCGAGACCAAGCAATTGGAACTCAACCCCGACGACGAAATCATCCAGGCGGCGGTCATTACCCGCGAGGGTGAAATTGTTAACGAAACCATCCGAAACCTGAATGCGTAAGCGAGAACAATCATGGGAATGGAAGCGGTCTATCTCGGCTTCGTTTTGATGCTGTCGATTTTTTTGGGCTTTGAATTGATTTCCAAAGTGCCGGCGACGCTGCACACACCGTTGATGTCCGGGGCGAATGCCATCTCGGGGATCACCGTGGTCGGCGCGATCACCTCGGCCGGTGCCGGGATGAGCGATTGGGCCACGGCACTCGGCGCGATCGCCGTCTTTTTTGCGATGGTCAACGTCGTCGGCGGTTACATGGTGACCGACCGCATGCTCGGTATGTTCAAGAAAAAAGAAGCTCCCGTCAAAGACCAAGTTTGAAAAAAGGCGATCCATGAGTGCGGAACTAATCGGCGCTGTTTACATCTTCGCCGCGGTACTTTTTATCTACGGTTTGAAATTGCTTAGCTCTCCCGCCACCGCGGTGCGAGGCAATTTGATTTCGTCGCTGGCCATGCTGGTCGCAGTCCTGGTCACGCTGGCGTCCAGCGAGATCATCGATTACCGCTGGATCGCCGTTGCCGCAGTTGCCGGCACGCTCGTCGGCGCGGTTGCCGCGCGTCGTGTTGCGATGACCGGGATGCCCGAAATGGTGGCGTTATTCAACGGTTCGGGCGGGATCGCAAGTCTGTTGGTCGGTTGGGCGGCGCTTTACATGAGCGACAGCCCTCACATTTCGACGGTGGTCGCCACCCCCGACACGCCCGCAGTATCGGCGTTCACGATGATCACAATTCTGATCTCGATCCTGATCGGCGGCGTCACGTTCTCAGGCAGTTTGGTGGCTTGGGGGAAATTGTCGGAAACGATCAGCAGTGCGGCGATGTCGCTGCCGGGCCAGCGGTTCCTCAGTTTGTTTAATGTGTTTGCCCTGCTCGCATGCAGCGTCTTGATCTTTTTTCAGCCCGCTTGGACGCTGCCGTTGATTATCGCGGTGATCGTGTTGTCCTTGATCTTGGGGGTGATGGCCGTGATGCCAATCGGCGGTGCCGACATGCCGGTCGTGATCTCGCTGCTGAATAGTTACTCAGGGCTGGCTGCATGTGCTGCGGGACTTGCAATCGATAATTCGATTTTGATTGTGGCCGGTTCGCTGGTTGGGGCCGCGGGGATCATTTTGACGAACATCATGTGCAAGGCGATGAATCGTTCGCTTAGCAATGTGCTTTTCTCTGGCTTTGCCGCGACCACGCAAGCAACGAAAGTCGAAGGCGAGGTCAAGCCGATCTCTGCCGATGACGCCTACCTGATCCTCGAAGCCGCATCGTCGGTCGTGATGGTGCCGGGCTACGGCATGGCGGTCGCCCAGGCTCAACACGTGGTGCGTGAATTAGGGGAATTGCTCGAAGCCAATGGGGCCGAAGTCAGCTACGCGATCCATCCCGTGGCCGGTCGCATGCCCGGACACATGAACGTTTTGTTAGCCGAAGCCAATGTGCCGTACGACCAATTGGTCGAAATGGAAGACATCAACCGGCGGATCGAAAACGTCGATGTCGCGGTCGTGATCGGAGCGAACGATGTTGTTAATCCGGCCGCTCGCGAGGACGAGAACAGTCCGATTTATGGCATGCCGATCATCAATGTCGATTATGCCCGCACCGTGTTTGTATTGAAACGTTCGATGGCTTCCGGGTTTTCCGGAGTCGATAATCCGCTGTTCTTTGGCCAAAACACGCGGATGCTTTTCGGTGATGCCAAACAGTCATTGTCCGCCGTGATTGCACAGTTCAAAAACTGAGCTTATCGTGAGATGATCTGATGCAAAGTAAGTAATTGACGTAGTGGATCTTGCTAAAGATCCTTCACAAGGGATCTTTAGCAAGATCCACTACTGGGAGGACTGCGTCACTCATGAGTTTATCGACCTCCGATCCAAACGAAGAAAATTGTCATGATCTTGAGCCACCCGTCCACGATGTTGCGGTCTGTATTCATCCTCATTGGCTGTGTCTTGATCAGCGGTTGTGAATTCTCGGATTCATCGACAAATCCGTCGCCACCGCCGATTGTTGGTGGCGACGCTCTGAGATCCGCGGCGGTTCAATTGAATTGGTTTCCCGAATCCGAGCATGGTGGTTTGTATCAAGCCGCCGCCGATGGAACGTTCCAGTCACACGGATTGGATGTAGAGATCCGGCCTGGCGGGCGGCAAAGCCCCGTGGCTCCGGAATTGGTCTTGGGACGTGTCCAGTTCGCGATGGCCAACGCCGACGATGTGGTGTTGTTTCGTAATCAAGGTGCCGACATCGTGGCGGTGTTAGCGACGATGCAGAATCATCCTCGCTGTATCTTGGTTCGCGAAGACAGCGGCGTGAAGAAGTTCGAGGATCTCGCCGGCAAAACGCTGCAGCGGCAAGGGGGCCGAGCGTTTCTTGAGTTCATGCGTTCCAAGGGATTGCTGGATCAAGTCAAAGAGGTTCCCTATCATGGCAGCGTTTCGTCGCTAGTGACGGACAAGAATGTCGCGATCCAAGCGTACTCGTTCGCGGAACCATTGTTGGCGGAACAACAAGGGGTCAAAGTTCGCAAGTTGATGCTCAGCGATATCGGCTGGAATCCGTACTCAAGCGTTTTGATCACCACCGGTGACATGGTTCGCAACCAACCCGAGTTAGTTCAAGATTTTGTCGATGCCACGCGTGAAGGTTGGCAGCACTACTTGGACGATCCCGCATTAGGCAACGAGGCAATTCTGAAGGCGAACCAGCACGGCATGACGATCGAAGCGCTTCGATTCGGGCATCAGGAACTCAAAACGCTCGCCTTGCCCGACGGCATGTCGCCGGAATCACTTGGCGAAATGACGGACGCGCGTTGGCAGACGTTGGTCTCTCAAATGGTCGAGCTCGGCCTCGTCGATGGCGACAAAGTCCACGCCACCGACTGCTTCACACCCCAGTTTACCAAAAAGGTGTCGGACACCTTTTTGGTGGAATAGGCGGCATGGGTGGTTTGCGGTGGTGCCTGGTTTGTGTTAATCCGTTGAGGGATTCTCGGCGGGGAGCAGTTCTTTCGGGGCGGGGGTCCCGAAGTCGATGGCTTCGTCGCGAAGCATCGCTGCCGCAAGATGCCGATTCCATTTATTCGTTGGCGAGCGTGCTGCTAACCGCAGGTACGCTTCGCCGAGGCTCCGGTCGCCGCTGTGCCACAAAAACTTTCCAATGAAATAGTTCAAGTTGGTCGGGTCACCCAGAGGTGCCGTGCGGACTAAGGCATCGACCTTGTCGCGATCGAACGCTGGCGAAGGCTCGGTTTGTGAATCAAGCAGCAGCTGTGCCAGCGTCACTTCCACTTCGTGTCCCGCTGGTGGTGCGTCCTTTTGAGCGGCAACACGCACCAGTAGTCGGCGAGCCGCTTCCGTTTCCCGCAGTTCGGTCGCAAGCATGGCTGCGTGAAGGCCATCCCAAGGATTGGCTCCCGAATCATAGAGTCTTTGAAAACGCAGGGCGGCCTGCGACGTATAGCCTTGAAGTTGATCGAGGACGGCAAGTGTTTGCTGGTGACCTTCGAGAGGTTCGCCAATGGATTGCAGGTAGCGTTTTGCAAACGCAAACGCTTGCTCGACGTTACCCGATCCCGTTCGCCGACAGAAGAAATACCAGTCCAGCGATTTGCTGTCGTATCGCTGAGACAATCGCTGTACCCAGAGTTCGGCGGCTTCGTTATCGCCAAGTGCTTCGTGACAGTTAATCGCGGCAATCATCGCCCACGCAGCCCAAGATTGTGCTGCTTGCTCGGCATAAGGTAACGCTTCGGCGAATTCCCCCCGGCTCATGTAGTGCTCGGCAATTTGCACTCGGATTCGATCTTGGTCCAAGCCGGAAGCGGGAAGTTCGAGTGAGGCCGACAACGTTTCGAGCCATTGTTTGGTTTTCCCCTGCTGCCCATAGAGATTAGCGAGTGTTTCGAAACTCTTTGCCGTGGGATACAGTTCAATGAGTCTTAGCAATAGCCGTTCAGCATCGCTCCAACTCTCGGCCGCAAGATACTGTTGAGTCAGGTTCTCGAGCACCAACGAGTTGTTTTCAAAATCCGATTCGAGTCGGCTGCGTTGTTGATCGTTCAGCGATCCCCAGCGGTATCGAATGTGCCCGACGGCATACATTGGCGACTTTGGACTGACCGATCGCAAGAAAAATGTCGCTGTGTCTCCCAGCGATGCATGACCACGTTGCAATTGAAAAACTAAATCTCGGTAGACGAGATCCTGATTGTCAATTCCTTTGATCATCACTTGGTCAGCAAATGGACGATATAAATCCGCAAAGTAAATTGCCATTGGCTGTAGCGAAACTTCCATATCGTCCAAGTCGATGGATTCAAGAAAGCGAGGTAGCTGTTGGACGTTTATGTCCAGAGTTCGTCCGTAGCCCAGCAGTCCTTGTTCGTAGGGGTGACCGCTAATCAACGGGCTTAACCCGGACACGAGTGCGGACATCTCATTTAAAGGCAATCCTAGGTGATTGCCTTGGACAAACAGAAGATCCGCCGCCTGTGCAAAATTTACTTCTCGAATCAACTGTCCGAGAAAATCCCAAGAGAGCTCGCCGTTATCGCGGCGTACCTGTCCAGCATCATGCAATTCGTTGATCAGCTGTAGGCGTAGCCCCATTTCTTGCCGCATCGCATCATTGTCCAACCCCGCCTCGGCGGCTCGATCGGTAATGTTTCTGATCGACGATGGCAGTTCTGCGGATTGGGCCAACCGATCATAGAGCGTTTGAGCAAAAGCGCCCAGTGCTGCTGCGGTGGCGCCGCGTTTGACCCCCAGCGTCGCACGATGTGACAAGAAATGATAGGCGGGCAAACAGGCCTCTTGTTCCTTGACCAGATTTATTGCTGCCTCGGCGGCGAACGCGTGATCTTCGAGCGGCTCGACCGCCAAAAACTGCAGGTATCGCACCAGCGAGCGTTGCGACGGATCGGCTGCCAATTTTTCCAGCGTATCCGCATCGAAACGTACAAACGCTTTGATCACTTCCGTGGGCAGCGTCAAGTCAACTTTCTGCTCGGCCAATAAATCGAGCTGATCCAGCGCAGTTTGGTGACGCCCCAGTAGAGCAAGTACATAGATGTAAGATTGTCGCGCATCATCCGAGTCCGACGTGCGGGCGAGCAAGCGGTGGGAATACAGCAGTGCCCGTGCTTTGAGTGCTTGGTGGGCAGGGCTGCGGAGAAACGCGGTAAGCGTGCCGAGCCGTGCGTAGGACTCTGCCAATGCAGCCAGGCTCTGCGGTGACTCGCCGCTGGTTCGATGAATTTGATGCAGCGCACGGATCGCATTGAATTGCGAAACCAGGTCCCATTGGGAACTGGACTGCACCACGTTATCGGGAAGGGAACTGTTCTCGAGAATGGCATTCGAGTTGCCTTGGTATCCAACCTCCCTAAGGACTTTCGGAAACTCATTTCGCGACAATTGTTCCACCGCCGCCGCGATCTCCTCAATCGCCTCGGGACGCGGACGCGATAGTTGGACCGTCTTCTCGAAGACCGTTTGCGGAATCGGAGCATCGTCGCGAAAAATGCTGATTTCAAGTCGATCTGAATGTTGCAAAAATAAATCGCCTGGGATCGACGAGACAATCTGAACCGAGCCCTTCGTCGTGTCTTGTGCCGCCGCCGGTTTGTCGGAATCGACAAGTGACTCACGCAGCGTCGCATCGCGAGTCCGTAAACCCAATTCATCTCGCGCCGAAATCAATAGCGACTGGCGTACCAATTCACGCAGCAGTAGTCCGCGGTGAAAGCTAGTCCGGCCCGACGGATCGCCACTGTAAGACTTTAGCAGCAGTGCATCGGGTCTAAACGGCAATGGTGGTTTTGTCGCTCGCGACGACTGAACCAGCTTAGCGACGTCGTGAAGAGCCGCGTGTGAGTCGCCATCGACGGGACTCTCGGCACGGACATTGGAAAAGAGAGTGCAAAACAGCAGAATGCCAGATATCCACCAACGCATATGTATGACTCCGTCGAGAATCCGTATCAGGGGGGCGAACAGGGGAACGCTGTTCCGGAAAAGGGGGGCCAGGAAACGCGTCACGCAATACTTGCGTTCGAAATCCGCAATGACGCCCTCAAGAACTCTGGACATCCTACTTGAATGTCATCCGAGGGGGAACTCAATTCTACAGCGGAGCCGCTGTCGATCGCTAAGTCTATGGATTGCAAGCCGGAACATTATCGAAATTAAGGGCGATTCACCCGCGGCCAAGACTCACGCGGGCAAGACCAGCGTAGCGATCGTCGTATCGACATTCAGAATTAGAAACTGGCCCCAATTTCATAGCAATCAGAAGCGTCGATTCCGCGGACTTGGTGAAATTCGCTCAAGCAACGAAGTGGCCTTTTCCACCCCCTGCTGCAAATTGGCTCCCACGCCTTTGTTTGCTCGGCCGGCTTTCATGACCGCGCGAGAACTCCACAGAATGCAGCTTCTGCCAAACACCGAACATGATCCCCGGCAAATCGCTTCTGCTATTTTCTAACCTGCCATATTTTAACCTTCTCGCTCGGCCGCGGCGGCCTGCGGTATCGTCGACGCCGGAGGTGAAGGCGGTAGGAAACAGACGAAGTGTGAGCCGAAGACCAGGACCGGAGACCAGGACCGAAGAACAGGACTGAAAACAGGCTGGAAGCCTATTCTACGTTTTACGCGGCGCGGCGGCGGCGTTTGTCGGGCTCGATGTGGCAACCGAGACTCTCGATTTCAAGTCGCAACAATTGCCGTGTCACGTCATTGGCGGTGGGGCGATCGCTGGGGCGAGGCGAGATCATCGTCTCAACCAGTTCGGCTACCGGCGAAAGCAACAAGTCGCTGGCCGCTTCGACCCGTGTTAACCATTGCCAAAGGATCCGCCCGAGCGAGAAGATGTCTGACGCCGGTAACGCTACCATCTTGTCCGTCATCGTTTCGGGGGCCGCGTACTCAGGCGTGCCACGAAACAATCGTTTGGGCGAACAGTGCACACGCTCGGCAAAGCCAAGGTCGATCAGCGTCACGTGGCCGGTCGCACCGACCATCACGTTCATCGGCTTCACGTCGCCGTGCACCCAGCCGCCTGCATGCATTGCTTCAAGTGCTTGTGCGACTTGACGTACCAACCACAAACCCACGGGAAGCGGTTTGCGAGGCTGTTGATTCAAGTGCTCGTGCATCGTCAACGCGTCCAACCGCGGCATCACTAAAAAGGGCGATGTGCCGGAATCCGATGCGTCCAAGACCGCGATCAAATTGGGATGAAACACCTCGGTCGCGCACGCCGTGAACTGCTGGATTTGCCGCAGCGATTCGATCGTGTTTTCTCCAATCCCACGTCGTACGACGTAATCCCAGCGAGGGCTGCCGGTGGCGTCGGCTGGTTGAGCGTAGGCCAATTCCGCCGTGTCGCCTTGGTGGATCCGTTTTCCAAGTCGCCAAATACCCAAGATCGATCCGCGCGAGTCGGTGGGGCGTGTTGCTGCAGTATTTGGATTTTTCGTTGAAACTTTGGACATCGTAAGTTTCCCCACCCGCGTGTTGAACTAAGAAGAAGATAGAGGGCAACGCATCCTCGCTACCGAATCGCCCCGACGTTGTCGGAGCGTTCCACCGTCAAAGCATCGACCAGTCAGCCTAGCTAGGTCGAACCGCTAAAGACGGAACCCTAGAAACATCCGAAACTGCCTAACCGGAACGACCGTTCGGGTTTGCAGGGCAGCCCTGCATCGACCTGGCGTTTTGCACACTCCTGACGCGTAAAGTGACTCGCTCGCAGCCATGTTGAAGATCTTCGGGACGGATTGGCCGCGACTCCGTAACTGCGGTATCGGTGCCATTGGGTGCTGACAGCGAGCGATGAAGTTCCGTTATGATGGGGGTTCGATTTTCCAAATCTCGATTTCACATTTTGTTAGGCGCTCGCTGTGCGATATTTATCGTTTGCAATTTGCATGTTGTTGTTGGTCGGATGTGGTTCATCCAAGCAGAACACGTCGACGGACGGTTCCTCTGCGAATGCGTCGGCTCCGACCAAGGGTTCGGGCCGTTTTCCGCTGGAGGCCGGCAAATACACGGTTCTGGGGATTCTGACCGACAACCAAGACAACAGCAAAGCGAAAGAGAACGCCGAAACGACGCTATTAACGAATCCCGACGTCGCTTGTCTCGTCGGGCTGTGGAACATCAATACGCCGATGATCTTGGCGGCACTCCGCAGCAGTGATGCGGTGGGCAAGGTCAAGGTGGTGGCGTTTGACGAGCACCAAGAAACGCTGGCCGGAATTCGCGAAGGCACGGTCGTCGGAACGATTGTCCAACAGCCCTACGATTTTGGTTATCGCAGTGTCCAGTGGTTGACGATGCTCGCCAAAGACAAGCCAGTCGAGGTGCCCGAGTCAGGGCTGATCTATATACCGCACGATACGATCACGCCGGAAAATGTCCAAACATTCTCGGACCGCATCGATGCGATCAAGGCCGGGAATGGCCCCGAGTTGTCGCCCGAATCGGATCTTGATGGGAAAGGCGTACATGTGGCGTTTATCAGTAACAGCATCGATCCGTTTTGGACGCTGGCCGAATTTGGCTGCAACAAAGCTGCTGAGCAATTTGGATGCAAAGTCGATGTGCAGATGCCGTCGACCGGTTCGATCGAAGAACAAAAACGCTATCTCGAAACGAACGCTGCGAACAAGCTTGATGGGGTTGCGATCAGTCCGATCGACCCGGCGAACCAAGTCGGCATGATCAACGAAGCGTGTGAGTCGATGACGGTGATCTGCCAAGACAGTGACGCACCGACGTCAAAACGCAAATTCTATCTTGGCACCAGTAACTACATGGCCGGCCGAGCGGCGGGCAAGTTGATCAAAAACGCGTTGCCCGACGGAGGCAAGGTGATGATGTTTGTCGGCAAAATGGAAGTCCTGAACGCTCAAGAGCGGAGCCAGGGAATTATCGACGAACTGTCCGACAAACCTGTCCCAGAGGTCTTTCTGCAGTAGTCCAGTGTTGGAATTGGCTTCCAGCCTGTCGTTGAGTCTATGACGAGCCTGGACGCCGTTCCCACAGCTGAATTGCTTGCCCAATCGTTACCACCGGACCGATTCGGGCGAAACGGCGAGAATCGAGCTGAGAATCCTCGAGTCACCACGACAGGGTGTCGAATTTGACTCGATAGGTGACGTAAGTTTCGGCAAAGGAAGAAGCGATTCATCCTTTTCGACAATTCTCTGATCACGACCAAGGTTCGCCCATGTCATCGATTCATCCTGCCGTCGCGAGTGTACTGAACGCTCGCAACGATGCGACGCAACAGAAAGTGCAGATCGCAGTGATTGCCAAAGGCATGGACGTGCAGAAGCAAACCGGCGATGCGATCAACGCCATGCTTGAACAGGCCAAGCAGGTTCAATCGCAAATCTCAAGCGGACATATCGACGTCCGCGTCTAAGTTGAGCTCGGTTTCAGGCAGTTAGCTACGGGCGAGGTGCGGCAGCAGCTAGCACTTCCAAATCATCGCGGCCGACGCGGGTGCAGAACGTGCCCAGCGATTCGCCATCGAGACGATTCGCCTTGTAAGCCGAGAAGATCCCGATCAACTCATCCGCGACATCAGCATCCTTGACCAAGTCCTTGTAGATGTACGCCATACGGTCGCCAACCCAGCCACCGCCGGCAAACAAGGTGTACTTGTCCTTGGCTTTTCCAACTAGCGCCAAGTCGGCGTTGTAAGGACGGGCACAGCCGTTCGGGCAACCGGTCATTCGCAGCGTGAATCGTTCTTTGTCCAGCCCAAGCTTTGCCAATGGCTGTTCGATCGAATCGATGATGCCTGGCAGACGTCGTTCGCTCTCAGTGATCGCCAATCCGCAGGTGGGAAGCGCCACGCAAGCGATCGACCAACGACGCACCATGCTGATGTCTTCGGTCAGCGGAGCGTTGTGCTTCTTGATCAACGCGATCAACTTGTCTTTGTCACCCTCTTCGATATCGGTGAAGATGATGCTCTGGTTCGTGGTCATACGAAGTTCGGTTTTGAACTCGTGGCATACCGCGCGAATCGTTGCTTTGAGTTGATGATTTTCGTTGTCGTACAAACGACCATTTTCGATGTTCAAGCCGTACGACCATTTGCCGTCGCCTTGTTCTTGCCAACCCATGTGGTCATCGACTTCGTGCACGTCATCTTCGGTGCAGTCCTGTAGCGGCTCGCCGAAATACTCTTCGACCTTGGCTCGGAACTTTTCGATACCCCAGTCGGCGATCAAGTATTTCATCCGCGCGACTTTTCGGTCTTCGCGATTTCCGTGATCCCGTTGCACTTTGACCACCGCGACGGCAACGTCAACCGCTTGCTCAGGGGTGCAGAACGCCATTCGCTTGGCGAGTGCTGGGAAGGTCTTTTTGGCCGATGGGGTCGTTCCCATGCCGCCGCCAACCAACACGTTGTAGCCGATGATTTTGTCATCACGAACCACCGCCAGGAAGCCGAGGTCCTGAGCGTAGATGTCGATGCAGTTGTCATCGGGAAGTGCGATGCCGACTTTGAATTTACGTGGCAAGTAAGTCGGCCCGTAAAGCGGTTCGACGACTTCGCCGCTGCCGCCCCCTTCGAGTGTCGACTCGCCACTATCAGGATCGGTGACCCACAATTCGTGATAGGCGGGGGTTTGCGGCGCGAGTGCCACGACCAAGGCATCGGTTAAGACTTGCATGTCGCGATGAACGACGTCAACTCGTTTAGCGGGACAGCAAACGACGTTTCGGTTAACGTCGCCACACGCGGCAAGTGTCGAGAGCTGGATCTCGTTGATGCGGTGAATCGCTTTACGAAGATTGCCTTTGACCACTCCGTGAAGCTGTAGCGTTTGCCGCGTGGTGATCTTCAGCGTCGAATTGCCTAGTTCGTCACACAGATCCAATTGGGCGAGCATTTGGTCGCAGGTGATTCGGCCGCCGGGAATCCGGCAGCGAACCATCATCGAAAACTCTTTGCCACCGCCGGTCTTCTTGGCGGCCATCCGCGCGTCGCGGTCGTCTTGTTGGTAGGTGCCGTGGAATTTCAGCAGCTGTTGATTGTCTTTATTGAATTGATCCGTGTCCTCGGTCAACTCGACGTCGATCGTGCCTTTCAGGAAATTGCTTTCCTCTTTGATTGATTCGTTAGCGCTTAATTTTGGAGCGTCGGTAGACATCGAGACTCAAATCCTGTGAGATTTCGTTTACGTAAATAGTTGGCACATTCCGTCGCACGTCGGCGTCGTCGTTGTACCCAGTGGGGTTCCGCAAAGTTGTGCGGTTTACGAATACTATAACGACGAGACCGAAATGCCACTATGGCGATCAAAATGACTCTTTTTCCCGCGTGAGAAACTCAATGGCAGAAATACTCGATGGCAAGCGAATTGCCGCTGAAATCCGTTCCGAAGTAGCCAAGGATGTCGAGAAACTCAAGCAGGATCTAGGCCGCGATGTCGTTCCCTGTCTCGCAGCGGTGCTGGTGGGTGAGGACCCCGCCAGCCAGGTGTATGTCCGCAATAAGCAACGGGCCTGCGAAAAAGCGGGGATCGAGGGGCGAACGCACCGTTTGCCGGCGGACACCAGCCAAGCCCAATTGTTGGAACTCGTCGACCAGCTGAACAAGGACGACACCGTCAACGGGATTTTAGTTCAATTGCCGCTGCCGGCCGCAGGCAACGGCGGCGCCGGATTCGACGAGCGAGCGGTACTCGATGCGGTGGATCCACTGAAAGACGTGGACGCTTTTTCGCCAGTAAACGTCGGTCTTTTGATGCAGGGGCGGCCGCGATTTTTGCCCTGTACCCCCCATGGAATTGTGCAATTACTGCATCGCTGCAACATTTCCGTCGCTGGAAAACATGTTGTGGTCGTCGGACGCAGCGATATTGTCGGCAAGCCCATGGCGATGATGTTGGCCCAGCGAGACGGAAGTTGCGGCCGCGAAGTCGCCAACGCCACGGTCACGATCGCTCACAGCCGGACCGCAAATCTAGCCGAAGTTTGCCAGTCCGCCGACTGTCTGATCGCCGCCGTCGGTGTGCCGGAAATGATCAAGGGCAATATGGTCAAACCCGGTGCCGTGGTGATCGATGTCGGAATCAACCGCGTCGGTGACAAGTTGGTCGGTGATGTCGCGTTCGCCGAAGCAGCCGAAGTCGCCTCGGCGATCACGCCGGTTCCCGGAGGCGTCGGCCCGCTGACGATCGCCATGCTGCTGCATAACACGGTGCTGGCGACCCGTCTGCAAAACACCTAAGACGACGTTACTCGATCGCTGGAAATCGGTTCTCAAGAATGCGGCTGCGGCAAATTGTCTCTTTTGCCGTCAGCTCGCCAGCGAGTGCACTCAGCGGCGGCGAAAAGAAATGCAGTTGATCCGGGACCTGCCACGAAGCGTCATTGGCAAGCACTTGGCGAACACTCTTGTCGATTTCGCAGTGGTCCGCGTCCAAGTGAATATCAAGCCACAATTGCAGCGAATCATCACGGTAAATCAGCATCGATTGTCGGATGCCGGGCAGCAGGTTGATTCGTTGTTCGATGGACGCGGGAAAAATTTTGTGACCGTTGGGCAGCACGATCACATCATCGCTGCGTCCTAAAATCCGAAACTGTTTTGAGCTTGCATCGACTTCCGCGAGGTCGCCCGTTTCAAACCAGCCATCGCGGTCGATTCGCTGCTCGGTCGCTTCGGGATCATTCCAATATCTCAGCATCACGTGATCCCCGCGGACAAATAATCGTCCGCCGCGGATGTCGATTTCCCAGCCTTCGACCGGGCGACCGACCAATCCGGGAATAGGATCGGCGGGAGTCGCACTGCAAATCACGGGGCCCGTTTCGGTGCATCCGTAACCTTGAATCACCGTGACGCCACGCTTGGCCCAACGATCAAACGTTTTGCTCGTGAGCCCCGCGCCGCCGCAGCCAAGAATCTTTAGCCGCGACAGTCCAAACGATTTTGAATCTTCATCAAGCAGCCGATTGGCCAAGCTAGGGACGACGTTGGCGAGCGTCGGTTGGACATGCGACGCCAGTTGTTTCCAGCCTGCATAACCGTAAGTCAGCACAAGGGTACAGCCACTTAATAGCCAAGTGCCAAAGTCACACGTTCGCGCGTAGGCGTGCGCCAGCGGCAGACTGGTGAGCCGCACGTCGGTGGGCGATTGTGGAACCGCCTTCAGTTTCGCGTAGGCGTTTTTAACGAGTGTTTGGTGCGAGAGCGTGACCCCTTTCGTCGTCCCGCTGGTGCCGCTGGTCCAAAGAATCAGCGCAGCTGACTTGGGATCGGTCGCTTTTCGCTTCGCGAAAATAGCGTCGTCTGCAGCGTCCGCAGAACCAAACTCAACCAGAGTCTCTTCGCTAATCCAGTGCCCGCCGACGCGATCCCAACATGCTTGTTGGTGTGCCGGGTTCGTTCGGCTGCTGATCGGAACATTGATCGCACCGACGCGGGCGGCGGCGAGAGTGAGCACGACATCGTCGATCGTATTGCCGCTGGTGTAGCCGATTCGTTTTGGCAGCGCCGGCGATGATGCGAAGAGGTCATCAAGATGGGCCGCCGTCGTCTGGACCAGCGACGCAAGTTCTCGCCAAGTTCGCGAGCAAGGTTGCTCGTTTTCCCAGGTGATCAGGGCCACCGAATCGGCTCGCGATTGCACCTGTTCGTCAAACGCATCGAGCAGATTCGTGTGCATAAGAAATGGGAACTGTAATCCCGTTTATTAATTTCTATCCGTAGCGAAAGTCGCAGAGACTTTCAGACGCCATCGCTCATGGTCGAAACTCGCTGCGAGTTTCGCTACGCATAAAACTGACTTGTACCCAACCTTCCCCAAACGAAGTTGGGGAAGGTCGTTGTTCATGGAGTGACAGGCTGGAAGCCTATCCTACGGCTTAGGCAGTGGCGCCCATCGACTTGCGAAGCTTCTCGGCGTTGCCGGCTTGGCCGAACGAAACCATACGTGCGACACAAACTTCCTTCATCGCGGTACGAGCTGGCTTCAAGTACGCACGTGGGTCAAACGCAGCCTTGTCTTCGGTCAATACCTTGCGGATCGCACCGGTGATCGCCATACGGCAATCGGTATCGACGTTGATCTTGCGAACACCGCTCTTGATGCCGCGTTGAATTTCTTCGACAGGCACGCCGTAGGTTTGCTTCATTTCACCACCGTACTTGTTGATGATGTCTTGAAGCTCTTGTGGCACCGAGCTGCTGCCGTGCATGACCAAGTGAGTGTTAGGGCATTTCGCGTGAATCTCTTCGATTCGGCTCATTGCCAAAACTTCACCGGTTGGTTTCTTGGTGAACTTGTACGCACCGTGGCTGGTGCCGATCGCAACGGCCAACGCGTCGACGCCGGTTTCGGCAACGAAGCGAGCGGCTTCATCCGGATCGGTCAACAATTGGTCGTGAGTCAAAACGCCTTCGGCACCGTGCCCATCCTCTTGCTCGCCGCCACCCGATTCGAGCGAACCGAGGCAACCGAGTTCGCCTTCAACGCTAACGCCGCGAGCGTGAGCGGCTTTGACAACTTCGGCGGTGACGCGAACGTTGTAGTCGTAATCGGCAGGTGTCTTGCCGTCGGCTTCAAGCGAACCGTCCATCATGACGCTGGTGAAACCGTTGTCGATTGCCGACAAGCAGGTTTCAGGGCTGTTGCCGTGATCTTGGTGCATCACGATTGGAATGTGGGGGTACAACTCGGTCGCTGCAATCATCAAGTGACGCAGGTAGTTGTCTTGCGTGTACGAACGAGCGCCACGCGATGCTTGGATGATGACGGGCGAATCGGTTTCTTCGGCCGCCTCCATGATCGCTTGAATCTGTTCCATGTTGTTGACGTTGAACGCGGCAACGCCGTAATCATTTTCTGCTGCGTGGTCGAGTACAACGCGGAGTGGAACCAAAGCCATGACTAGCTACCTGAGTGCTTGAGGAAAAGTTTGTAAGTTCAAGTTTGTACGGATTATCCCCGACTGGCCCGGTCTCGCAAGGGCTTTAGGATGCGGTTTCCCCCACGATCGAAAGTGGGGCGACAGCAGGCGGATGCGTGGCATCGTCAGCCATGCGGGCAGATTTCTGACAACGGCTTTCTCATTGCCCCTGTCTCGCCTTTAGCCCCGCTTCAAGCGTCGCTACGATCTCGTCAACGTCGTAGACACAGCCTCCCCAAGTTCCCCCGCCGACTTGTTGCAGTGCTGCCCATAGTCGCGTATCAGCGGGCATTTCCGCTTCGACAGCCAAGTCCGGGTGCGGTCCGCGTGCGGCAAACCGCTGTTGGACTGTCGTTTCCGCTGCCCCCGGTTCGAGCACCAAGTCGACCCTGCCGGTGAGCGAAACTCGGTCGACTTCGATTTCGATGATGTCGCCGTCGCGGACCTTGGCAATCGGGCCGCCCGCCAATGCCTCAGGGCCAATGTGCCCGATACAAGCCCCGGTGCTGACTCCGGAAAAACGAGCGTCGGTGATCAAGGCCACCTCTTTGCCGAACGACAAGTATTTCAGCGCCGACGTGATCTGATACGTTTCTTCCATGCCACAGCCAAGCGGTCCGCGACCGATCAACACGATTACGTCACCCGCCTTGATCGCCGGTTCGGTTTGTCCCTTGATCGCGGCGATCGCAGCCCGTTCGGTGGTGAAGACTCGGGCCGGGCCCCGTTTTCGATAGACGTTGTCCTCGTCGATCACGCTCGGGTCAATCGATGTCGCCTTGATCACTGATCCTTCGGGGCAAAGATTGCCGCTGGGGAAACAAACCGTGCTGGTCATCCCGCGACGCGTCGCTTCGGCAGGCGGGATGATCACTTCATCAGGATCGACACCGTCGGCTTCGACGAGTCGGTCGCGACAAACCTGGCGCCGATCACTTGCTCGCCACTGGTCGATCAATTCGTTCCATGTTTTGCCCGTGATCGTGATTGCATCGGCGCGAAGCAGCCCGAGTTCTCGCAAATGCCATGCAACCTCGGGAACACCGCCCGCTAAGAACAATCGCACTGTGGGATGCCCGACGGGACCATTGGGTAAACAGTCGACAAAGCGAGGCACCATTTGGTTGACTTTGCGAAACGCCGCAGCATCAGGCCGTTTTAGACCGGCGGCAGCCGCGATCGCAGGGATGTGCAACAACAAGTTCGTGCTGCCTCCGACCGCCGCGTGAATCAACATCGCATTGAAGATCGCATCGTCGGTCAACACGTCGCGAAGCGATTGGCCTCGCAGCACCATTTGTCTTGATGCTTCAGCCGAATCGCGAGCCAGTTTGGTCCATATCGGTTGCCCGCTCGGCGCGAGCGCCGCGTGCGGTACGGTCATCCCAAGGGCTTCGGCAACCACTTGGCTGGTCGCCGCAGTCCCCAAAAACTGGCAGCCGCCGCCGGGCGTTCCGCACGCTCGGCAGCCTTCGAGCGAGGCTTCCTCGAGTGACATTTCACCGCGAGAATAGCGTGCGCCGATCGTTTGGACTTTGCCCGCGTCTTCACCGACCGTGGGCGGCAACGTCACGCCGCCCGGAACCAATACGTTGGCAAGATTGCTGGATCCGGCCAGTGCCATCATCATCGCAGGCAATCCCTTGTCGCAGGTCGCGATGCCGATGACTCCTTTGCGTTGCGGCAGCGATCGGATCAAACGCCGCATCACCATCGCGGCATCATTGCGATAGGGAAGCGAGTCGAACATTCCCTGAGTTCCCTGCGTCCGCCCATCACACGGATCGCTCACGAATGCGGCAAAGGGAACTCCGTCGTTTTTGCAAACTTGTTCCGCCGCCGCCTGAACCAACAATCCGACTTCCCAGTGCCCGGTGTGGTAACCGAGCGCGATCGGGGTACCATCCGGATTCCGCATCCCCCCCTGCGTGCTTAGGATCAGGTATTGGTCGCCCAATACCCGCCGCGGGTCGAATCCCATACCGACGCTTTGCGTCAATCCAAACAGGTCGCCGCTGCTCCAGTTTCGCAGAATCTCGTCGCTTAACGGCAGCTTTCCGGTCGGCCCGGTGGCTTTGGTTTGGACGGGAGAAACATTTTCAAGAGCACCAAAGTAATCAGGTTCGCTCATAGGGACACCACAAAAAAAAACGGTAGGACGAATGGGGATCGTCCTACCGTAGCTTGAAATGTTCCGCGAGGGAACTCGATGATTGGGCTAGAAGCCTATCACTGCATTTAGCGGCGATCACCTAACAGGATGAACAGGTAATACGCCAACGTCATGATCGATTGCAGCGTTGCGGCCACGTACGTCAATGCGGCAGCATTGAGAACTTTGGCAACATAATGCTCTTCGTTGCCCGCGATGATCCCTTGAGCGACCAGTTGCTCGCGAGCTCGTGAGCTGGCGTTAAATTCCACGGGCAAGTTGATCACCTGGAAAAAAACGACCGCCGCGAACAAAATCACGCCAATCCAAGCCAAGGCGGGGATACCGAACCAAATCCCGCCCAACAACATCCAAATCCCGGCGCCCGAACCAAAGTTCGCTGCGGGGACTGCGGTGTTGCGAATCATTAGCGGTGCGTAATTTTGAGCGTCCTGGAACGCATGCCCCGCCTCGTGACAGGCAACGCCAACTGCCGACATGTTGTGGCCGTTGTAAACGTCGCTGCTCAGCCGCAACACCTTTGCACGCGGGTCGTAGTGATCGCTCAATCGGCCGCCGACTTGTTCGATTCCGACCGAATTCAGCCCCGCACTATCGAGCATCCGCCGCGCCGCTTGGGCACCCGACATTCGAGTCGATATCTTGCTCATTTGCGCAAATGCCGACTTTACCTTCCACTGGGCATACAGCCCCAACAGGAAGGGTGGCAACACAAACAAAAAGTAAAGCATCATTGGCTCTCTACCACCTCATTGAGTAAACACACACTTTGACGCCAAAACGACAGCGCAAAGCGATGCCATGACCTACACGCAACTTATGGACCATTCGCAGCAACAGGAATGATTCTTGGCAGCAGGACACCAAAATTGCACCGTTTTGGTCCCGATAAAACGAATCCGGCCATGCTCGTCAGAACCTAGGCCCAGCCATTACAATCCGAGGCACGATGACCGGGTGGTTGCCAATTTTGACGGCATCGTGAACCTGAATTGGCTGTGACCTTCGTTACTCGCGGCTGATCGACCGCATTGCATTGAAAGTTTTCGTGAACGTTTTAAGCCAATTCGTAAATACAACGACGGATCTACCACTGTCGCTACACTCGGCTGCTTCCCTGTTAGGGGGGGGCGGCTTGCTCGCTAAAGCCGAAGCTTTGCTAGCAAACGCGCAGTGGCTCTCCAATCGGACCTACATTCTGCTCGCCGTGATCATCACGACGCTAGGAATCGCCACGATCGTCGGCGAAGTGCTCTCGCGTCGTGAACCGATGGGAATTGAATCGGCGCTAATCGCACGTTTCAAGCACAAAGTTCGCGTGTGGTGGATGATGCTGGCGATCTTTGTGTTCGGTTTCGTGCTGCACCGGGTCGGAGTCGTCGTGCTGTTTGGTTTCGTTTCGTTCTGGGCGCTGCGTGAATTCATCACGATGACGCCGACGCGGCGAGGCGACCATCGCACGCTGTTCTGGGTCTTCTTTATCTTCACCCCGCTGCAATACATTTTGATCGGACTGGGCAGCAGTCCTCCAAGCTGGATCACCACCGATCCAAACCGCGATTTTTATGATTTCTATAGCATCATGATTCCGGTTTATGCGAGTTTGTTTATCCCGGCACGGGCGGCGATCGCTGGCGACTACAAACGGTTCCTCGAACGCAGTGCAAAAATTCAATCTGGATTGCTGATCTGCGTTTACTCTCTCAGCTATGCTCCGGCACTACTGGACCTTGATTTGGTACAGACCGGAAAGATTCCTTGGAACGGCAGCAACGTAAGCTTGCTTGTTTTCTTTGTCTTGATCGCACAACTCGCCTCGGTGTTTGAACGAGCCTGGGGCAAGCTCGCAGGCCGCAAGGTGATCGCCGAAAAAATCAACGCCTCGCGAACCTGGGAAGGTTTTTTAGGCTCGATGGTCACCACCGGACTTGTCGCGGCGGCGCTTTCGTGGGCCACCCCGTTTCATCCTTGGGAGGCATGGATTTTGGGTGCTGTTGTGACCGTGATGGCGTGTGCTGGAACGATGACAATGAGTGCAATCAAACGCGACCGAGGCGTCACCGACACCGGGACGCTTGTCCAAGGCCACGCAGGACTGTTGGACCAGATCGACACGATTTGTTTCGCCGCGCCCGTTTTCTATCACCTCACTCGATTCTTTTGGTCGGTATGACGCTTCACCTTTTTGACACTCACGCTCATCTGAATACCGATGCCTTTGACGGAATCGTCGACGACGTGATCACGCGAGCCAAAGAGGCGGGCGTCGTTGGGATCAACGTGGTCGGGGTGGACGTCAAGACCAGCCGCCGCGCGTGCGAGCTCGCTGCAGAGTATCCGGATTACTTGTTTGCCACGATCGGGATCCAGCCCAACTCGGCCGCCGAAGCGGCCGATGGGGATTTCGCTTTGATCCAGGCGATGGTCAACCAGCCGGGCGTGAAAGCGATCGGTGAAACGGGATTGGATTGCTATTGGGACGACACACCACTTCCGATGCAACATGATTACTTTGATCGTCACATGCAGTTATGTCGCGACACGGGATTGCCGATGGTGATCCACATGCGTGAAAGTGGCGATTTGATTGTCGATCAATTGCAGCGGCAATCGTCGGTGCCCGCAGGCATCATGCACTCGTTCACCGGCGATATCGCACTGGGCAAACAGTGCTTAGAGATGGGGCTGCACCTCAGTTTTGCAGGGATGGTCACGTTCAAAAAGAGTGACGAATTGCGAGCCGTTGCCGCGATCGTGCCCGACGACAAACTTCTCATCGAAACCGACGCGCCCTATCTGAGTCCTGAACCGCTGCGAGGCAAACGACCCAACGAACCGGCTCGCGTGGCTCACACGCTTCGCTGTCTCGCCGATGTTCGAGGCGTATCCCCCGAGCGATTAGCGGCGATCACCACCGATAACGCCCGCCGTTTGTTTGGATTGTCGGTTTAGACCGAATCAAGTCGCTGCAAGCAATGCCGTTCCGGCAACCGATTGTCGCTCGGCTTTCGAAGCCGTCTGCGTGCTTCACCTCCTCAAAACTTGTTTTGGGGAGGTCAGAGCGAGCAAAGCAAGCTCTGGGTGGGGCCTCGCCGTGTTAGAGATTGCACTGTGCAAGTTCATTCCAACCAGCCCTCCCCGGCCGCTACCGTAATAAAATTCGGCGTTGAGCAAGCGTCCTGTCACCTCTCCCAAACGCAGTTTTAGGGAGAGGTCGAGCAGAGCCTTCAGCGATGCTCGGGTGAGGGCCGACCGAGCAAGTCGGGGCCAGTGCATGCTATGTTGCGCGGTCGGCCCTCACCCGGACGAGGCCTGAAGGGGCCCGTCCGACCTCTCCCGCGCTGCGCTCGGGAGAGGTGACAGAACACTGCTGTCTGCAATGTCGCTCGGCTTTCCAAGCCGTCGGCGTGCTTCACCGCCCCGAAACTTGTTTTGGGGAGGTCAGAGCGAGCAGAGCAAGCTCTGGGTGGGGCCTCGTTGTGTTAGAGATTGCACTGTGCAAGTTCATTCCAACCAGCCCTCCCCGGCCGCTACCGCAGCCGAACTCTCGAGGAGTGGGGGAATTCTAGGATGCCGGAACTTCGCTATCGCTACAGTCCGGCCTTCGGGGGCATTACGGCGCCGGGTACTTTACTGCATTTCGAATCATTTTGGCTCGCAGTGTCTCGCTTAAATCGATCTCCATCGCGTTGGCGATTGCGATCACGTAAGCCAAACAATCCGCGAGTTCTTCGCCCGCTTCGTGTTTGCGTTTCTCGTCCAGCTTGACCTTGGCTCCTTCTTCGAGCGTCAACCACTGGAAATGCTCCATCAGCTCGGCCGCTTCGATCGCCAGCGACATCGACAAGTTTTTGGGGTTGTGGAATTGATGCCAGTCTCGCTCGGCGACAAATTTCTCGACGAGGATTCGCAGTTCATTGACCGTGGTTGTTTCATCGCTCATGGTTCACACTCTACAATCTTGGCATGGATGATCCGTCAAACCCAGCATCTCAACCGCATTCCGGCGTGCCACCACGTCGAAACGGAAATGCATCTCGGCAATGGAGTCTGCGTGAGTTTTGGGGGCTGGTCACGATCGTGATGTTGGTGGTCGCATTTGTCGTCACACTACAGCGTTTGCGGCGAGCCGAGTTGGAACTGGATCGATTACGCCGCGAGCATGGCTATTTGGAACCCACCACGGAGAGCGAAATTGCCGCCTCGCGTGCTCCGTCGGACCAACCGCTGACCTATCGAGCCCGCGTGCGTGTTCCTGACCAGCCTCGTTATCGCGTGTGTTATAGCACATTGTGGCCCAAGGACTCGTCGGCTCCTGATTGGTTTGCCGCCGTCGACCTGCCGCCCGGCGAGTCGGTCGTGACCGTCAAAATTGGCTCCGATCCGCGAGACTCGCGGTGGAAAATTACCGCGACCGTACAGAGTGACCGTGGCACGAAGCGTTTGGCGACAGTCCTGCCGGCTGAACATGTCACGATTTTTCGCGGCACACATGATGCGCTGCGGTCGGGAATCGGCAAAGAGACGGTGCGAAAAGGGAAGACCGGGTCGATCCGCCTGATCGACGACCGCTGGCTGGTCGGCAATGCGGGGGTGATGTTGTACGGTGACAAACCGCCGTCGGAAAACCAAGTCGGCGTGTTTGCCGAGTTACAGCCTGATCAAGGCCCTCTCTAAAGAATCCGCATTTTGCTGTATCTTCTAGCCGTGTCCCCCTCGTTTCTCCCTTTGTTTTTGTAGCTTCATCGATGGCGAAAGATTTCCTAAAAGGTGCCGCGGACGAATATGACGTGGTCGTGATTGGCAGCGGATTAGCCGGAATGACCTCCGCCAATATCCTCGGCCGCGCCGGCCATCGCGTCCTGTTGTTGGAACAACACTACAAACTTGGTGGACTCGCGACTTGGTTCCTACGTCCCGGTGGCCACATCTTTGACGTGTCGCTGCACGGGTTTCCCCACGGCATGATCAAATCGTGTCGCCGCTATTGGAACCGAGACATTGCCGATCGCATTGTCCAATTGAAAAACATTCGCTTCGACAATCCTCAGTTCTCGCTCACGACCAGCTTCAATCGCGAAGACTTTACTCGTTTGCTGACCACCGATTTCGGGATCGCTCCGGATACGGTCAACGAGTTCTTTGATACCGCCCGAGGCATGAACTTCTACGACGATCAACAGATCACGACTCGGCAACTGTTTGATCGTTTCTTTCCCGGTCGCGATGACGTCGTGCGGTTGTTGATGGAACCGATCACGTACGCCAACGGTTCGACGCTCGAAGACCCCGCGATCACTTACGGAATCGTGTTTAGTAACTTCATGAGCAAGGGCGTGTTCATCTACGAAGGAGGCACCGAAGACCTTGTCGCTCGGATGAAGAAAGAACTCGAATCGAACAATGTCGACATTCGCATCCGCTGTGGTGTCGACAAAATCAATGTCAAAGACGGCAGCGTCAATTCAGTCGAAGTCAATGGTCGCACCATTCGCTGTCGCGCCGTCGTCAGCAATGCAAACCTAAAGACGACCGTGCTGAAGATGCTCGGCAGCGAAGTGCTTGACAAAGACTATGTCGAGCGAGCCGACGCGGTGCGGCTGAACAACAGCAGCACGCAAGTCTATATGGCGCTGAAAGAAGGCGAAGAAATTGATGAGTCCGGCGGCGATTTGTTTTTCACCAGCACGGCAAAGGAGTTTCGCACCGACTTGTTATTGAGTCGCGATATCACCAGCCGCACGTTCAGTTTCTACTATCCTCGCACGCGGCCTGAGAAGAAAAAGGATCGTTATGCGATCGTCAGCAGCACGAATGCGAACTGGTCTGATTGGGCCGATTTGAGCGACGAGGACTACGAAGCAAGTAAAAAAGATTTGGTCGAAACGACGATCGACGCGTTGGAAAAATACATTCCAGGGATTCGCAATAAAATCGATCGCGCCGAAGCAGCAACGCCGCGGACGTTCAATCACTACACGCGACACGAGCTCGGAGCGAGCTTTGGAACGAAATTCGAAGGGCTTGGCGTTAGCCGCGAACTGCCTCAGCAGGTCGGTGGCATGTTCCATGCCGGCAGCGTCGGGATCATCATGAGCGGATGGCTCGGAGCGATCAATTACGGCGTCATCGTCAGCAACGAGGTCGATCAGTTGCTGGTCAGCACCGCCAACGCGACTTAATTCTTAGGCGGAAACCCCACTTCTAAATACTGCGTGGGGTTGGCATTGGTGGTATCTTTGGGATTCCCCTTTTTGATTGGATCCCCATGAGAATACTTGCTTGTTTTGCCATCGCTTTGGCCGTATCTGCTGTCGGACAATTGAACGCCGCGTCGCCCCCGAATATCGTCTTCGTGTTGTGTGACGATCATCGATTCGATTGTCTCGGTGCGGCGGGGCATCCGTTCATCGAAACCCCGCACATCGATTCGATCGCTCGTGACGGTGCGATGCTGACGCGGGCTTACGTGACAACATCGCTCTGTTCCCCCAGCCGCGCATCGATTCTGACCGGTCAATACGCTCATAACCATCGTGTGGTCGACAACTACCATCCGGTCGACCCCACACTGACGTTTTTTCCTCAACACTTGCAAAAAGCCGGTTTCCAAACCGCGTTCATTGGCAAGTGGCACATGGGCGGTGAAATCGATGATCCCCAGCGTGGTTTTGACCACTGGGTCGCTTTCAAAGGCCAAGGCACCTATTGGCCCGACGGCCACGGCACCACACGAGAGGTTCCTCAGACGACCTACGATGGGCTAAACATCAATGGGAAACGGGTGCCGCAAAACGGCTACATCACCGACGAGCTAACTGATTATGCGATTGAATGGTTGCAAAATCGTGACACGGAGAAGCCATTCTTTTTGTACGTCAGCCACAAGGCGGTGCACTCCGATTTTGTTCCCGCCGATCGACATCGGGGACGTTATGCTGATCAACCGCTTCCGATTGAAACACCGACGGTTGAGCAAATGGATGCGGGCAAATTGCCGATGTGGGTTCGCAATCAACGAAACAGCCGACATGGAGCCGAATTCGGATACAACTTGGCCGATTTTTCGCCTGAGGTTTATTACCGGCGGTATTGTGAATCGATCCTTGCGGTCGACGACAGCGTCGGGCGGCTGATGACGTTTTTGCAAGAAAACGAATTGCGAGACAACACCGTGTTTGTCTTTATGGGAGATAACGGGTTCCAGTTTGGCGATCATGGATTGATTGACAAACGAACGGCATACGAAGCCAGTGCACGCGTTCCGCTGCTGATCATGGCGCCGGGACGGATTCCCGCAGGGCAATCGTTTGACGCGCTGGTCGGTAATATCGACGTCGCTCCGACACTTTTAGAAGCGGCTTCCGCACCCGCCCTGCCCAAACAAGACGGCAAAAGTTTCTGGACGGCACTGACGCAAAACGATGCGTCCGGTTTTGATCGCAAGACGCTGCTGTACGAATACTACTGGGAACGCAACTATCCCCAAACACCGACGCTGCATGCGATCATCGGCGGTCGTTACAAATACATCCGCTGTCACGGTTTGTGGGATCGCGATGAGTTGTACGACTTGCAACTCGACGCTGCCGAGATGCACAATCTGATTGACTCGCCTGAGCATGCCGATCGAATCGGACAGCTCAACGCCCAGTTGTGGGACCTTCTGCACGCCAGCGGCGGTGACGAGATGCCGTTATTGGAAGATCGCGGAGCCCAATTCCCGTGGCGGAATCCCCGCAAGTCAAAACAAGCCCCGTTCCCCGCCGAATTCTTCCGCACCAGCGAACACGGAAATTGATTTCTGATTGTCTCCTTCAAGACCAGCGATCAGGCAGCTTTCCATCCGTCGAAGTTAATTTTAGAAAGTTCCCTATCGCGTCAAAACGTGTCCAAGCCCGTTTTTAATCAAAAAGGGTCGGGGCACCGGGGTAAATGACTTGGGGGGAATCGCTGGAGTTTTTGATCACTGCTTCGTTTGTTAGGGCATGGGGGCGAGTTTTGCCATCGGGGAAAATGTGGTGTACCGTTCCTCCTGATGTGACCGTGTAGTCGCTAACGAGTCGGCGGTGGCACCTCCAGAAAACGCTTTCAGAGCACATGATCGCGGTTCGTTTGGCTGCAGCAATTTGCTTGAGCTCCGCAAACGCCTCTCGAAATGTCTCGGTCAGCATGTAGTCGGCGTAATTTCGAAAACTTTGGTTTCGTAGTCCGTCGTTGGGCGATGGCGATGTCGCGTCTTGTTGACTGCGGCGACCTCCGAGGCCTTCCAGCCAACGATAGTTGATTCCCTGCGACTGAAGCGATTCGGACAGAAGTTCCTGGCCAAAGTGCGGGAATTTTCGAGAGCCAGGAAATCGACGAATGTCGCCAACTAGCTCGATGTCGTGCTGTTGCAGCAGTGCAACAAAATCGTCGAGCTGCAAGTTGGAGTGACCGATCGTCCATATTTCCATCGAGTTGGCTTTCACCATCTTGGTCCTATCACGAGTTGAACAGAGCGGCGTCCGCTAGTCAGAGGCACCGCTGTCATGTTTGACAAATCGCATCACCGCGTCGACGATTGCGTCGGCCGAGATGCCTTGCAGGTCGAGCTGTTTTTCCGGCGATCCGCTGAGCGGTTGCTTGCGGACGGCCAGACAGTTCACGGCGGTCGCGTGGTCCGACAAACTGGTCAACACCGCTTCGCCGAGTCCGCCTTCGGGCGCATGGTCCTCGATCGTAAAGATCACTTTGGTTTGGTCGGCCGCTTGCCGTACCGTGGCGTGGTCCAGCGGCTTGATGGAATACAAATCGATCACTCGTGTGGCAATCCCGTGTTCTTTCAGTTGCTGGTGCGCGTGCAGTGCTTCGTGTAGTGTGATGCCGGCCGCGATCAGCGTTACTTGATCCTCGTCGGATTGACGCAGCACTTTACTGCCGCCGATCGGAAATTTCTCGTTGATGTCATAGATTACCGGTGTGTCACCTCGCGTGGTTCTTAGATAGGCGATACCACGGTGCTTGGCCATCGCTTCGACCAAGGCTTCGGTCGATACGGCATCACAGGGATACAGCACCACACTGTCGCGAATCGTGCGGAACATCGCGATGTCTTCCAGCCCCATTTGCGACGGCCCGTCCTGACCAATCGAAACGCCACAATGCGAGCCGACAAATTTGACGTTGGCTTGGCTGTAAGGCAACATGCGAATTTGATCAAACGCTCGGGTCAGAAACGCGGCAAAGCTGGAAACAAACGGCAATTTGCCTCGTAGCGCCAATCCCGTTGCCGCTCCCACCATGTTTTGTTCAGCAATGAACATTTCAAAGAAGCGGTCGGGATAGTCGTCACGAAATTGTTTCGAACGCGTTGAATTGCAGACTTCGCCGTCCAGTGCAACCAACGCAGGATACTTCATCGCCAAGCGGCATAACGCGTTGCCATAGGCGTCGCGTGTTGCCAATTCATCACCGATTTTGTAATCCGGCGGCTCCGCTTCGTCTGACTCCAGCGGCTTCAGTTGCACATCGTCGGGTTTGGCGATTTCGCCTTGTACGGGTTCTGCGATCTCGCCAATGTCGGACAATGCTTCGTCCAGACGATCTTTGTCGATCGGTTTGCCGTGAAAGCCTTCTTGGTTCTCGAGGAACGGGACGCCTTTGCCTTTGATGGTCCGAGCAATGATCATGACGGGTTGGTCGGTTGATTGGCACGCATCGGCATAGGCATTGCGAACTTGCGAATGATCATGGCCATCGCTAACGAGGATACATTTCCATCCAAACGCCTCGATTCGTTGTTGGTACGCTTCCAAGTCGTAACCGTACATCGTTTCGCCGCGTTGACCGAGTCGATTGACGTCCAGAATGCCAATCAAGTTATCTAGTTTGTAATGGGAGGCCAATTGGATCGCTTCCCACTGGGACCCTTCGGCCATTTCGCTATCGCCGAGCAATACAAATGTGCGGTAGGGCAGATGGTCCAAATACTTGGCGGCAAGTGCCATTCCCAAGCCGATCGACAATCCTTGACCGAGCGAGCCGGTGGCGGCTTCGGTAAATCGAAAACGAGCCGTCGGATGGCCTTCCAGTTTGCTACCAAACGTGCGGTAGCTCATCAGTTCTTCTTCACTCACCTGACCCGCTGCGGCCCAGAGTGCGTAGAACAGCGGAGAGGCGTGTCCTTTAGAGAAAATCAGCCGATCGTTGGCGGGATGCTCTGGATCTTCCACGTCGTAGCGAAAGGTGCCAGCAAAGACGAGGTCGGTCATCAATTCCACCGCGGACAGCGAAGAAGTCGGGTGCCCCGAATCGGCTGCGGAAGTGGATTGCACGATCCAGCGGCGGATTTGTGTTGCGAGTTGTTGCAGTTGTTTCGCTTTGATCGGCGAACTTGGTTGTGAGGAAACCGATTGTGAGGAAACAGCCATGGAATTTCTCCTGGTTGGTTTGTCGTCAACGTGGTCGCCACGCCATCAGCCGGCGGTGTTTGTCGGGCTCGCCGCGACCGAATTGTGTGGCCATACGCGGCCTTGCTTCGCGAATAAATTTCGAGCAATTGTCGCGCCGTCGCTATCTCGGGCGACAGCGGTTTATAGGAATGCGAGTTGCAGCATTAATGGCAACAAACCCGGCACCGCTCGCAGACGTCTACGACACCGGAAAAGCAGAAAATTCCTAAGGAGCTACTGAAATGTTTATGAAAGTAAAAAGGTCGGATGACCTCGTTCGTATCGACGATCTTCAAATGCTGGCCAGCCCATTAGAAGAAAGTGTCAAGGGATGTCGTCAAGCGGGAGAGGAAGAGCAAGATGCGGAGATGTTTCGCAAAACCGACTTGGTTTTCCCCTCGGGTGAATCTCTACCCAAGTGCTGGGTCGATGCCGATTATCAAGTCCATCACACGCCCACCGATTCGTCGCATCCATCACATGCCTGATCTATACGGCATCTCGCTACGGCATCAATGATCACATCCAAAAGGAACTCGCATGAATAGAAGTACTCGCAAAACTTTTGTACGAAACGGCTCGCTTCCACTTCTGGCGTGTCTCGCGTTGACGTTTTGGGGATCGCAGGTTACGGCACAACAATTCGACACACCGGATCGCGAACGCGGTCGTGACGCTGCGGTCCAACGCGAAGGTGGCATTCCACGATCGCAGATTTCAAGCGAAGCCGACGACCCACAGCAGGGCAGCGAAGAAGGCATGCCGCAATCGAACCAATCGCGTGCGAACACAAGAGTTCAGCCGCATGTTGTCCCGCCGCAATCGGATCACTGGAAGCTAGGTGTGTACGCCCGTAACACCGACACCGGTGTCGTTGTCACCCGAACCATTCCCAACACTGCGGCGCACCGCGTTGGGCTCGAGCGTGGCGATCGCATCGTCGCGGTCAGTGGTTTCCAGGTGGGCTGGATCCAAGATCGACTGTACCCGCTTGGTGCGGAATTGAATCGTCAAGCTGGCCGCCGAGGGCATGTCACGTTGTTGGTCCAGAATGTGCGAACCGATCAATTGATCAATCTCGAGGTGCAGTTGGACGGTGATCGACGATTTCGTATTCAAGAACGCTCGGAGCGTCCGACTGACGATTCTTCGTTTCCACAACCTTCATTGCCCGAATAAGGATCGCTGTCCGCGGTGAATCCAGCGCTGAACAGCAACGCAGTGAAGCAACGCAGTGAAGCATTTAGAGGCGGCAAATGACGGCAATTGCATTTTGTAGCTACGCTCGCAAGAGCGTGGTTGGTTGCTAACCCGTTACAAGCCGGCGGAAGAATTCGCCTTCGTTGACTGTGGGGCTTTCGGGGCGGCCTTTGTGGATGTAGGTCAATTGCCGGTTGCCAAGTCCGAGCAAATGCAGGATCGAAGCGTGCAGGTCGTGAACATGCAATCGGTCGACGGTTGCATGCAGCCCAAGGTCGTCCGTCTCGCCAATCGTTTGCCCTCCTTTGACTCCGCCGCCGGCCATCCACATCGTGAACCCGCTGGGATTGTGATCGCGACCGTTGCCTTTTTCCGACATCGGCGTGCGGCCAAACTCGCCGCCCCAAACCACCAGCGTCTCCTCGAGCATGCCTCGCTGTTTTAAGTCCTTTAACAGCGCGGCCACCGGCAAGTCCATCGCTCGGCACATGTTGCTGTGGTTGCCTTCGATGTTCGAGTGCGAATCCCACTTGCTGCCCGCTCCATGGTACAGCTGGATGAACCGGACGCCACGTTCGGCCATCCGCCGAGCCAACAAGCATAGCCGACCATAGGATGCGGTTTCCTTTTGGTTGATCCCATACATCACCTTGGTCTTTTCGGACTCGCGTGCGAGATCGATCACATCGGGAGCTTCGGATTGCATGCGAAACGCCAGTTCGTAGCTCGAGATGCGAGCTTCCAATTCGGATTGCTCGGGATGCTGGTTTGCGTACCGCTGGTTCAGTTGATTCAAAAATGCCAGCTTGGCTCGTTGCTGCAGGTCGGTCATCCCTTCAGGTGGATTCAAGTAGGGAATCGGTTGTTTGCCTTCGCTCAGCCGTGTGCCTTGATAGACCGCGGGCATAAATCCCGAACCCCAGCTGCGCGGTCCATTGACGATCTGGGCTCCGTTGTCCTGCATCACAACAAAGGCAGGCAGGTTGTCATTTACGCTGCCAAGCCCGTAGCTGACCCAGCTGCCAAGCGACGGACGACCACTAAGGATCGAACAGGTGTTCATCTGACAAACGCCCGCCGAATGATTGATGCCGTTGGCCCAACATGACCGGATCACGGCGATGTCGTCGACGCACTTGGCGGTTTCGGGCAACCAATCCGAAACCCAGGTTCCCGATTCGCCGTGTTGTTTCCATTTGCGTTTGGTGGGCAGCAGCGGCGATCGCATCTCCCCCATCGCCGTGACCACTTCACCAAAGCTGGCCGGAATCGGTTTGCCCGCTAATTTTTGCAGCAGCGGTTTGGGATCAAAGAGGTCCAGATGACTCGGACCACCCTCCATAAACAGAAAGATGACTCGCTTTGCCGTCGGTGCGAAATGAGGCGACTTGGCGGCGAGTGGATTCAAGTTGATCTCGGATGCGTCCGCACGGTTCGCGATACTTGCCGCCGCAGGCCCCGCAGTCGCATCGGACATCATCCCTGCCAATGCAAGGGCTCCAAAACCAGCACCACTTTGCGTTAGGAATTCGCGACGACTCGATGGAAGTGCGTAGTGCGGCAAATCGATGGTCGCGAGACGATTGTTGTTTGGTCTAGGGATGGACATGACTTTCCTAATGCACGACGGGGGAGGGAGTGTCGTCAATGGTGGGAGAAAGATGGGATGGACAGACGTTTTGACCGCGGAGTGATCCACGGGTCAATGGACGTAAAGGAACTCGTTGGAATTGAGCAACGCGTGACAGAAATCGACCAATGCCGCTTCGGATGCCGACAGTGCAATGATCGAGTCGCCTTGTGCCGAAATCGGCAAACGATCGTTGGCACTGTTTTGCATCACACCCGGATCAAGTTCAAATTGCCAATGACCGATCGTGTCGCTGACGGATCGTTCGACCGTATACAGGATCTCATCAACCTCCAATCCGCGGCCAACGAAGCGGATATCGTCTACCAATCCGTCAAAAGTTTGAGCGTTGCGACCGCTCACGCTGCCAATCGTGAACGGCACTTTATTAGAGAAATTTCCGGCCATGTTGTGCTCGATCACAGCGGGCAATAATGGCTCGTCATCGTTGGACAGATCTTTTAAGAAAAACGTCACGCTGCCCGGTTTGCCGTCTTTGGCGGTTTGAAAACTTGCCGAAGCGTAATAGGGCGTATTCATCTCGATGTGGTGATCCGAAAAGATTGCCGCTTCGCCATACTTACCGCTGCTGAGTTCGCCAAACATTTGCAGCACCAAGGTTTGGGGTTTACGGCGTGACCCCATTCCAGTGACACCGAAACGCCATCCCGGCCCGCCCTTGTCACCGTCCCATTTGCCCACGATCGTGCGAACGGTTCCGGTGTTGGCAATCGATCGCAACTGAAAGAACGTCTCGATCGTAAAGTCGCCGACATTCATCACATCATCATGGGCAATCGCCAATTTCAGTGACGGATCGTCGACCATAAAGCGAACCGCTTGCCCGTCACGGTAGGGCAACTTGGATGTCTCGATTTTTCCTTCGTCTTGATTTTTTCGTTTACATTGCAGTTGTTGGGTTTGAGCATCAATGAAGGTTAGCGATTGCAGTATTTCGTCCTGCGACGGCTCGCGGCCGTACACTCGCTGCCACGCCAAGGCGACCTGCGTGCTGAGATCACTTGTCGTCTCGGAAAGATTCGCTGCCATTTTTCGAGCATGCCCAAGCACCCGATCGCTGTTGATCATCATCAACGACTGAACCGCCGTGGTCGTGGTGTTTCGCGACGAATTGCTCGAGAAAAACATTGGCAAGTCAAAACTGTTGAGCAGTTCATCGGGCGAGTTCCGCATGCTGCGAACAAAGATACTGCGATAAGGCGAATCGCCGAGCACGGGGCCGCCACCGCTGCGGTCTTTCAAATCCCCCGTCACGGTCAACAACGCATCGCGGATCTGTTCGGCTTGCAGACGCTGCGTGTCACGTCGCCAATAATATTCGTTCCCCGGATCAATCGTATGACAGGCGTCAAAGTCAGGATGTTCGGTCGATTGGCGATAGGTGGCCGAGAGCAAAATCATTCGATGTAGCGTTTTCAGACTCCAGCCGCTTTCGATGAAGGTCGTGGTCATCCAATCGAGCAATTGAGGATGCGTCGGTGGTTTGCCGAGCTTGCCAAAATCGCTGGTGTTTTCCGCCAGTCCGCGGCCAAAGTGACTTTGCCAAACGCGGTTTGTGATCACGCGAGTCGACAAGGGGTTCGAGGGGTCGGTCAACCACAGTGCAAGCGTCGTGCGTCGGCCAGTGGTCGGTGTCGTAGTGACCACGGCATCGTGTTTGATCTCGGCTGCGGATTCTTGCATGATCGTGGGGAACCCAGGTTCGATCGGTTCGTCTGGTCGTTTGGGGAGCACCGTTGGTGGGGCAATCGCACCATTGTCGGTCACGCCCATGGCCGTCGGCAGCGGCTTCGGTTTCAATTTGTCGTGTGCTTTGAGTTGACGGCGAAGTTCGACCAAGCGGTCCTTGTCGGCCGCTTTGATGACGTTGTTCAAACGGTCGTATTCGGCTTGGATTTGCCGCTGCACCAAATAAACCATCGGTTCTTCGGCGGGCGAGCGATCCGCCGGCGGTTTGCGGGCAATCGCTTGAATGTCCTCGGGAAAACGGTCGATCGCCTGATTCTTGACTTTGTCGCGATAGGGTTGTTCGATCTTGACGATCTGGTTGCGGATCGATTCCGTCGCCGCTTCCCAAATTTCCAGCTCCGCTTCGTAGGACTGAATCTCCTCATCGCTAGCCAACGTGATGTCGGTGGGCATGATGGGGGCAAAAAACGCTTGCAAACGAAAGTAATCCTTTTGCAGCAGCGGGTCGAATTTATGGTTGTGGCATTTTGCACACTGCAGTCCCAGTCCCATAAAGACGTCCGCGGTCGTATCGGTCAGATCTTCTTGGATCGTTTTCCACTGCCCCGGCGCATCACGAATGTTCCATTCGTAAACCCAGTGACGCAGGTAACCAAGGGCCGCCCGAGCGTCCACATCGTTTGGGAACATTTCATCCGCCGCAATCTGTTCTTGCGTGAATCGGTCGTACGGTTTGTCGTCGTTAAAGGACTCGATCACGTAATCGCGATAACGCCATGCGGTGGGCCGAAAACCGTCGGCGCGATAGCCGTCGGAATCAGCGTAGCGAACCAGATCCAACCATTGCCGTGCCGCATGTTCGCCATAGCCTTTTGAATCCAGCAGCGAATCGACCAGTCGCTCATACGCGTCGGGCGCCGTGTCGTTGACGAACGCCGCGACTTGTTCGGGCGTCGGGGGCAGCCCAATGATGTCGAAATACAAACGCCGCACCAATGCATGGCGATCGGCTTCGGGGGCCGGAGTAAGGCCACGGGATTGCAGTTGGGCAAAGATGAAATGATCAATCTCGTTGCGTGCCCATCCGTCGCCATTCGGCTTGGGCACCGCCGGTTTTACGACGGGCTGGAACGCCCACCAACTTCGGTCCTCTTGGCTAAAGAATTCACGAGGCTCGCGGAGGACTGCATCGGGATTGCTGCCGGGCCACGGGGCTCCCATCGCCACCCAACGCTCCAGTACGGCGATTTGTTTCTCTTCGAGTTGGCCCGCCGGTGGCATTTCAAACGATTCGTAGCGGACCGCTTCGATCAACAAACTTTCGTATGGTTTGCCCGGAACCAACGATGCCCCTGATTCGCCGCCGAGCAACATGTGGCCCAGCGAATCGAGCCGCAGATCGCCTTTCTGCTTCTCCTCGTTATGACAACGAAAGCAATTTTCAGCCAACAGCGGCCGCACTTCGTTTTCGAAAAAGTGCATCTGCGATTTCGTGATCGGCTCATCGGCCACTGCCAACGGACACACGATCAACGTCGACAAAACCAGCAGTCGAACCAGCAGTCGAACCAGCAGTCGTAGGGGCCAGAAAGTGTGAGGTTGAGACATAGGTGAGAAATGAGAGAGAGAGGAGGGGAAGGTCATGGAGTCGGAGGAAGACCACCGATGAAGACGGGATCGATCCGGTTTTCATCGTCTTGGACATCTTGAAAGAACAAGCCGTTGACTTCGGCGCCGGCGGCGTAACCGAGATCGCTGAGGTCGATGCCGACCGCGATCACTTTGGCCCGTACCGAGTGAATGGTGCCTCCGGCGTGCGGCAAGCGATTGAGCATGCCCAGCGAGGTCGGTGTTTCGCTAAATCGATACAGCCGAAAGGGAGTCAGGAATTTGGACTCGGGCGAGGCGAGGTCGATGTCGTAAGACTCGATCGTATGGGTGCGGAGGCCGTCGGTGAATTGCAACGGGCTGACGTGAAACGCATCCCCTTGCTCGGGATGGATGATCACTTGTAATTCAAAGAAGACCACATCGGGGCCGGCTGAATTGATGACCGGTTTTTGAAAGCGAATTGCAAACCCCGGCGTGCTTCTAGCGCCATCGGCTTCGTCGCCAAAGACTGGATTCAC
The DNA here is from genome assembly GCF_039541335.1 of Novipirellula rosea. Classification (NCBI taxonomy): domain Bacteria; kingdom Pseudomonadati; phylum Planctomycetota; class Planctomycetia; order Pirellulales; family Pirellulaceae; genus Novipirellula; species Novipirellula rosea. The sequence continues at coordinate 151,654 of NZ_BAABGA010000082.1, read as the reverse complement.
ACTAAGCGGCGTGTTGCTTCCGCCGGGGTTGATCAATCCGCTGCAAAGGTGGCGGTCGCGGTCGGTGTAACGTGATCGAAGTTGTTTGCTGTGTGTGGTGTCGATCGGATCTCGCTGTTGTTCCGCTGTGATGATGTTTGCATCCGAGCCGCCTTGGAAATGAATCATGTCAAAACCAATCAGCTCATCCACTTGGTATTCGTGCTCGATCCCGCCTCGCTGGACCGTAACGGATTGCAATTCTTTTGCATTCCCTTGCTCGTCTCGGCTGGCGTCAAAGCGAACGATGCGATCAGGGATTTGGTCGCGATAGGCTGCGTCGTCGAACGGGATTTCCAAAATGTCGACACGGTCGCCGATTAACAACTGACGTGCCTGTCCACACTGCAAATTGATGGGAGTCGCCGCCGACGGTGATGCATCGTCCGTTTGCTGTTTGGCAATCAGATCGGCTTCGCCTTCGACCACTTGGACCTTGGTGTCACCCGTTTGGTCCACGTCCACGACAAACCGGGTGCCGAGATCAATGATGTTGCCAAGCGGAGTGTCGACACGGAATCCTTTGGCTCCTTCGGGAGCGTGCACCGAACAACTGCCACTGGCCAATTCCAATCGAGCATCGTCGGTGACGACAAATACGGCAGGAGCTTCGATGATGGTGGTGGCGCCGGCGGGGAACTGTAGTTCTACCATTCCGCTGGACAAGGCAAATTCGTGCCCCAGCGGAACGAAACTGCCGAGTGGTGGCGTCGCTTCACCAAAAAACTTGGTTGCCAAAGCTTGCGTCAACTGGACATGCGAGCGATTTTCGATGCGGGACTGCGGAGAAACTTCTTTGTGTTCGACAAGCCGAGACGACTCGGATGGATTCCGAGACGTGGCGACGAGAGCAACGCCAACACACAATGCGATCGCAACCGCCAACGATGCCCACCAAGTCCAGCGTGCTCGCGCTGCCACTAATTCGAGACTGTCTGGATCGCTCGCGACTTCTTTGGGGGCCCCCCGCGTCGATTCGACAAGCTTCGAGAGGTTGTCGGCATTAGGGGGCAGGTCGCCGATGGATTGGTGAAGGCGATCGAGATCAAAGTGCAAGTCGAGGTACTCGAGGTACTGCTCTCGTGCCTCTGGATCGGACTTGAGGATGTCTTGCAGTTGTGAATGTCGATCCGCGTCGATCGTTTGATTCAGCAGCTCGTCCAAAAGTTGGAGCAGTTCGTCATGCGAGTCGTTCATGTCGCTGCCCCTTGTTGGGCCAAGCGTCGCTTGACGCAGTTCAGCAGTTTGCGTCGCGTCAGACTGATGCGGTTGTACAACGTTTGCACCGACAATTCACTTGCTTCGGCGAACTCTTTCACGGTCGTGTCGCCACGGTACATCAGTTCAATCAGTTCACGTTCGACCGATTTAATGCCTTGCAAACAACGTCGCAACGCTTCGAGGCGGAGATCGGGTTTTGTTGTGGATGCTCCTCGCGTTTCCGCCAGCTTGTCGATCAGGTCGGCATCAAACTGCAATCGATCACGATGGACCGAACGGATGAAATTTTTGACCTCGTAATGTGCGATTGTGCACGCCCAAGGCAGGAAGGGCCGCGACGGGTCGTAATCGGAAAACTTTTTCCAGAGCAACAGACTACTTCGCTGAAAGACGTCCTCAGCGTCAGCCTTGTGCGGCAGTAACGCATAGATGTATCCAAACAAGCGGTCACGATCTCGCGAAAAGTGTTCGAGAAAGTGTTCGTAGTCGGCAACTTGGCGGGATTCAGGGGGCATGTCGCTGCCGTGTGGTTGGTTCGACGAAAGAGACTCGAGCGTTTTGCACGCGTGTCACTACAGATTTCTCGTACAGGAAATCGTGGACTTACCGATAAAAATGCAAAAGAGTTCGAAAAGCGATGCTGCCTCCTTTGGCGTATCACAATAGAGGTGTGCCGAAGTCAATAGAGTGCAGCCTTTGCTCGGTCGCCCCCCTCAGCCTCGCAATCACAGCAGTATTGGCCGGAAGAAAAATTTACGCCCAACTCCGGCGTCAACACCAACGTTTTAGCAACCTAGGTAAACGCCAAAACGGGTAACTTCTTCAGCAATCGCCTACGTTTGGGAGAAGTGACCGTGGCGGAACTCGTCAAGACTATCGTTCCATAGCAGGGATCTTCGCCCGGTCGCAGCGAGGGCAACGTTCAAACGAGTCCAGGCATCAGTTGCCCTGTTTGCTCGATGGGGCCTGTTTGCTCGAGGGACGATTTCGGAATTTGCGAATCGATTTGAGGTGCTCGCGGAGATGTTCTCGGCACTGCTGCGCGAATTGCTTGACGTCATCGGTGCGGTAATCGGGATAGGTCCAGCGGTGGTCAACCCATTGGCGGTGGACATATGTTAATGTGACTTCGGCAAACATGCCGTCGCGCAAGTAAATGCGGTGGTCACGGTCTTTGGTCGTCGCCAGCACCAATTTGGCTTGTGTCACGTAGCCCGGATCGAGGTTCAGCGGTCGGGGTTCGTCGGTCGCAATCGCTTGGGCACACTCGAGTTCCCAGAGGTTGGTTTGCGTTTTCCAATCGGCCAGTCCGGCCGGGTCGGCAAAGTCGCGAAAGCCGACAATGGTCTTTTCAAGCCCGCCACCCATTTCGCGAGTGTAATAGCCGCCTGCTTCAAACGGCATTTGCGGCGTTTGCACAAAGGTTTCGCCCCAAGTTTCGTTCAAGCGGCGGACGGCCCAAGCCCGTACCGCATCGTGCCGCGTGATGACAGCACAAAATCGGACGACCGGCTCAACGTACTGGATCACTGCCATTGTTTTACAAAACTCTGCGGGATTTAGTTTCGGGGATTGCTGGGGTAATCTAGGGGGCACGAGCCCGGCATGGTTTGGGAACCGGCTCGCGGCTGGTTGCGAATTGGATTCGCCCGCATTGCGTCCCTCTTCTTTGTCTTTAACTAAGTTTCATCATGCATCCCTGGATCGCTGACCGTACCACCACGTTTGATAGTAGCGGAATTCGTAAGGTTTTTGATTTGGCCGCGAAGCTGAAGGATCCCGTCAATCTATCGATTGGTCAACCCGATTTTGACGTTCCCGAAGCGGTTCAGGATGCAGCGATCGAGGCCATTCGTGGCGGTAAAAACGCCTACTCGCCGACCCAGGGGATTGCACCGCTGCGAGAAGCGTTACGGCAAGAAATCGCCGAAAAATATCCTCACGAAGATCGCGATGTCTTCATCAGTAGCGGAACCAGCGGGGGATTGATGCTGTCGATTTTGACGATGGTCAATCCGGGGGACGAGGTGATCTTTCTGGACCCGTTCTTTGTGATGTATCCCGCGTTATTAAAGATGTGCGGCGGGGTGCCGGTGCCAGTCGACTCCTATCCCGATTTTCGCTTGGATGTTGAGAAAATCGCGGCCGCGATCACGCCGCGGACGAAAATGATCCTGCTCAATAGCCCCGCCAATCCGACCGGGGTGACGGCCAGCGAAGCGGAGCTGAAAGCGGTCGCCGAATTGGCCGCAGAGAAGAACATCGCGTTGTTGTCGGACGAAATTTACAGCCAATTTTTCTATGATGGTGAATTCGCGTCCCCCGCTTCCTTTAACGATCAAACCATTGTGATCGATGGATTCAGCAAGAGCCACGCGATGACCGGTTGGCGGGTGGGATACGTTCACGGCCCCAGTGAAATCATTCGCACGATGCTGAAAATTCAGCAGTATACATTTGTCTGCGCCCCGCAACCGGCTCAATGGGGGGCGCTACGGGCGATGGAAGTAAATCTCGGTGGCCATATCCAAGACTACAAACGCAAACGCGATCTGGTCTTTGATGCGCTGTCGGATTGCTACGAAATCGCAAAGCCAGGGGGGGCGTTTTATATGTTCCCCAAAGCTCCGATCGAAAGCGGAGCGAAGTTTGTGGAACAAGCAATAGAGCGGGGGCTTCTGATTATCCCAGGCAATATTTTTAGCGCCCGGGACACGCATTTTCGGATTAGCTTTGCCGCAAGCGACGAACAGCTAAAACGAGGGGTCGATATTTTGAGGTCCATGGCGGGAGCCTCGGTCTAAGGCTCGCGAGCACGGTTAGCGTTTATTCACCATCAAGTCCGGTATTGCAACGCATCACGTACAAGCGTGATTGGTAACGAGCGTCACGGCAAATCGACGCAATGACACAGTCAAGATCTTTGCTCGCTTGCGAGGAGGTCTCCTGACACTGCGGTTCCGTTTCCGTTTGCGGTGATTTTGTTGCTGTGATTGATTGCATTATGATTCGCCAGTGAAGGTGAGGGCTAAGTTGTTTTTGCAGCGGATAGGATTCGATTGGAGACCGATCCCTAAAGTGCCATAAAAAACAGAACGTGAGTCAAAATATTTCGCATACGGGTCGAGCAGAAGGAGTCCGGCACGTAGTCGCTGTTAGAAATAAATGCGTATTCTGAGCGAGCAAACCGCAACGTTCTTCGAGCAAAAAATCTTTTTTTCAAAATCGAAGGACAGCGACGATCATGGCGAGATTGTAGGAACAGTGACTAGTGATGCTATTGGAACCCCCCCGGGAAGGCGTTCGGTTTGTTGCAATCTGCGGTGGCGGGTTGGACATCCCCGTGCTCTCCTGTTTTATTGATTGCGGGGGGATTAGATTGAGTCGGGCGTTTTTCGGATATCCGCAGTCACGTTCATTCTTCCGTCCTCTGAAACCTTGGCAACCATGAAATTTCATTGTTTACTTGCAATCGTCGCCGTATCCACCAATTGTTGGTTGACGTCGGTGACGCAGTCCGCGCTCGGCCAATCACCAGACACCGATTTACCTCGCGTGTGGGCAGGGACCGGAGTCTCCCCGCAACCGAGCGTACGGTACGCTAACCCACCAACCCCACGTCCATCCACAGCCACCTTGCTGGGCAATCCGTTTGGGATCGAGATCGTCAAGGACAAGGTGTGGGTGACCACCGTCGATGACCATTGCATTTGGCTGGGATCGATCGACAGCGATGCCAATGCAAGCCAAAGCGGCCAGAACGACGAAACGACTCTTGTGCGAGTGGCCGGGTGTGGCGAGAAAGGTTACAGCGGAGACGGTGGTTCGGCGTTGGAAGCCCGTTTCAATTGGCCTCACGAAGTTCGAGTCGATGGCGTTGGGAATCTCATTGTCGCCGATACTCGCAACCATGTGATTCGCCGGATCGACGCAAAGACCAACATCGTGACGACGATTGCAGGAGATGGCGTCGAAGGGTTTTCCGGTGATGGCGGACCGGCAACCCAAGCTCGTTTAAAACATCCTCATAGCGTCGTCTTGGATGGCGACGATGGGGTCTTGATTGCGGATACTCACAATCATCGGATCCGGCGACTTGATCTCCGCACCGGATTGATCGAAACCATCGCTGGGACCGGAGCCGGTAAATTGCCGACCGACGGAGCGTTGGCCCGCCAAGCAACGTTGTTTGGTCCCCGATCGCTGGCGATCGACGCTCAATCGATTTGGATCGCCTTGCGTGAAGGGAACAGTATTTGGCGGATCGATCGCGAAAGTGGTCGGATTCATCATGTGGCGGGAAGCGGGAAAAAAGGAAATTCAGGCGACGGAGGGCCTGCAACCGAAGCCACCTTTAATGGTCCCAAAGGATTAGTGATGGACGATCAGGGCAGATTGCTTGTCGTGGATACCGAGAATCATTTGATTCGGCGAATCGACATCGATGCCAATACGGTCGAGACAGTTTTGGGCAAAGGGGCGTTGAAACTAAAACGTCCTCACGGCATTGCCTACGCAAATGGATTTGGTTACTTGCTTGGCGATTCCGAGAATCATCAAGTCGTTCACGGAAATCCTTAAACGTTTGCCACGCTACCTCGGTTTTCACCCCTTCGGCCTGATGACTTTAATTCAACCTCCTGCTGATGAAGTGCTTGATCGCGCCGCTGCCCTGTTGGCCGCTGGAAAGCTGATTGCGATTCCGACCGAGACGGTTTATGGATTGGCGGCAAACGCGTGGGACCGCGACGCGGTGGCAAAGATATTTGCTGCCAAGCAGCGGCCTGCAACCAATCCGTTGATTGTGCATATTGCTGCGATCGATCAAATGGATCGAGCGGTCATGATGCCGCTGGCCCCCGAGCTGCAGCGACAACTCGATTGTGTCGTTGATTTGTGGCCAGGACCGCTGACCGTGGTACTGCCCCGATCGAATCGCATCTCTGATGTGGTCACGGCGGGGCGTGATACGGTGGCGGTTCGGATTCCGTCGCATCCGGTTGCACTGCGGCTCCTGAGGCGTTGTCCGTTTCCGATTGCGGCGCCCAGTGCGAACCGTTCGAATTACGTCAGCCCCACCATGGCCGAGCATTGTGACGGTGCGATGGACCAGCCAGGGATTCACCAGTTTATCGAGATGGTGATTGATGGAGGCGACTGTGATTTTGGAGTCGAGTCCACGATCGTTGCACTCCGGCCCGAGGGGCCACGGTTGCTGCGGCCGGGCGGAGTCGCTGCGGAAACGCTGGCGGAACGGTTCGGCATCACCGTGCCCCAATTAACTGGGGAACAATTGCCAGGGCTGCATTTGACAGGAACCCCGTTAACAGACGCCGTCGCTGAATCGGCGGCCGAAGCCGGAGTGACCGCGGACGGAACCGCTGCAATGCTGGCTCCGGGGATGATGAAGGAGCATTATTCGCCCACGACCCCGCTGATGTTATACGACACGGCGCGCCCTATGTCGTTGCCGGCGAGGGCCGGCCGCATCGCGTTCAAGCCGTTGTCCGTCCAAGAAGCGGCATGTTATGCGGCGGTGGAAACGTTAAGCGATTCCGGCGATCTTCACGAGGTGGCCAAAGGATTGTTTGCGGCACTGCGGCGTTTGGACCACGCCGAGCTCGATTTGATCGTGATCGATTGCTGCGAACCGGTCGGTATCGGCATGGCGATCATGGACCGCATCCATCGAGCCGCCGCGACCCATTCCAAGTAAATCGCTGTCCGTGCAGCGTCTCTTGTACTGCGGACACTCTTGCGGTGCCGATCTGCAGCATCGTCACGCCCAAAAAGTACTCACCGTTTACGCGATTATCGCTCGCTACCGCCGTGGACTCGTCGTGATGGTTAGGTTGTAACGATTGCAATGATGAGTCGGAAAAAACGACGTGCCACGGACAGGGGGTTCATCCGTTTGTTTCTGGCGTGATCGCGGATTGTATTCATCGCGAGCCGATAACGAAAATCAGTGATTCGTGTGCGTCACGCGATATTGATAAGGGGCGAACCAAATTGGTCCAAAGTTTTCAAAGAATTGCTCAATGAATCCCGCGAAACCGTCCAGTGATACGAAGCAGAGTGCCGCCGAAGATCAATTAGACGCCCTGCTGTCACGTATTCATTCGCTCAGTAGTGATGGGGCAAAGCCGCGAGCTGAGGAGCAGCCGCGACCGAAGCAGACGCCGCGTCCCGCAGCGGCACCGCCGCCAAACGCAGGCGGGGCTGCGGCGGTTTCGGGGGCGGTCAATCCACCGCGCAATCCCGCGACTCCGGCAGCACCCGCACCGCCGTCGCCGCAATCCGCAAATGCTCAAGTGCGTACGCAAGCCCCTGCGTTACTCGGGTTCAAGCCGTCGCGTGACGAGCCCTGGCGGCCAGCCGAGCCTCAAGATGCCTACGAATCTCGCATCAATGAAACGCTGCTCGAAGCCATCATCTATCGTTTTCTGAGAAACATTGGTGAATGCGCCGGTCGCAAGGTGGCCGATCAGGTCAAGTTGCCATTTCGCATGGTCGAGCCGATTTTAAATCGTTTGAAATCCGACCAACGCGTCGCCTACAAAAGTTCGACGTCGACGAATGACTATGTCTACGTCTTGACCGAATCAGGGCGTGAAATCGCACGCTTGATGCAACAGGATTGTACATATTACGGTGCGTGTCCGGTCAGTTTGACCGACTACGTCAACAGCGTCAAAAAGCAGACGATTGAAGGCCAGTTTCCCAAAAAGGTCGACCTCGAACGTGCGTTTAGCGATCTGTTAATCAACCCTCAAATGCTGATCCGGTTAGGTCCCGCAGTGGCCAGCGGACGCGGGATGTTTTTGTTTGGCTTCCCCGGAAATGGTAAAACCTCGATTGCCGAGCGTGTCACCGGAGCGTTTGGAAAGTACTTGTGGATTCCACGTGCAGTTGAAATTGATGGCGCGGTGATGCGGGTCTACGACCCGATGAACCACGAAATCGCGATGCCCGAAGCTGGTAGCGGGATCCTTGATATTGGCGGTTTCGACAAACGGTGGGTGCGAATCAAACGGCCTACAATCGTCGCGGGGGGGGAACTGACGCTGGACATGTTAGAGGTCCAGTTCAATCCCGAGAGCAACATCTCCGAGTCGCCGCTGCAATTGAAGAGCAATTGTGGCACGTTGGTGATCGATGACTTTGGGCGTCAAAAGATGAGCGTCGATCAACTCTTGAATCGCTGGATCATTCCGCTGGAAAAACGCTATGACTTTCTGAACATGGCCAACGGCAAAAAGATTCAGGTGCCGTTTGATCAGTTGGTCATTTTTAGTACCAACCTCGAACCCAAAGATTTGGTGGATGACGCGTTCTTGCGTCGTATCCCCTACAAGATTGAAGTGCCCAATCCGCCCGAAGCGGATTTCCGCAAACTGTTCGAGATCATGTGCAAGATCACCAAGATCCCTTACAACGCCGAGGCGATCGACTACTTGATCAAGACGCACTATCTGCCCGTCAATCGCCCGTTTCGAAATTGCCAACCGCGTGACTTGTTGCTGCAGGTGCGAAATTTCTGTCTCTACAACGACTTGAAAGTCGAGCTAAAGAACGAGTACTTCGATTTTGCCGTCGACAATTACTTCTCGGTCATGACTTAGGCTGTCGCCCGTCCACGCGCTCGCCCACGCACGCGCCCGCCTACTCGCCCACCCGAGTCTTACTCGTCGTCATCCGCTTCGTCTTCGACGTCGGGAATCGCCGGATCTTCGGGAGCTCGTTTGCGAAGTTTGCGTTGTAGCGAGCGGCGATGGATTCCCAATCGCCGTGCCGCTTCGCTGATGTTGTTGCCACATTCGGACAACACCCGGTGGATATGTTCCCACTCGTTGCGGGCAAGCGAGGGAGCAGGAAAGGCGGTCGCGCCATCGGGCACGCTCGGTTCGACGCCGCGGACAAAGGCCGACAAGATATCGTCGGCATCGGCAGGTTTGCTCAAGAAGTTCACCGCACCGGCTCGCACCGCATCAATCGACGCGGGGATACTGCCGAAACCCGACAGCAAAATGACGCGGGTGCTCGGTTTCATCTGCAACAATTTTCGCAGCAGTTCCAATCCACTTTTGCCTGGCATTCGCAAATCCAGCACCGCCAAATCGGTCGGGCGTTGGCTGAATACCTCCACCGCTTGATCGAAATCCGCGGCCATCTCGACGCGAAAACCTCGCTGCTGCATCGCCAGCGATAGACGCTCTCGCAAGACCAATGTGTCGTCGACCAACAGGATGCTGTCGGCACCTACGGTGGCGGCGTTATAGACAGGGGGTGTTTCGCTTGTGGGGTCAATCATTGGATTTAACTTTCACGGTGGATCCGCTTCGCATCCTATCGTAGCACAAACTGGGGTGATCACGAACCGTGCAAGACAAAAACGGCGGACCGCTATCCGCTTTTGGAATCCGACAACTTAGGGTCCACCCCGCTGAGGGGATTCGCCGTATTCGATTCATTCATGCTGTTGGGGTGGAGTCGAATGTCGTCTTGTTGCAGCGGCAAACGAACGATCGCTCGCGTCCCGTGCCCTGGACTGGATTCAAAATTGAGATCGCCACCCAATTGTGAAATCACATTGCGAGTAAGGAACAGTCCCAAGCCGATTCCCCGGCCTGGTTCCTTGGTGGTGAAAAACGGTTCCCCTGCGCGCTCGAGCACGTCGCCGGTCATCCCGTTACCGCTATCGTGTACCAGCAGTTGCAAGTGTTGGTCGTCGAGTGTGGCTTCGACTCGTACGCGGCCATCACAGCCGCTCGCATCGAGTCCGTTGTGAATCAAATTACGGATCGCTTGGGCGACCGCTTCGCGTGGCACCCATAGCTCTTGGTTTTCGACGCGGTCGCTGCCGTCGTCCACGTCGACGCGATGCGGATCGCGAATGCCTTCAAGGGTGGCATCGATCAGGTCGCCGACCGTGGTTTGGTCCCAACGATGAGCCATCGCGTCGCCGGCGGCCGAACGCATACGAGCCAGGATTTGACGGCACATTTCAAGTTGTCCGTCAATCAATTGCAAATCCGTGTCGACCGATTGTGGTTTTTCGCAATCTTCGAGATGACGCGACAATTCGCGGACAATCACATCGATGGTCGAAAGCGGTGTGGCCAATTCGTGCGCGGCACCGGCCGCCAGGGTGGTGAGTCCTTCGAGCCGATGGCTTGCCGCATGCGCGGCCTGGGCACGCCGCAGTTCACGCTCGCGATTTTGCAGTTCACCGGCGGTGCGCGTGACGTAATACGTGACCACAGTCGCACATGTCGAAAAGGCAAACAGCAGACCGCCGGTGTGGAGATTAAAATCGGTGGCCGGTTGGCGAATGGTGATGCCTTCGACCGGGACATTGAACCGCAGCAAGATCATGTATCCGATGATCGCAAACGCCGTCATCGACCATGCCGGGCGTGGCCGAATCATCACTCCCCCCACCGCCAGGTTAACAAAGTAAAAGAAGCTAAACGGATTGTCGGCGCCGCCGCTGAAATAGAGCATCAGCGTCAAGGTCACCAAATCGAGCAGCATCAGTGCGAGTGCAATCGACTGTAACAGCGTCGGGTCGTCTTCGGCCGCGAACGGGTCCGTTGTCGGGTTCTCCGCGGACGCGGGGGGCTGGATGACAATCCCCGATGTCGATCGGCCCGATTGGGTGTAATACAGCCACGCCACACAAAGCAGGTTCGTGACCGCAGTGATCGCCACTAAAACCAGCAGCGGGATAAACGGAAGTTTGACATCGGCCAAAAATACCGCAGCCAAGATCGTGATCAACTGACCAGCGACAGCCATCCATCGTAAATGCAACAACCACGTGAACGATCCACGGCGTGCCGGAGCGATTAAAGGAATCGGAATGGGGTCGCGAGCAGCAGGCACGATTCGTGCGATCCTTTTTCCTTAGTTCGCTTCGCGACGGGTCAGTTCATCGCGAAGTTTTGCGGCCAATTCGTACTGCTCTTGTTCGACCGCCGCCGCCAACTGCTCTTTCAACGTTTTGCCGACCGAGTATTCGTTCCGCAATGATTCTCGCATCTCGATCAAACGGACGACCAATTCATCGTCTTCGTAGTGATCTTCGGCTTCGTGCTTGACAAAAAATTGGTGGATCACGTCAAGCCCCTGGTTGATGGCTTGGATCGCTTCTTCGGCGGTGTGGTCTTCGAGCTCGCCCAACGCGTGTGCCTGCGTGCGGTGAAATAAAACGAAGGGACGGTACTGTTCATGCGCCGCCCCCCATTCTTCGTCAGGACTCATTTCACTACTCAGGTCCATCAACCGCAGTGTGTGATCGGCATCCATCACGGCACGGTGATAGTACTGCAGTCGCAACCAACAAATGCGGCGGTGATAGAACTGCATGAACTCGCGATCGACTTCGTTGCATTCACTCTCGTTTAACTTGTGCTCGGGGTCTTCCAGCCGGATGTGTTGCAGATGCTCGAGATAGGTTTCACTTTCCTCATAGACCGCTCCGTCGGGCCGGCCGGTGGTTTCGAGCTGAAGCATTCCCATGTCGATCCGCATTTGGATGACATCGCGTCCGTCTTTGCCTTTGACTAAACGGACATTCAGATTTCCAGGGTCGAATTCCCATTTGGAAAGTAGTTCATCAAAGTGAATCGCTCGCTTCATCAATCCGTTCTGTTCAATAAGGAAGAAAACCGGCTGTTTCAGCGCCGAGTCTTGAGTATAACAGCCAGCCAAGCTCGGTGAAGCATTGTTGACATTTTACCACGCATCGGTTTGCCGCCCGCTGGGCCTGAATTTGCCGCCTGCGGAGGCTTGTGCACGAGCGTTCCTTCTTCACTGCCAACAGACTTCTTCTCCACTGCTAGCAGACGAATTCTCTGCCGCTGGTGCCTTCCAGAGCAGGTGCCCCAGTGAAATGGGGATCCACGACCCGTTCCGCGGCTTAGTCGTCGATGCGAGGACCGCGGCGATTATGCTTTTTCTGCGAGTTTTGCCGCTTTTTATCGAGCCGTCGCCGCTGGCTGCCACGGGTTGGTTTGGTCGCCTTGCGAGGGGTGGGGGGAGCTTGGCATTCCAATAGCATCTCGGCCAATTTGGTGCGTGCGTCGGCGAGGTTGCGAGCCTGGTCACGATACCGCTCGCTATGTACCAGCAATTCACCATCGCGGGTGATGCGGTTTTGGTAGCGATTGACAAATCGCCGTCGCCACCCCGGATCAAAACCGCGGCAATCCGCCAGCGACCACCGCAATGTCACTTTCGAATTGACTTTGTTGACGTTCTGGCCCCCAGGGCCGCTACTACGCGCCGCCGTGAAATTCAGATCCCCCGCCGGGATCGAAAGCCGTGTGTTTACAAATAAATCATTCATGGTTCTGCGTTAGATTGTAGGCCGTGACGAAGTCGCGTCGACAGCAGGAAAGTTTTTTTGCCTACGTTGGTAATCCAAACAAACCTGACGTAAGTTGAGTGCGACTCGTTCCGCATTGATTTATCGAAGTACCACCCGGAGACGTTTGAATGGCTTTTGTTGCGCGTTGTCAAGTTGGGATTCTCTTTCTGATCGCCTTTGGCATGGCAGGCTTTGCGATACCGGTGGCGGCTGCGGGCGAGGATGCGGTCACCCCCGAATCGGCGTTGCGTTGGCCTCGTTTGTTAGGCGAGGATTTCGACGGCAGCGCGGCGACCAAGCAAACGTTCGATTGGTCCGAGAAACCTCGTTTCGTGTGGTCGTTGGAAGTAGGCGAAGGTTATGGACTCGGTTCGGTTTGGGGTGATGAATATTTTCAGTTCGATGCCGAATCAACGGAATCCGGTCCGCAAGAACGACTTCGTTGCATCGACCTGAACACCGGTAAAGTGAAGTGGCAAGACGCACGGCCGCTCCAATACCGCGATATGTACGGTTACGAAAGTGGTCCCCGTTCTACCCCGACACTTGATTCGCAATATGTGTTCACGTTCGGTGTCGCTGGCGAACTTGTTTGCCGAGATCGCAGCAAGCATCAAGTCCGCTGGGTGGTCGATACAAACAAAAAGTATGGCGTGGTTCAGAACTTTTTTGGTGTCGGATCGTCGCCGCTGCTGGTTGATGATTTGGTCATCGTGATGGTAGGCGGAAGCCCTGCCGAAGACGCGTCAATCGCGCCGGGCCGATTAGATCGAGTGTCGCCAAATGGTTCCGCCTTGGTTGCGTTTGACAAAGCGACAGGAAAGGAACGGTGGAAGTGTGGTGATGATTTAGCGAGTTACAGCAGTCCGAGAACGATGCAAATCGACGGGCAAACTCGAGTGCTTGCTTATGCCCGCGACAACCTATGGTGCGTGGACCCTAAGCTTGGCAAAGTGCTTTGGAAATATTCGCATCGCGCCGACATCCTCGAAAGTGCGATTGCGATGACCCCGGTGGTTGATGCGAATCAAGTCTTTATCAGTGAGTGTTACCAGATCGGCAGCGTGCTACTGAGCGTGACGGATCAGAAAGCTGAAGCGGTGTGGAAAGACCCTCCGTTTGATCGCCGCAGTCAGGCGATGCGGTCACACTGGGCTACGCCCGTATTGATCGATGGATTTTTGTACGGATGCAGTGGCCGAAACGCTCCCGATAGCGACTTCCGCTGTATCCAGTGGGATACGGGCGAAGTGAAATGGAGCGACCCACGTCGCACTCGCGCCTCGGCAACTCGCGTTGGCGATGTGATGCTCGTGTTAGAGGAACGTGGCACGCTGCAAGTCGTTAAAGCAAACTCTGAGAAGTTCGAATTGGTGAACGAGTGGCGACTCGATGAAGGCGATGCCGATCACGACAATGCCGATCAAGACAATGCCGCTGTCCCGCCGATTCGTTACCCCTGTTGGTCGGCACCGATTGTGGTTGGCAATCGGATGTTGGTGCGAGGAGATGAACGGGTGGTTTGTTTCGAGTTGCGTTGACCGTACGGATCGTCGTTGATCGCTGCCAACGGCGTTGATCGCTCTTGGGGGCATCACGCACTTTGCTGGGACGCGATTCTAGTTCCGACATGCTTGCAGTTCAGACGCGATCGCTTGGGTCCGGTGGATCGATCCAGTGAAATTTGCCCAGCGTTTCAATCTTGGCGGAATCTTGTTTCTTGCCTCGGTGGACCATCATCGCGGCGGCCACTTTGTTTTGTTGAAACTGCTGGCGGACGACATCGGAACCTGAAACGAACAAGCCTGTCGCAAAGGCATCTGCATCGGTCGCATTGTCCATCAACAATGTCAATGACAACAAGTCACCTGCGGGGTAGCCCGTACGAGGATCGATCACATGCCCGTAGCGGCGTCCCTGATGATGAAAGAATTGTTTGCCTGAGCCGCTGGTCGCAAGTGCTTGGTTGCGAAGCCAGATGCCGGCCAATCGCCGATTCGATTTTGTGGGATGGGCGAGTCCGACAGCCCACCCTAGCCCGCTGCCGGGGGTTTGGTCGCCGCTGGCGATCACGCTGCTATTGCCGCCGTGGATCAAAAAGTCGTGGACGCCTCGGTTTTGCAAATGCTTTGCCAATCGGTCTAACGCATCTCCTTTGCCGATGCCCCCAAGATTGATCGCCATGCCGGGGACGGCAAAGCCGACGGTACGATTGGTCGGGTCGAGTTGGAGATGTTGGTAGCCGACCACACGACGTGCCGATTCAATCTCGTCGGCCGAGGGTTTTTTGCCGCTGCGTTGAGTAAACCCCCAAGCTTCGACCAGTGGGGCGGCGGTGATATCGAACGCTCCGCCGGTTTGTTCGCCCCAGTGCACGGCTCGCTGTATCAACGCAAACGTGGGGGGAGAAACCGAGACGGCGGTTTCACTGGCCAGCAGATTGATTCGCGAAATCTCACTCGTGGGGCGATAGATCGTCAGATCCGCTTCGATCCCTTCGAGCAGGTCGGCGGCTTCGACTGCGGCTTCGACCGCCTTACCAGGACGACCGTCGTGCTCGCGTTGCTGGTCCGAGTCGACGGAAGGATCGGGTGAGGGGGCGGAGGCTTCCTGGCTGGGCAATAGAATCACAAATTCGGTAGCCATTGCCTTGCGAGTGATTTGGCAAATCGAATAGGCGTCCGCTGGGGCGGACCGAATCGCTTGGTCCGTGTCGCGTGACTTGCTGGGCTCGCGTGACTGGCTGAGCTCGCTGGGCTGTTCGTCCGAGGAAGAGGGGGGCGGGGTCATCCAAAGGGTCGGTGTTGGGAGGAGCGGGGCGAGAAATGAATACGAAAAGTTAGAGATTTTTTTTCAGCTCGTAGTGAACTTCGAACCGATCCAGTTGTCTATTGGTCAGTCGCTAGCGGCGTCGAGCCCGTCAATTGCTGGTAAATACGGAGAATATGCGGTTCTTAACGTTTTTGCAGCGGCTGAAAAAAAGCCTTGCCAACATCG
Source organism: Novipirellula rosea (assembly GCF_039541335.1). Lineage (NCBI taxonomy): Bacteria > Pseudomonadati > Planctomycetota > Planctomycetia > Pirellulales > Pirellulaceae > Novipirellula > Novipirellula rosea. The sequence goes on along the minus strand of NZ_BAABGA010000082.1, from coordinate 136,023 downwards.
GCCAAGCGTGGGTTGCGTTTTCGGAGCGGATTCAGCACAATCTGGCTTGCTTGACTGAAGTTTAGCGAAGCAAAGCGAATAGGGAGCGGTGGCTGAGTGGTCGAAAGCGCCGGTTTGCTAAATCGGTGATCCGGGAAACTGGGTCCGCAGGTTCGAATCCTGTCCGCTCCGCTTAGATGAAGACCCAAAAGCATCAAACCAAGAAAAACTTGGTTGCTCTTGGGTTTTTTATTCGGTATTTCCAAAGTCAGGTGATTTTCGGTTCGGTTGGTTTTTCCTGCCACAGAAAATCAGAGGGCGTAGCTCAGTCGGTAGAGCAACGGACTTTTAATCCGTTGGTCCTGGGTTCGAGTCCCAGCGCCCTCACTTGTCTTCGCGAGAAGAAAGTAACCCGGTGTCCCCAATCAGGACACCGGGTTTTCTTTTGCGCATTCAGAGCGTGCTCGAAGAACGGGCGGCGAAAGTCTTGGCGGCTTTGGTTATAAGAAGTATGCTACAGCCGTTCTGTACACCGCCACACGCAAGGCTTCGCTTCGATGAATCATGATTCGCCCGAATTGTTTGATCGAATGGGGGGAGCCGACGCGCTCTCCGCGATCGTCCAAGATATGTATGAGCGTATCTTCAATGACCCTCAGCTCGCGCCGTTCTTTAAGCACGTACAGGCCGATCGGCTGCGTAAGATGCAGTACGAATTCTTAGCGTCGGCCTTTCAAGGCCCGGTCAACTACACCGGTGCCGAGTTGACTGCGATTCATCACAATCGTGGGATCCACGCGGCCCACTTTGCCTTGTTCTGCACTCACTTTGCGGAGGCGGCGAGAGCCCACGGTGCGAAGGAAGTGGATGTGGATCAAGCGCTCGGTCAATTAGCAACTTACAAAGACAAGATCACCGGCGACTCGAACGTCGACGGCTGATTCCATCAGCAGTTCGCAAACTTGCTGGCTTCGTTTTGGCCTGCTTAGCTTTGACCGGCTTAGCTTTGGCTGCTCATCATTTGGATGATCGCGCGACAGAATTCGGGAAGGTCGTCGGGGCGGCGGCTGCTGATGTGATGCCCATCGACGACGACCGCTTCGTCCTCGTAGGTGGCTCCGGCGTTTACTAGATCGTCTTTGATTCCTGGTGACCCTGTCACGCGAACGCCACGATAGACGCCTGCGGAAATCGTGATCCAGCCGCCGTGGCAGATCGCGGCAATCGGCTTCTTAGCCGCATCAAAATCGCGTACCAGTTGCAGTAACACGGGATCACGCCGCAGTTTGTCGGGCATGAACCCGCCAGGCACAATCAATGCGTCGAAATCGTCAGCGGCCATGTCGGCGATCGCTGCGTCGCTGGTGCAGGGATAGCCATGTTTGCCGTTGTAGTGTTGCTGGGCTGCAGGGCCGGCAATGGTGGTGGTGGCCCCCGCTTCTTCAAGCCGCAGTTTCGGGTACCACAGTTCGAGGTCTTCGTAAATTTCGCCGACCAGGATCAGGATGCGTTGGCCGGAAAGCGGGGAGTCGTTATTTGCCATGAAGAGATCTCTTTAACGGTGATGCGGTTGGGGAAGCAGCGAGCGGCTATGGAAAAATCGACACGGATCTTAGATCGCTTCGCTGCCGCGTTCTCCGGTGCGGATGCGGACGCAGTCGTCCATCGGCAGGACAAAGATCTTGCCGTCGCCAATTTCGCCGGTATGGCCTCCTTCGAGAATCGCGTCGACGGTGGGTTTGACGAACTCTTCGTTTACCGCGATTTGCAGCTGGACTTTCCGCAGCAGATTCACACTGAATTCGTGTCCTCGATAGACTCCGGTTTGGCCTTTTTGCCGTCCAAACCCTTGGCAATCCATCACGGTCAAACGAAACACCTCGACTTTGGTCAGGGCTTCTTTGACGGCTTCAAGCCGACTCGGCTGGATAATGGCGATAATCAGCTTCACGGTTAAGCACGATCAAGAAAGGAGGAAGGCGAGTGATTCCCAGTGGCGACTCGGAATCATGAGCAAACAGACACGATAACGGCATTGTACGGCGACAACCAGCGAGGGCGTAGGGCGTCCCCGATTCGAAAAGTGCATAAAAAAAGCCTCGCGACGTGAATCGCGAGACTTGTGAGCGAAACCCCGACCCGGGCGAGTGAGGCGGACACTCGCCGCGGGCCGTTGGGGCTCATTCTGACTCCGTGAGGAGCCAAAAAAATCAGCTTGGTTTTTCCGCCTTACCGGGCTGCCCCGCCGTTGCAGTGAGAGAATCCATCTCGTGCAACGGCGGAGCTGCGGTAGGTAGCTTCTATCAAAGGCTTTTTCCTCAGCCTTCATTTTTTCTCAGCGTTAGGCGGTGACGCCTGCACTGTATGAATCCGAGGGGTAGGCGTGCATGCCGTGCTCGGAAACATCCAGACCCGCTTTTTCTTCTTCAGGCGATACTCGCAACATTCCAACGGCCTTCAGGACCAGGAACAATCCGAACATGGTGACGAATGCCCAGATCGCATAAGCCACAACGCCAACCGATTGAATCATCAGCGAGGTGCTGCCACCGTCCAGGTGAGTGTTGGGCAGCAGGCCGATTGCCAAGCACCCCCACATGCCACACAGTCCGTGGACGGGCCATGCACCGACGGGATCGTCAATCTTCAATTTGTCCAACAGCATCACACCGAATACAACCAATCCACCGGCAACGGCACCGACGACAATCGACCATCCGTTGGTGAAGCAGTCACAGCAAGCGGTGATACCGACAAGTCCACCCAGAGCTCCATTGAGGCTCATGGTCAAATCGGGGTGACCAAACAAGGCCCAGCTAATCAGGGTTGCCACGACAACACCGGCTGCAGCTGCAAGCGTGGTGTTCACGGCGATCAAAACAGTCGCGTCAATGTCGCCCGTTCCTTGGAAAGCGAGCTGGCTGCCGGGGTTAAACCCATACCAACCGACCCACAGGATGAACACGCCGAGTGCAGCGAATGTAATGTTGTGACCAGGAAGGGGTACCGATTTGCCATCGGAGGTGAAGCGTCCCAAGCGAGGGCCGAGGACAATTGCACCGGCAAGGCCTGCGAAGCCACCGACCATGTGGACGACAGCCGAGCCGGCGAAGTCTTGGAAGCCCATGCTGTATCCATCGGCGGTCAATTCACCGAACTGCATCAACCATCCGCCGCCCCATTTCCAGAAACCGCTGATCGGATAGATCAGGCCGGTCAATAGAGCACTGTAAGCCAAGTAGGCAACAAATTTCATACGTCCTGCAACGGCACCCGAAACGATCGTGGCTGCGGTTGCGGCGAATACGGCTTGAAAGAACCAGTCCACTTGAGGGCTGAAGGTACGATCGGCTGCCGAATCATAGATGCCGTAATGAGGCACGTTGAAGTAAGCGTTGGGCTCCGAAACATAGCTGCCCGCATACATGATCGAGAAGCCGAATGCGAAGAACAACAAGGCTCCGACTGCCAAGTCCATCAAATTCTTGTAGAGAATGTTGACGGTGTTCTTGGCCGAGTTCAGCCCCGCTTCGACCATCGCGAAGCCAGCTTGCATGAACAAAACCAAGACCGCACAGATGAACAACACAAAGTTGTCCAGTGCGTAACCGACACCCAAGTCGGCCTCTTCTACTACCACTTCTTCGCTGGGGGCCGCGGCGTCGCCCGCACCGACCGTTTCCGCAATTTCCATAACCGCCGCAGACTCATCCTGAGCTGAAGCGACCGGCGCGAGCGCGATGCCGCTCCCCAACAACATGCCAAATAGAACTAATGCCGATAGCATCGGCGTCCGTAAACCGTAGAACATAAATCCGCCTTCTTTCTGTAAACCTTGAATCATTAAACCGGTGATCAGATGACGCCCGGTCGTGCCAATCACTCGCGGGCCATAGATGACAGGAAATCACTCCGCTCCACTTCACTCGTTTCAATGATGAAAATTCAATCGCTGAGAAAGTGGGAGTGCTTTCTTGGTGACGGAGTGACTTAGCATGGGGTGGGCCAAATGCTTTGGTCTTGGTTCTTTTCCTGTCGCAAGATACTGTGGTTAAAGGACTTAAGTTTATTTTTTAATTTTCGTGTCGCCCGGGTTAGACAGGCACGAAGATCGTGCGAGCTAACGAGACAGGCATCTTGAAATTGAGGTGCCTGTATTTTGTGCAGAAGAGTGCCGTCCGTTTCGGTTACCGGAATCGCGGGCGATGCTTCCCATTTAGCTGCCCGTTTACCGTCAACGCCGATGGCATTGGGGGCATTGTTAGCCGTTTTGGCGCTAGCCACGGTTTCGTCACTATTCAGCCGGCCCAGGCTAGCGCCCTTACGCAACGCAGTGCAGCATTTAGAGGGGGCGAATTACGGCGTTTGCGTTCTTGCCGCTACGCTCGCCCGAGCGTGGATGGTTGCTGTCTTCGTTGCGGGGGCGTCGCTGAGCATCACGCCCGCTGTGCAGCGAATCTGCGGCGGCTGAGGCGTGGGGGCGGACGACGCGAGAATTCGCGTCGCGAAGATTCAATTTTCGGTATCGCAGAAACCGGAAACTGGCGATGAAACCGTTGTCAGAGAGACGCGGCGATAGAAGAGCGGAACCCCGAGCGGTTGGCAAAACGCCAACCGCGGATGCTTGCCGCGACGAACGCGTTGCTGACCGCGTGACAATAAAACCATCAGCATGCATGCTGCTGTGTTTTAGTAAGCCTTCGCGAAGATCGCTTTTTGCGTGGCTGGACGGCCAGTGGCAAAGCACACGCCGCTGGCTGCGTCTTGGTCGCGGGGGATGCAGCGGATTGTGACTTTCAGCTCTTTGAGCAGCGCGTCAATCGAGGCTTCGTCCGCGAAATAGCAGCTGGCAAAGCCGCCATGGATCTCGGGTTGCTCTTCGTTTTTGGGCGTAAAGAAGGCTCGGAAATCGGCTTCGTTGTCGATCGTGACGGTGTTGTCTTGCCGCAGCTTAAGGGCGCGGTCGAACAAGTTTTGCTGCATTTCGCCGAGAATTGTCGCAATCGTGGCAATGAATTCTGAGCGGGGTAACCCGATGCTCTTGGGTTGATCGCGGCGTCCCAGAAAGACCGAATCTTTTTCGATGTCTTTGGGCCCGACTTCCACACGCAGCGGCACACCTCGTTTGACATGGTGCCATTTCTTTTCGCCCCCGCGGACGTCTCGGTCATCGACTTCGACGCGGATGGGCATACCGGCGTACGATTGAGCCATCAATTCGTTTCGCAATGTTTCGACGTACTGCATCACCTCAGCTCGCTGATCGGCATCGCGATAGATGGGCAAGATCACGACTTGGGCGGGTGCCAAGCGTGGTGGCAGCACGAATCCGTCGTCGTCGCTGTGAGTCATGATTAACGCGCCGACCAGCCGCGTCGAGACGCCCCAGCTGGTGGTCCAAGCAAACTCTCGCTCGCCTGCTTCGGATTGGAACACAATCTCTTGGGCCTTCGAGAAATTTTGACCCAGGAAGTGGCTGGTGCCCGCCTGCAGAGCTTTGCGATCCTGCATCATGGCTTCGATTGTCAGCGTATCGACGGCACCGGGGAAGCGTTCGGCCGGCGTTTTGCTGCCGATGATGACGGGCATTGCCATCCAATTTTCGGCAAAGTCGGCGTACACATCGATCATTCGCTCGGTTTCTTCGATCGCTTCGGCGGATGTCGCGTGAACGGTGTGTCCTTCTTGCCACAAAAATTCGGCGGTCCGCAAGAACATCCGCGTCCGCATCTCCCAACGCATCACGTTGGCCCATTGGTTGATCAAGATCGGCAGGTCACGGTAGCTCTGCACCCACTTGGCATACGTCGCCCCGATAATCGTTTCGCTGGTGGGACGAATGATTAGCGGTTCTTCGAGTTTGCCGGCGGGACGCAATCCACCCGCCGGATCGGGTTCGAGCCGGTGGTGCGTGACGACGGCACACTCCTTGGCAAATCCCTCGACGTGCTCGGCTTCCTTTTCAAGGAAGCTCATCGGGATCAACAGCGGAAAATAGGCATTTTGATGCCCCGTGGCCTTGAACATATCGTCCAATGCCCGTTGCATGTTTTCCCATAATCGATAACCCCACGGCTTGATCACCATACATCCACGAACAGGCGAATTTTCGGCCAAGTCGGCGGCGCGGATCACCTGTTGGTACCACTCGGGATAGTCGTCCGCACGAGTCGGTTGGATGGCGGTCTGAGGTGCTTTGGCCATGGGATCACGAGGAAGTTAAGGGAATGGAGACGCGTGGAACCAGGAACAGGCAACACCACACGGGCAGTCAAAACGAGGCGGGCAGGCGGAAACAGACGCTCCGCTGCGAAAACGCAGATTGTGGGGGCTTTAGCGGATTTGGCTAGACCCCGACGATCTTCACCATACGGAACAGACATGACGGAACATACATGCGAAAAATGCACGCGATGGGATCTGTGCCCGCGGAACGCTATCGTCGCAGATTCAGCAGCTCGTCAAGCAATTGTTGGCTCGTGGTGATCACCCGGCTGTTACCTCGGTATTGGGTGCTGGCCAACACCAAGGCGATCAAGTCTTTGCCGATGTCAGTGTTGCTCAGTTCCAACGCACCGCCGATGACGCTGCCGATCCCGTTTTGCCCAGGGCCCCCTTGAACGGGAAGACCGGTGTTCACCCCTTGAGCATACAGGTTCAGCCCACGAGCTTCCAAACCAGCAGGGTTAGCGAAGCGAGCGAGTTGAATTTTGCCGAGGTCACGCGAGATACCGTTGCTGAAAACACCTCGGATCGTGCCGTCTTCGCCGATCGCGAAACTGTTCAGAACGCCCGGGCCGCTGCCGTCTTGCTGCGTTGCCGCGAGTGTCGAGTTTTCGGTCGCGAGTCCCGAGACACGGCCAAAGTCGACTTTGATTTGCAGAGGCGAGACACTCGGAGTCCCCTCGCGGGCGATCGCAATTTTGTCGTTGGTGGCGTTGATAAAGTTGCCGTTGCCGTCGAATTTGATCAACCCGGTGCCGACGGCGATATCGGTGCCGCCATTGGTTTGATTGCCGCTGCTGTCGGCGTACCAACGATAAATGGTTTGCTCGTTCGTGCGACTTTCCAACGTCGTGGACATGCGAACGTTGATCGGAACCCCTAGCGAGTCATAGACGACAAAGTCGCTGACCGCGCTCTGCCCCGTGGCTTCTTGGACCGTTCCAAAGGCCAAGTTAGGCGTCGTGACGTTGCCATCGCGGCCGACGATACGGAACCCCGACAGGTCGATGTCCAACGCGTTGGATTCGCCATTGTTGCTGACAAATTCAATCTTGCCGTCTTGAATATAACCGCCGGCGGAAATCGTTCCGGTTTGACCGGGCAAGTGATTTTCCGATTGAGGAATCGGATTTTGGGCATCCACTTGGACCGTTTGGATCCCCGACGAATCTTCGATAAAGTCGATGAAATCTTGGAGCGTGGTCGTTTCGTTGATCTCGAAATCTTTGGTACCCAGCGCGCGGCCCCCTTTGCGGCCACTGTAGCTGAGCGTTCCCAATTGAAACGCTTTTTCGTAGGTCACGCCGTCACGTTTGAGCACATCCGTTAACAGCGTCCCGGCATTGATCTTGGGGCCGTCCATGTCGAGCGTCTTATTGCCAGCGACGGTCAAGTCCGAGATTTCAGCGTCCGATTTTCCATCGGTATAGGTTTCACCCGGCGCGACGGTGTCGACCAAATAGAAATTGTTTTGGTCATTCGACAGGTTGCGGTAGATTTTGATTTCGTTGTAGTTCGGAAATCCGTCGGTGATCGACGGCGTTGGCGGCGTGGGAAAATCCGACAGCGAAATCCGTCCCGCTACGATGTTTTGTGGTCCGATCATCACGCTGGGACGCGTTTCCGGTTCACCCGCGCGACCATAGGTGATCATGTAGGTGTAGTTGCCCGTCAACGTGTCGGTGTCCAGCGCATTGGACGACAGCGGTGTGGCACCGGTATCGCTAAAACTCGCACCTGCGGCAGCTGATCCGAGACGGAAAAATTCCTCGCCGTTGGGACCGGTGCGATAAATGTTGACCGTGGGGTAATCGCCTCCGTTGGGGTCGGCAGGAAGATTGCCTAAGTCGACGCGGCCTCCCGATCCCACGGTGACACTAATGTTTCCACTCGGAGCCGCTTCGTTGCCTTGGCTGTCGACCAACGCGACCCGGTATTTGTAGGTACCGGCAGCTAACGTGCCCACGCCACTTTTGTCGACCGAGATGTCGGTTTGATCCGAAAGGGGGGCGCTTTCAATGACGACGCTGCTGCCGTCGGCGCGAGGCACTTTGGCGTCGCCAAGCTGCAGACTCTGAATGATTTGGCCTTGGGTCGCAATTTCACCTTCGGGCGTCAACGTGCCTTCAAAGGAAACATTCTCGGTCGCTTTGGCGACACTCTCGGTCCCCAGCGGGACCGTCATCGGAACGAGTTCGGATTCCTGCAGACGAAATTGTTCGTCGACGCCGTAACCGAGCAACCGCTGACCGGTTGAATTCACCAGCTCGGCACTGCTGTTGAGCTTAAAGATGCCGTTTCGGGTGTAGAGCTGTTCCCCAGACGCTCCCTCGACGATAAAGAAGCCGTCGCCTTGGATCGCCAGATCCGAGGGACTGCTGCTGATTTCGATCGTGCCTTGGTTATGGTTTGCCGCGATTTCCGCGACTTGAACCCCAAGTCCGATTTGGCGAGGGTTGGTGCCGCCGTTATCGGCCGTGGGCCCCCCGCCGAGCGACAATGTTTGCAGGAACTGCGTCGCAAAGACCGCCTCGGACGACTTGAAACCGACGGTTTGCGAGTTCGCCAGGTTGTTTCCGATCACATCGATCTGTGTTTCGGAAGCTGAAAGTCCCGTGAGGGCGGTGGTCAGTGCTGAGGTTAATCCCATCGACTTATGTTCCTATCCGCGTGGCCGGATAGGAAAAAGTCGATTTCGAGAGCAGCGGAATTGCCGCTTTCGTAATCGTCAAACTCTACCCAGTCTGAATTTCTCGTATGTTCTTAATCTCCATCGTCTTTTCACCCACGTGAACTTTGACAGAACGTGAATTGTTATCGTCACTTGTTTCCACAGTGATGCGATCGACTACCCCATCCACGGGGCTGGCATCGTCCGCAAGCCCCTGCACGGTGCGTCCGATCAGCCCGCTGGCGGTCACAAGTTCTTGGCTGTTCGAAAGATTTGATAGCGTTTGAGTCAGCTGATCCGTCGCTCCGATTTCTCGAATCTGACTGATTTGCTGGATCATTTCCGCGTTGTCGGTCGGATTAAGCGGGTCTTGGTTCTGCAGTTCGCTGATGAGCAACTTCATGAAACTGTCGGTATCGACCGACGAAAAGCTGTCATTGGTGCCTGTTTGTCCCGCCGTTTCTTGCGCGGTGAAGCTGGCGGTGCCGGTTTGGCTGATTTGCGACATGGTCGAAACCCTTGATGCGGACGAATTTAGCGACGCGGGTGACTCCCGGTCGGGAGGTCGGTTGTACGATTTAGCCGCCTGAGTTGGCGAGAGCAATCTTTTTTGGGGGGCAGAGTTAGCTTCGAATCACTCGATCAGACTGGTTTTGGCTGTACAGGAACATATTCTTCCCCTTTTGGCCTGCACGGATGCTGTGCCCACCGTTGCGTTGCGGTTGGTCATCGAATAGCCTCAGAGAGCACGGCTGCAATCGAAGAGAATTAGCGTGTTTGCCGTTTCTTTCAGCCTGATCCATTTTCAAGATTAAAGGAATGAAAATATGTTGGCCTTGGTGGTTTGGTTGATTGCCTGCGGATCTTCAATCTTGGCATTGGTTTGGGCTTACCGCTTCTATCGGGAAATGATGGGGGCGGACGAAGGCAACGCATTGATGCAAGAGATTGCCCAAAGTGTTCGCCAGGGCGCCAACGCTTATCTGAAACAGCAATACAAATGGGTCGCCATTGTTTTTGTCTTCGTGGCTCTTTTGCTAGCAGTGGCGGCTTTTGTGTTGCGGGTACAAAACGCATTTGTACCGATTGCCTTTTTGATGGGCGGATTTTTCAGCGGGCTGTGCGGTTGGTTCGGAATGAAGACCGCGACCTACGCCAGCAGCCGCACCGCCGCCGGTGCCCAGCGGTCGCTTAACGATGGGTTACAGATCGCGTTTCGCAGTGGCGCCGTGATGGGATTGATCGTGGTGGGGATGGGGCTGATCTACATATGTTTTTGGTTCGCGCTGTTGTATTGGTTGCTGCCGCTGATCGACGAAGCCTACGCGATGAGTTTGCAACAGATTTCGGTCGCGATGCTGTCGTTTGGAATGGGAGCGAGTGCTCAGGCGTTGTTCGCCCGTGTGGGCGGCGGCATCTTTACCAAGGCCGCGGATGTCGGAGCGGACTTGGTTGGCAAAGTGGAACAGAGTTTGAAAGAGGACTCGCCACGCAATCCCGCCACGATTGCCGATAATGTCGGTGACAATGTCGGTGACGTCGCGGGAATGGGCGCCGACTTGTACGAATCTTATTGCGGATCGATCTTGGCTGCGTCGGCGCTCGGGGTGGCGGCATTTCAATCGAGTCGTGGATTGCCCGAAGGTTATGATGTGACCACCGCTCAGCTGCAAGCGATGTTGTTGCCGCTGGCGATCGCAGGCGTGGGGATTCTCCTTTCCATTGCCGGGATCTATGCGGTCAAAACCGGCGAAGAGCCGACTCAGAAAGCACTGCTCAAGGCGCTTGGAAAAGGGATCAACCGATCCTCGTTGCTGGTGATGATTGCCGCGGTGGTACTCTCCGTCTGGTTGATGCCACCGGTGCCGGGGACGTTGATCTTTGGAGTCATTCCCGGCATCGCCGTCAGTATTATCGTCGGTCTTGTTGCAGGATGGGGGATCGGTCAATGGACCGAACGAGTCACCAGCGATGAATACTCTGCGACGCGGAAATTGGCGAAGCAAGCCGAGACCGGCCCCGCAACGATTATCATTTGTGGGATTGCCGACGGGATGCTCAGCACCTGGGTGCCTGTGGTGATTGTTTGCGCGGCGATGTTGTTGTCGTTTGGGTTTGCCAATGGAGGTTCGTTCAACGATTTGAATTGTTTTTCATTGGGGTTGTACGGCGTCGGTATTGCCGCGGTGGGGATGCTAAGCACGCTGGGGATCACATTGGCGACCGATGCGTATGGCCCGATCGCCGACAATGCGGGGGGCAACGCCGAGATGTCGGGACTCGAAGACGTGGTTCGTGAACGCACCGATGCACTGGATAGTCTTGGCAACACCACGGCGGCCACCGGCAAAGGGTTTGCGATCGGTTCGGCTGCGTTGACCGCACTTGCGTTATTGGCTGCGTACGTCGAAGGGGTTCGTGATGGCATGGTCCGCTGGGGTGATGAATACGTTCACCACGAAGATGTTACCAGCGATGGCGTGTATCGAATCACGCCAGATTTGCTTGTCGAAAAAACGGGGGATGAATCGGAGGTGTTCCTGGTTCTGAATCCGTCGATCGATAAGGGCGAAGAGGTCAAAGCGTGGCGAAAAGCGACCGACCCCAAACTCGATTCCGCCACGGTGGCTTTACCAGGCGAGAAGCATTTTGGCCGAGTCGATTCGATCGGAGCCTCGATCGTCTCGGTACGCAGCGCCAACCTGAAAGATTTTTTGATCTTCTACGATGCGACGCTGATGAATCCTCGTGTCTTGGTCGGTGTGTTCTTGGGCGCGATGAGCACATTTATGTTTTGTGCGATGACCATGAAATCGGTGGGCCGCGCCGCGCAAGGGATGGTGATCGAAGTGCGTCGCCAATTCGAAGCCAATCCCGGGATTTTGGATGGCTCGGTCAAACCGGATTACGAGACGCCAGTCAATATCAGCACCAAGGCGGCGCAGCGAGAAATGATTTTGCCGAGTTTGCTTGGTTTGTTGATGCCAATCGTCGTCGGCGTCGTTCTCGGCGTCGGTGGTGTGTTGGGATTGTTGGTCGGATGTTTGACCAGCGGGTTTTGTTTGGCGGTCTTTATGGCCAACAGCGGCGGATCGTGGGACAACGCAAAAAAATATATTGAGGCAGGAAATCACGGTGGAAAAGGGAGTAATGCTCACAAAGCAGCGGTTGTAGGGGATACGGTAGGAGATCCTTTTAAGGATACCAGCGGTCCCAGCTTGAATATTCTGATCAAGTTAATGAGTATGGTGAGCGTTGTCGTTGCAGGCTTAGTCGTTCGCTACTCGCTTGTTGCGATGGGAATTTTCTAAGCAAACGTTCAAACCGCGATAAACCATGACCAATCGAATCTCTGGGATTTTGACTCCGCACATCACTCCGGTCGACTCACGGGGACGCGTCGATGAAGACCGCTTGTGCGAGTATATCGATTGGCTGATTGAACGTGGTGTCGATGGGCTCTACCCCAACGGCAGCACCGGCGAGTTTGTTCGTTTTACTCCCGAAGAACGACGCCGGATCATCCGAGTGGTCGTTGATCACACCGCTGGCCGCGTGCCGATTTTGGCGGGGGCCGCCGAGGCAAACGTCAAAGAAACGATCGCCGCCTGTGACGCCTATGGCGAAATGGGAGTTCGTGCGGTGGCGATTGTTGCCCCCTTCTATTACCGTCTCAGCGCTGAAGGGGTGTACGCCTACTTTAAAGAAATCGCGGACACCGTTTCGGTGGATGTCACGCTCTATAACATTCCAATGTTCGCATCGCCGATCGATCTACCCACGATCATCCGCTTGGCAGAGGAGTGCCCTCGAGTCATCGGAATCAAGGACAGTTCGGGGGACCTGCCTCAGATGATGCGAATGATTGCCGCAATCCGCCCGCAGCGTGAAGACTTTTGTTTCTTAACCGGCTGGGACGCCGCACTCGTGCCGATGTTGATCGCCGGTGCCGATGGAGGCACCAATGCATCGAGCGGCGTCGTGCCCGAGTTGACTCGCGCGATTCACCGTACTGTGCAGGCGGGGAATATCAATGAAGCGATGCGGTTGCAGTATCAGCTGCTGACGCTGTTTGACGCGATGCTCGGTCTGGGCGAGTTTCCCGAAGGCTTTCGAGCCGGAGCACGATCACGTGGTTGGGATTTGGGCCCCGGACGGGTTCCCATTTCTCAACAACAACGCGAAACGATTGCCCAAGCTCAGCATGAGATTGATGCCTTGGTGGCCGGAGTGACCGAGTCGGGACTGCAAAACGTGTTGCCATCCGAGACGATCGAGCAAATTGTTCAGCGGGTGATCCAGCAGTTGTAGTGACCTTGTTCGCGGCCTGGGCCATGTTCGCGGCACAACGCGAGCAGCGCGATAGCAGCTCGCAAAAATGTCGAATTCTACCGGGCGGCTTGTGCCGCACCACTATGACATCACCTGTTTAGAATCCGATATGGATGCCGCCATGATGACGTGGATGGTGGTGGTAGTGGTGATCGTGGTGGTAGTAATAACGAGGTCGATAGGCCGGAACGATGATCGGTTCTTGAACGATCACCGGTTGGCGAACGACAGGTTGAGTGATGACGGTCGGCGCGGCAACGCGAGCGGATTGTTGGATACCCGTCGGGGCATGTTGCATCGCTGAGATCACCGTCTCGCTAACGCCTTGTTGGTGCAATGCGATGATGTCGGCGACTTGCAGTTTTTGTTGCACGCCACGTTGGCTGATCTGGTTCGCGATCACGTTGTCGCTCAGTCCGCTGCGGCTCATCGAAACGACGTCGGCGATCGAAACCGCCGCTTGGGTCGCCGCGGTGTTGGCTTGCTGGGCTTGATAGTACTGTTGTTGCGTTTGGTAGTATTGTTGCTGCTGCTGGTATTGGCGTTCTTTATCCGCAGCGTTGCCAAGCAATCCTCCGGTGACAGCGCCAACGACACCCCCGATGGCGGCGCCCGCACCCGCTTCGCCGTTGTGGTCTCCGATCAAACCGCCGGCGACCGCTCCGGCCAACCCGCCCAACGTGGCACCACGCTGAGTGCCTGCTTGGCCGTACCCAACACTGGGCAAACAAATGGCGATCGTGCTGATAATCCACCAGCGAAAGCTTGGTTTTGAAATCATGAATAGCATCCTTGCATTGCCGACCGCCTTAAAAAGCGGGAGTGTGGAAGCGGTCAGCTGACTGGGTGTGAATGGTTCAAATGCCGATTCGAACCGAGATGACGATTCCACGCATCTATTATCGAACCGACTTTAAGCGGGATTTGAGACTATCTAATAATTTGTGAAGCGGTTTGGGATCAATGCCAATTTTTTCGGTGTCGGATGCCGCTCGCCCGCAAAACATCCGCCGAGGGGTCACAAATGCGTGATTCTTAGCGGGGCGGATCCGGGGTATGACCGCCGATGTTGGAGATCGCACGAATAAAATCATTGGCGCCATCAAATTCGCGATAAACGCTGGCAAAGCGGATAAAGGCCACCTGGTCCAGCGATGCCAAATGTTTCAGCACAATGTCGCCGATCTGAGTCGCGGTGACTTCGGAATCGAACGACTCGTAAATGTCGGCTTCGATTGTTTGCACGACCTGCTCAATTTTGGAGCTTTGGATGGGGCGTTTGGAACAGGCGCGTTCAATGCCTCGGCGAATCTTTTCGCGGTCCAGGGGTTCACGGGTTTGATCGCTTTTGACGACCCGAACGTTCAATTGTTCGAGTTTTTCCAATGTCGAGAAGCGTCGCTGGCACGACGAACAGACCCGTTTTCGCCGCACGATGTAGCCCCCTTCGGCGGCTCGGGTGTCAAGAACTCGGTCGTTATCGACGTGGCAGTAAGGACAACGCATGCGTCAATCAGTTTCAATAAATGGGGGGCAGTGATTCCATAGTATCGGAAACCAGGGGGCAGTGTCGCAAGGGCTTGCAGGCCACAGAGAAGCCGCAAAACAGCGAGAACATCGATTTTGCCCTGGCTACCCGCTCGAGTCACCCGCAATCGCGGTGCAGCACAAGAGTCGAGAATGAGAGAATGCATCGCCCAACAGGAAATGCATCGCGAAAGTGGGAGGACGACGGATTCGCGAAGACTTTGGGGGTGGAACCGACGTCCGCGATTCTCAAAGGGGCTGTCGCTCAGCTCATTCCGACGCGATACAATCTTAATTGCGTTTCAAGGGAGCAACCGAGCGTGATCCGAGAGCCTGCCTAGAGTCGGCCCTCCATCGCGTTTTGGCATTGACGTTTTGGCAAACCAACGACAATGGAGCTCCGCGTCAAACGTTTCTAGTGGTGGTAATTTTGTCGTGGTAAGAGGTACCTTGGCGTGGCCGAGTGGTATATCCAACAGCTGAATGCGCCCGAAGACCTTGGCCCGTTGCGGCCAAGTGATCTGTTGAAGAAGGTTCGTAGCGGCGACGTCAAACCGGACACGCTGATCCGCAAGGATAATTCGGCTTGGTTTCATGCGGCCGAAGTCGGTGGATTGTTCGAGGCGGCGATGCGTCCAACGATCGAATATTTTTGTCCGCAATGTAATCACCCCGTTACCGAACCGCCGGTGATGTGTTCGCATTGCGGTCGAGAGATACGGAAGGCGAAAACCCGTATTACCGAAAATACGATTTCCAATGGCACACGCTTACCAGACCAACCAGGTCGCTCGGTCCAGAGTTGGCTGAAACGCAAAATGCTACGCCGTCCCGATGAGGGAGAAGCGTAGCATCGCGGTTTTGCGGTCGTGTCAGCCCCACCTGCGATGGGAAGTCATCGGCAACGACTTAGAATTTGAACTGGGCACTGCCTGTCAAACCGGTGACGAAGATGTCGTCGTCCATTTGGATGCTGCGACCGAAGTTGGTCGTGACCACGGGGCTGATTTGATCGGTTGCTGTGGCTAAGCCTGCGATGTACCAGACCTCGAATCCAGCACGCAGCGTCAGCATCTCGCCGAGAGCGTAGCTGTATCCGGCACCGACTTCGAACACTCCGGCAAGCTCGGTGTCTTCGTCGATAGCGGCCACTACCGTGCTTCCTGCGTTGAACAATCGTGTGTCAGATTCGGCAAAGTTCAAGTAGCCGCCGGCACGACCACGGAAGTCGATCGAGCCATGGCAGGATACGGGATACAACAGGTCCATGCCCACCTGCAGACCAAACAGCGAGTTCTCGACATCGCTACGCAGCAGTCCTCGGTTACCCCCGGCATCCTGACTGTTGTAGTTGTACAGTTCGTCATAGTCGATGTAGCGAGCTCCGAAGAGGATCTTGGCAACTTCCCAGCCGACGAGCGTCTTGTTCGCTTCGAAGCTCCAGTACTCGGCGTGGTAATCTTGAGACTGAAACACCGAGTCATTGAATGTGCTCAGGTCGGCGGCAACGATCGGAGCGCCTGGTGCGAGCAGTGTGTTAATTCCCCCTGCAGGGTTGGCCAAACTGGCTGCCATGTCCCATTCCAGCGGTCCGACAAAGCTCGCTTCCCAGCCGTGGACACAATCGGGAACTGAGCCGACGGTGATCCGCGGAGCGAACTCGAAATCGAATTCATCCAGGGCAAAGTTGCGGCTGAAGGTCGAGCGGTCGCTCGAATTGAGTTCCATGTAAACCGCTTCGCCGCGGATGTACCAGTACGGTTTGCAAGCGACGCCGCAGCTGCCGTATTCGCCGTTAAGGTTCATCGCAGAGTAGTCACCGTAGCCGCCAGCAAAGCCGCCACCGTAGCCACCACCGTAGCTTGATCCGCAAGCTCCACCACAGCTTGTGCCACACGAATGGCAGCTGGTTTGGATCACCGAGCCCTCGGCCGCCGATTCGGGCAGATGCCCGACGGTCGCGACTTGATTGGATCCCGCACCGCTTTGGTACCCCGAAGCGTTCACGACTCGGAATGCTTGGTCGCCGTGAATGAATGATTTCGGAGCCGCCCCGGATGTGGATGCCGCAGGGCGATCAAACACGCTTCGCAAACCCGGGTCTGCGTAGACGTCCGATGCGGTCAACGTGCCGGCGAGCAGTCCACAAACCGCTAAATTGCGGACGGCTGTGCTACTGAAGTGTTTTAGTATCGAATGGATCTTCATGATCGAACCTCGTAGACTCTTAGTGCCTTGGAGTGCACCGCTGGGTATTGACCGGTTTGAATGACGGGAAAGTAATGGGCAGTGCAAACTAGCGAACCTTCAGTTCGTCATGCACAGGAATTAAACAAGTCTTGCGAACCATACGAAGGATCTTCGTTGCGGTTTCCTCGCTTGTACACGATCCGCTTATGACCAAGTGGTCACCCTCGGTTTTGACTCGCACGCGGCTGTCGGGAAACGATTGTTGAATCGTTCGCGTGAGCAGCTCTGCTTTGTCACCGATCGTGTCGCCGGTTGCTTCTACTGCGTCTTGTACATGCACATCAAAATGTTGGACTCTTGACGGAGCGTCGGGGGTTCCATCTGCCCACACGACCAGCCGGGTAACGCCTCGTCCCGCTCCGATTAACTTCAATTCGTTGCTGCCCGAGGCAATCGCACGACACACGTTTTGGTCTTCGATGCTGACGCGTCGAAGTTCGCCACCAATGGTCAGCGAACGGACCTGAGCTTGGGTCATGTAAAGTGGAATCGGGCTGCCGGCCGGTTGCGAGACCTTCCCCGCGAACTCGTTCTCGGGTGTATCGCCCTGAGCTCCGTTTAGCATCGGTGGACTCACCGGTTGCACCATGCCAAGGGATGTGTGCTCGGTAAGACGCTCGAATCCAAGTGGCGGAGATTCCACTGCAACCGGTGGACGATATCGTTTGGCTGGTTTGCGAGCTTGTGCTGCTCGCTGGTTGATCTCGGGCGCCAAGTTGATCGAGGGACTGCGGCGCTGCAGCGTGTCACGGTCCGACAGGTCCATCAACTCCGCTGGCGACGTGGCAACATCGCTTAACGGTTGTAAAGTGACCGCCGGGAACCGCTGCTCGGCAGGATCGACGATCGAGACAGGAGCAGGAAGTTCCGTTGCGATTTCGTCGACGCTAGCCTCGCTTTCAGGAAGGTTCGCTACCGCTTCCATTCGTGCTGGCTCGGCTGCCATCGGTTCAGCTGCCATCGGCTCGGTCGGCAACACCTCTGGGGCGATAGCCTCGGAAACCATCGCCTCGGGCACCATCGCATCGTGATTCATCTCGATGCCGGGTTCGGCGGTCGCATTGTCGGTCGTGGACAATCCTTCGCTGTCATCCGAGAACGAGAAGAAAACGGGCTCCGAATCGGAAACGAGTTCGACGTCGCTGCTGTCGGGGTTTGCGGTGGGTTCGCCCTGAGGAACCGCAGCAAACTCGATCGGTTGCAATGTCGAATCGTCTTGTTCAAGCGATGTGTTTTGCTGAAATGCGTTCTCCGCGTCGATTACGGGCGGCGTCACCATTGAAATCACCATCGACGGTGCGGTGGCCGAAGCATCGGCGGACGATACCGTAGGGCGATTTGCCGAAGCGACAGGTGCCGCAGCGACAGGTGCCGCAGCGACAGGTGCCGAAGTCATTGACGGTTCCACCGGGGTGGCGACGACGGCTTCGACAAGGTCACCGTTTACGTGATGCGACGAACCGATCAACGGGTTGGTCCGGACCGCAGCGGCAGGCGGCTTTTCGATCGTCATTGCCGCGCCCGAGGGACGCACGATCTTTGGACTTCCAATCGGTTGCAGTCCAATCGCAGCGCCGATCGGTTTGAGCCGAATCGCGGGTTGGTCATCGCCGGATGCCAATTGGATCGGCGAATCCGACTTGCTCACCTCTTCGTTGTCAAAGAAGGGATTGGCGCGGACTCCGGGCTGAGCGGCTGTGTTTTGTTGACCCGCTTGTGGGTAATGCCCCGTTTGCTGGATCGTTTGCAGCGGCAACGGTGGCATCATTGGGAAGCGAGTTGCCGCAGTTTCCAACATCGCCGGTTCGCTGGCGAAGACCATTGATGGAGCAATAAATGACGAGCTTGCTGCGATGACGAGCAAGCTGAGAGCGGCCCGTGCTCGGGTCCGTCGTCGATTCTTCGAGATTGTTCTATTGTCACGCATGCCGCATCCTTGCGTCCGAACGAGTTGATGCACCCCCCTCGGCACACCATGAAAGAAACCTGCAAAATTGCACGAGTCTTCCGGTTGCTCTAGTTATCGGATGCGATCTGCAAGGACATTAACGATTCTGACGGCTCGGACGGTCGTTTGCGTCGTACGAGTCATTCGGATCATGCTCAAAATGCCTGATATCAGGCCAGTTTCCACTTCAGCGAGGGGGGCAGGACGTGTCAGATTTCGCTGGATTTATCGCAAATAAGCACTTTTGGGGAGGCTGCGTCAGCTGCGAGGGCGGTTGCGTCTCGCTTCAAAGAGCACCACGGCCGCCGATACCGAAACATTTAAGCTGTCCACTTTACCAAACATTGGAATTCGCACCCCGGCGATGGTGTTTCCGTCGCCATCACGCTGCCATCGCGAGCCGAGTCCATTGGCTTCGCTGCCGACAATGATCGCAATCGAGCCCGAAAAATCGGTCGCCCACAGTTCATCTGACGATTCGACGCGGGCGGCAAGCAGGCGGATTTTCTGGTCGCACAAAAAACGGGCGACGTCGGATTCGCTGCCCACCGCCGTCGGGATTTGAAAGACGGTCCCGAGGCTGCTGCGGATCGCATTGGGATTGTAGATGTCACTTCCGCCCCCACACAAAATCACGGCATCCACGCCAGCAGCGTCGGCACAGCGAAAAACGGCTCCGATATTTCCCGGCTTTTCTAAGCTGTCCAGCACCAATACCAAAGCGTTCGGTGGAAGCGAGAGTTCGTCGAGCGAGTGGTCTGGCTGCACAAATTCGCTGACCACCCCGCGAGGCGACTCGCCATAGGCGATTCGCGACATGATGGCATCCGAAACAACTCGAATCGTTTGTGAAGTCTTGGCTTTTTCAATGACGATACGAACTCTTGGGTCGTGATTTGCGGTTTCCTCCTTTGCAGCTGCGTGATTCGGATCCGCTGGGCTCGATTCGGGCAGATACAGTCCGACTAGGTCCAAACCGGCATCGATCGCTTGCAGCGTTTCCCGCCAACCATCGACAAGCAGACGCTTCTCGCGTCGTCGTGTACGATTATCCCTAAGTCGGATCAGCCGTCGAACGGTGGGGTTTGCGGGGCTGCGAAGAATCAGGGGCTCCGAATCGCTCATGCCAAACTCTTGATAGACGTTGATGATAGGCTCGCGTCGGCATCAACACGGCCTTTTAACATTGTGACTCTGGAAAACGGAAAATCGACGAGATGAGCAAGATGCCAATCTGTGACGTAGTCAGCTCGAAACGCGACCAAAAGGAATTTCTCTATTTGGAGCGGGAACTCTATCGGGACAACCCCTACTGGGTGCCACCGTTGTGGGCCGAGCGTCGCAAAATCGTTGGTTTTAAACACCATCCGTTTTATGACGATGCCGATCGCCAAGCATTTCTAGTCCGCCGCGATGGACGTGCCGTCGGCCGCATTCTCGCCGTCGTCAATCATGCTCACAATCGTTGCCACAACGAAAAACGTGGCTTTGTCGGATTCTTTGAGTGCGAAGACGACAGCGAAGCAAGCAAGTTGCTGTTCCAGCATGCCTTTGATTGGCTGCGACAACAAGGGATGACCGATGTTCGCGGCCCGGTTCATCCGAGTCTGAATTACGAGGTCGGGTTGTTGGTGGACGGTTTTGATTCGTCGCCCACGTTTATGATCCCCTATAACCACCCCTACTACGAACGCTTGTTCCTTGAATCAGGCTTTGAAAAGGTCCAGGATCTGTTCAGCTACGACGCGCACATGGATATCCTCGAAGACTTGGATCCCAAATTGGCGTTCGTGATCGAAGAGGCGACGCGTCGATTCAAGGTGAATTGTCGGCCGATTGATCGCAAGCGATTCAAAGAAGACGTTCGCTCGTTCTTGGAAATCTATAATCAATCGCTGCAGCGAACGTGGGGCTATGTCCCGATGAGCGAGGCAGAAATCAAAGTGCAGAGTGATGGTTTGAAGCATTTGATCGTGCCTGAATTGACCAGCATCGCCGAGATCGATGGGCGGCCCGTTGGCGCTGGCTTTGGTTTGCTCGATTACAACCAAATCATCCGCCAAATCGATGGAAAGCTGTTCCCGTTCGGCTGGCTGAAACTGCTAACGGGCAAACGCAAGATCGATCGGCTTCGATTGATCAGCACGAATGTGTTGCCGGAGTACCAAAAATGGGGGCTCGGATTGGTCACGCTCTCGCGAATCCTGCCCGATGCGATCGCGTTTGGCATCCAAATCGGCGAGTTTTCATGGGTTTTGGAGAGTAATTCGCTCTCGCGGGGCACGATCGAGCGTGGCGGGGCAACGCGAACCAAAACGCATCGGCTATACGATCGATCCTTGGCATGACGCCCCCCACTGGTGATTGCCGGTGGGTGCGACCTCGCGTCATCCCTTCGTCATCGTCGGCTTGTTCGCTACAAACCGACCCTCCTCCGGCACGCCCCCTGCGAAGTTTGACCAGTTAGACTACAACCCTGGTCAGCTTGTGTCCGGGTAATCATACTTTGACGCTTGTCGCTCGTTTACTCGTCCAAATCGCCACTGCTACCCTTATCGCCATAATCTCGAACATGCCGGAAAACCGAATTGTCATTACCGGAGCGGGCGTGGCGTCTGCGATCGGACTGGGACATCAAGACTTCTTCGCTGCGTTTCTTCGCGGGGATTCCGGAGTGCGATCGCTCGCTGATCGCGATGATGACGGACCCACTCCGCCGGAGGGACACGAAAACGATGGGCTTTGGATCGGCGCCCCGATCGTTGGATTTGATGGAAAACAGTTCGTCAAGCCGCGCAAGGCATTGAAGGTGATGTCTCGCGAGATTCAACTCGCCTACGTCGCATCGATGATGGCGATCGAAGATGCCGGGCTCGATTCTGTCTTTCCTGCCGTCGAATCGGATGTCGATTCCACCGCGGCGGACGCCGATTCGGTTTCGCTTGCCCCCAAAGACATCGGCACCGTTTTTGGTAGCGAGATGCTGTACGGCCCCCCCACCGAACTGGCCGAGGCGTTCCAGAAATGTCTCGACGAAGACGGATCGATGGATAAGTCTCGGTTTGGCGAAGCGGCGATGCGAAGTGTAATGCCGCTGTGGATGCTGAAATACCTGCCCAATATGCCAGCGTGTCATGTTGGCATCGCGATCAATGCCCATGGTCCCAACAACACGCTTGTGCTCGGTGACACCTCGGGACCCGCCGCGTTGGACGAGGCGATCTCGTGCCTGAACCGCGGCATCGCAACCTGCATGATCAGCGGTGCTGCCGGCACACGGATCAATGCCACGCGGCTGAACTACCGCAATGACCTGCCCATCGCCGAAACCACGGCGAACATCGCCGAAGCGTCACGTCCCTTTGATCCCACCGCAAAAGGGGTTGTCGGAGGCGAAGGAGCGGCCGTGTTTGTGCTGGAGTGTCTCGATACGGCACTGCAGCGAGGGGCGAAGCCGATTGCGGAAGTGATCGCCATGGCATCGCGGTTTGTGGCTTCCGAGGGAATGCAGCTAGCCAAGCGAACCTGTGACATCACCACGCCAGGCATCCGGGGTTCCGTCGGTGCGATCAAGTTGGCCGTCAACGATGCCTTGCGCAAAGCAAACCTGAAGGCGGACGACATCGGGATGGTGGTTTCGCACGCGATGGGCGATCCGGTGATCGATATCCAAGAACGCCAAGCTCTGCAGTCCTGTCTACCCAATGTGCCTGTGGTGACGCCGATCTCGACGCTCGGACACACCGGTGCGGCTAGTGGATCGATCGAGATCTTGGTTGGCGTGCTGGCGCTGAAGCACAAGCAAATTCCACCGTCGCTGAAATTTGACGGTTCGCAAACCACGGGGCCAGTGGGTTGCGAAGCTCAGCCGCTACAGAAATCTCATGTGCTGTGTCTAAGTCACACATCCGAAGGCGCCGCCATCGCGACCGTCTTGGCTGAGGTGTGATTCCAATAAAAAAGCGGCTTGGAACCGAGGTTCGAAGCCGCCTTTTGTCATTCAATCCTAGGCAAACGCGTTACGCGAACGGGCTGTGTTTGCCGGGAACTGGCACGGGGTATTCGCCATTCGGGCCAGGCATCACTGGAGGATCGCTTTCCAGCGTGTACTCGTCGATTCCGGGGCTCAGATTCGCACCCTTCTTCATCAGCTCGTCCCACTTGATGACTTTGCCCGAGTAACAGGCTTCGCGACCGAGGATCGCGGTGAAGGTTGACTTCGCACCGTATTCACCTTCATTGTAGATGTCGCCTCGCATCAGAGCTTCGATCAAATCGTGTTGCTCTTGTTGATGTCCGCCAGGGCTTTCGCCGCTGAATTTCCAAGGGTTTTCCCCTTCGATCTTGCCCGATGGGTCTGCCGATCCCTTGGTGCCGTGAGCGAACTCACCGACGTGGTTCCAACCACCCGCCAAGTGACGGCCTTGGCTGAACATCTTGCTTCCGTCGGCGAACGTGTACTCACAGAACGTGTGATCAAAGATCTGGGACTTGGTCGCATCGCCACCTTCACGTTGGGCACGACCACCCATGCCGTTACATTCAACCGGATAAGCTCCCTTGACCCAGCAGCCGACGTCCAGATTGTGGATGTGTTGTTCACAAATCTGGTCGCCCGAGAGCCAGTTGAAGTGGTACCAGTTGTTGGTTTGGAATGCCATTTCGGTCATGTCCTTGTCACGATTGCGGTACCAGATGCCGCCGCCGTTCCAATAAACACGTTGCGCGATCACGTCGCCGATTGCACCGTCGTGAATTCGTTTGATCGTTTCGATGTACCGTGGCTCGTGACGACGTTGCAGTCCGATGCCGACCATACGGTTCTTCTTCTTGGACTCTTCGACCGACGCCAAGACGCGTTGAACGCCGGGCGCGTCCGAAGCGACCGGTTTTTCCATGAACACGTGGCGATTCTTTTCGATCGCATACTCGAACTGCTGCGGCTTGAATCCGGGAGGAGTCGCGATCACGACCAAGTCACAATCGGTGTCGATCGCTTTCTTGTAGGCATCAAGTCCCGCGAAAATTTGGTCCTGAGGAACGGCGACTTTGTCTTTGTGCGTCTGAGCCAAACGTTTGACAGCGTATTCCGCTTTGTTTTGGAACGCGTCGGCCACGGCAACCAGTTTGACGTTGCCTTTGGTGTTCATAATGTTGGCGGCGGCACCGGATCCACGTCCGCCACATCCGATTACAACAAATTTGATTTCATCGCTTCCCGCAGCGTGAGCCGTGCGAGCGACATTGGTTGCGATCGCGGCGGCACCCGCAGCAGCAACCGTGGATTGTTTGAGGAATTTGCGGCGAGAAGGAGGGTTCTGCATCAGTGAAAATCCTTGTGGAATTAAGCAAGTCGTTTTGGGAAATCGAATTTTACAGTCGTTTCACAGCCAATTATAGACGCTGTGCACGCGAAAGTCGCGTTGAGCCAGGGTGGCGGGGAAGCGTTTTCCCATATTACGCCATCCCACTCCAATTGTTCAGCTTGCGCAGTGCCCCAAGACCAATTCCGCTTAATCTCACCCAAAAAAGCTCATGCTCCGATTTCGCACATCTGCGGGCCTGTTTTGGCTCAATGCAATCTACTTTGGAATCAGTTAGGTGATGTTCGAGTAGTGTGCCGGGGCACCTCTCCCGGCGAAGCTGGGAGAGGTCCAACGGGCCCTTTAGGCCTCGTTCGGGTGAGGGCCGACCGGGCAACATGGCGTGCATGGACTCGACTTGCTCGGTCGGCCCTCACCCGAGCATCGCTGTGGGCTCTGCTCGATCTCTCCCAAACCTGCGGAGACTGCTGAAGTAGTACAACATCACCGAACTAAATCAGCAGTCTCCACCAGTAAGGTGGCTCGCCGAGGAGGGCCAGTTCAATCCGTTTGCGGGTACCGCTGGCGTAACGCGGAAATGGCGTTTTCGTGATCGAGCGTCCAATTTTCAAACAGATCGGCAATATCAGTAGCGTTATGCCCATGATTGACCACACGCTCGCCAGCAAACTCGTTCCAGTATTCCGCTCGATGTTCAAATTCCGGCGAACCGGCGCGTGGCAACCCATGTTCCAGTTGATCGAGCGTCAATTTGACGGCTTGGTCGAGGAACCGGTCGCTACGGTCGCGTTCAAATCTCAAAAACGTATTCGGTGAATCCAACACTTTGTTGCCAAAGCGTCGTTCATACCGCCACGCATCGCCCGAGACTTTTTTCCACGGATGATTCTGGTAGTCGTCCCAAGCCTGCAGGAGTGCCACCGTTCGTGACCGCCGTCGCAGTTCATCGTTGGGAATCAGCGAAACAATTTCAGTGATCTGTTCGTCGGTTCCCTCGATCGTGTCGACGTAACGCAGCAAGTACGCTTCGCCAAAGTCCGCGACCGAGGATACTTGATAAAGCGCACTCGCGCCCTGACTTGCTTTTTGACGAACGACGTCAGCCCACGTCGCCAACACCTTCAGCGCGTTCCGCTTCATCTCGGCGATCTCGTCGACCGTCAAGCCTTGTTGCCGGAGGTTGGTTTCTGCAGCGCGAAACAAGGCGTGGATCTCACCATATTGGACCTCGTCTCCGATCTCCTGCAGATCTTCGAGCTCGGCAAGTAGCCGCTTGTTCAAGTTCCGGAAATCAGGCTCGCGGTAATAGGGTTCAAAGGTTGAAACGGAAGCGGTCTCGTTGAATTCATCCTGCTCGAACTTCGTTTGCATCTTTGCAATCGCAAGACTTCGCTGAGACATCTCTGCTCGCCAATTCGAATCGATCGAGGGCATGCTGCTGTAGCGCAAACCGGCCACAATCACCATCGGAGTGAAAAATGCGATCAAGACGAAAGCGATCACGGTCCACTGGAACCACACGTCTCGGCGTTGTTCGAGCCAGCGGCTGGAGATCCGCCATGTTGCCAGCAGCAATACGGGGAAGATAAAAACGACCGTGAAAATGTAGTTTGGGTAAAGGCCAAAAAACGACGCCAGGATGCTGCAGCTAAACGCCGGGTAAAGCGGCGCGGTCAGCAGCCCAAGTGTCGCCCGCGGGGTGACGGTGGCTGCAAGTTGGCCAAAGGCAAATGCGGCTAATGTGATGGCCGCCATGCTCGCTCCGCCGCTCATCCAAATGCCGACGCCTGCTAAGAACAAACAACACACCAGCGGCGGCCCGATCCGAGTGCCCCAAATCATACTGGGGCGAATGCCATGGTCCGCAAAATAGACCGACCGACCTCGCACCGTGTCGCCATAAAACGCGAGTGCCCCCAACCAAGATGAAATCACCCCTAACGCAACTTGCACCAAGATTTGTATGTGTGCGTCTTGGCGTTGCGGGCTGATGTACCACACGAACAACACCACAAAACCGACAAACGTCAACATTCCCAAGAACCACTTGGTTTGCTCGAGCTGCTGCCATAGCAGCGCATACGCTGGACTCGGTCGTTTCAGCACCTGCTCAACCGGTGGTTGATAAGGACGAACGATCTCGTTGGAAACTAGCAGCGGTGATCGTTCCACCGAAACGAGCCGTCGACGTCCCAGCAGACGCTGGATGTACCATAGCGCAACGAGATAGCCAATGGCGAAGATCGCCGACTTCTGAATCGCACTCTTGCTGACATTATTGAGCGAGCCATAGACGTCGAAGTTGCCAAACAAAATTGTCTGCACCACCCCGACGGCAAACCATGACGCCAACAGAATCACGGGGACCAACAGGATCAAACCGCCCATCGGCGAACGGACGAGGTATGCCGTGATGAATCCGCAAATCAGCAACAACACACTAAAAAATAACAGTCTGGTAATTCCGATTGGATGCAACACATCGTCCGCCATCGGCGACGAAGTGTCGTTGATCAAGAGCACCGCAATCGCCATCACGAGTGAAGCGACAGCCCAGATCGCAAGCAAGCCGGCGAGCCCGATGACAAACTTTACATCGACAATCCGTTGCCAACGCACCGGCAACGTTCGTAGCCACTGAAATGTTTTCGCTTCTTCTTCGTTGCCGACCAACATCGCCGGAGTGCCCAGCGCCATCAAATTTGGCATCAGGATCCACACCAGCAGATAGGGATCAATGTCGAATTGGACGTCACTAAAAATGAACTGTCCGGCAGTGATAAAAAGTTGGAACAGCAGAATCCCCACAACGACCGCGATGGCGAGCGGGCGAAGCGTGATCAGATCTTTCCAAAGCAATTGTTTCATCGTCGTACTCTTACACGAGTGATTTCCACAGGACGGATCAGTGATGCGCGGCGGAGGCTTCGTAAAACTCGATCAGAGTTGTGCATTTATTTTCTCATCACGAATCGTGCGGCGTTCGCGACGGCCACACACGGCGATGAAAATTTCTTCTAGCGATGCTTGGCTTGCCGACAAATTCTTGACTCCCGATGCTTCGCCATAACGCGATTGCCAATCGTCGGCCAAGTCCTTGACGATCCAGCGAATTTGGCGTCCGCTGCGTGATTCGGAAAGCACTTGTCCCTCAGGCGATTCCACGGTTGCGATCGCATCGTCCAGCGTTGCGACGACGATTGAGGTCGACTGTCGCAATACATCCAAAGGTTGAACAAGTTTCAGCTCGCCTTGATGCAGAATGGCAATCCAATCGGCGACCCGCTCGACCTCGCTAATTTGGTGACTGCTTAGCAACACGGTGCGTCCCAGCGCGGCGCGGTCCACCATCGATTCCAAGAATTGACGCCGTACCATCGGATCAAGTCCGCTGGTCGGTTCGTCCAAAATCAATAGCGACGGATCATGGGCGATCGCCAATGCCAATGCGACTTTCGCGCGTTGCCCCTTGCTGAGACTCTTTAAACGAACGCCTTCGGGGACGTCGAATTCGGCGATCAATTCTCGGTAACGCTCAAGAAAACCCTCTGGGTAAAACGCCGATGTGAACCAACCAATCTCACCCGATGACATCCATTCATAAAGTGCAGGGGCGTCCGAGACGTAACCGATCGATTTGCGAATCTCGAGACCCGCGGTGTCACAGGGATACCCCAGCACGCTGGCCGATCCAAAATCGGGTTTTAGAAAGCCGGTCAAAATTCGAATCATCGTCGTTTTGCCTGCCCCGTTTTCGCCCAGCAGTGCGAACACGACTCCCGCGGGCACTTCCAGGTCGACGTTATCAAGCGCCATCGTGTTGCCATAACGTTTGCAGATATGCCGAAGCGAGATTACCGATTGCATGTGTGTGATCCTAGAGAAGACGGTTGGGGGGAAGATTCCCGCGTGGGGACGGCATCAAACCAAATGCCTATCAATCGCATGACTCCTCTCCGGCATTCAGGGGCGAACCCAGTTTGGCTTGTTTAGCGAGTTCGGTTTCGAAAAGTTCTCGCAGCTCCGCTGGGGGCATACCGCCGGCGATCGCGTCGGCAAGCGCACGGCGAACACCATCCGCGACAAGCGTATTGCGGGCTTTCGTACAGCGAGCCAGTGCATCGCGGCGGACGACCATCCCGCGGCCGCGGAGCGGTTGGAGCACGCGATCGTTTTGCAGTTCCTGATACGCACGGGCGATCGTGTTAGAATTGATCGCCAAATCGGCTGCCAATTGTCGCACACTCGGCAGCATCTGACCGCCGGAGAGCACCCCGTCGGCGACCGCCAATTTGACCTGACGAACAATCTGCTCGTAGATCGGGATGTCACCGCTCGTTTCGATCGAAAAGAACATGGCCGCCTCAAGCTACGTCAAAAACAGGGGACACCGCCAACAATGCATTGCGTGTACTG
This sequence comes from Novipirellula rosea, assembly GCF_039541335.1. Classification (NCBI taxonomy): domain Bacteria; kingdom Pseudomonadati; phylum Planctomycetota; class Planctomycetia; order Pirellulales; family Pirellulaceae; genus Novipirellula; species Novipirellula rosea. Next base: position 107,351 of record NZ_BAABGA010000082.1, on the reverse strand, counting down.
GTGTCATGGTACACCGTGCTCATGGCGGAGGCAAGCCGATTGTCCGTTGCGAGCACATTCGAGGGGAACGGCGGTTTGAGAGAAATGGCGGTTTGAGGGGAACGGATCAATCGGCCTGCGATGCGTCAGCGAAATGCATCGTCCACAGGAATTGCGGATCGAGGTGGGATGCGAGGTTTCGCCCAGCCAGCCAGCCTGCCAGTCTTTATTTCCTTGAAACCACCCGATGTGATGGTGCCGCTAGGGGGCAAGAGGGGATGCGGTGCAGAATATAGGGTTAATGCTTGCGAATGGCGTCTCCCGTACCTACCATGCTTAAGTAGAGGCCCCTGCCTAGAAACAGCCAATTCGTTTTTTGCTCGCTGTTTTTTTACCAGCGGAAATGACTCGATCGTCCCCGCTTGTCATAATGGGGGGTGGGGCTGAGTTTCGTTACGTGAATTGTTTGCAATTGATTTCTCATTCGTTTTGGTATCACGCCAGTGAGTCTTTCCGAGGTTGACCGCCAGTTTCTGCAAAGATGCCTTGAGCGTGCCCCGCGCGCTTGGCAGAACTTTGTCGATCGGTTTTTGGGTTTGGTGGTCCACGTGGCTAACCACACGGCTGAATCGCGTGGAATATCGCTGGATCAATCGACGCGTGATGATCTGGTCGCCGAAGTTTTTTTGGCGTTGATCGCCAACGATTTTGGCGTGCTGCGTCGTTTCCGCCGTAATTGTTCGTTGGCAACTTATCTGACCGTGGTCGCTCGCCGCGTGATTGCGCGCCGCTTGGCAACATCGCAAGTCGGTCTGCAAACCAGCAGCCAACTGGAAACGGTCAATCAGGAGGCGATGAGCGACAACGGGCATCAGTCACGGATCGAGAATCGCGAAGAGGTCCAGCAGCTGATGTTGCGGCTCGATCCACAAGAAGCCAATGTGGTGCGAATGTACCATCTTGAAGGTAAGAGTTACCAAGAAATCAGCCAGAGTGTTGGCATGGCCGAAAATAGCATCGGCCCCGTTCTGAGCCGAGCTCGATCCAAAATGCGTGGCGAAGCCTCTTAGGCCTCGCAAGTGAATGTTGGGATCGCTCGGCAAATACAGCGAATGTCACCCACGCCTTCCGCTGCGACCGCCCCATTCTCAGGCCCTAGCAAATCGCTAAGGCTACCTCGATCGACACGCGGCGTGATTATTCGCGAACGGGTTTATTCGCGAAAGGGTTTATTCGCGAACGGGTTCGATCGTCGCCGACATACTGCCTTTGCAGCGGGCGATCAGTTCATCTTTGCCAAATGCATGGATTTGGTCGCGTTTCAGTTCGGCGTGCTCGAGCGTCGTGGTCAAGCAGATTGCTTTGCCACTGTTGTCGACTTCCTTGGCAATTTGAAAGCCGGTTTCGATCGGATGACGAAACAGACTTTTCATCATCAGCACCACATATTCGTAGCTGTGGTCGGTATCGTCCCACAGCACGACGCTGTAGCGAGGCTGTTTCTTGGCTTTGGGTTTCGTGCGACGATCGACTTCGGGTTTGGCCACTTCGGGTTCGGCCACCATTGTTTGATGATCTGCCATTGCTGATCATGCTCCTTGCAACATTTTATGGTTGTTGACTGGGGTTTCAGTGAAATTGATTCAAGTACGTTAAGTTGTCGAATACGTTGAGTTTTCGAAAAGGGGATGCTGGAAGTCAGCGATTTGCATCGGTGCCGAGCCTCCCTTTTCATTTTTGTGTCGCTTGGATCCTGCGGCAATCCTGTGTCGTTATTCCAGGCAAGGCTCTGCGTCATTTTCGGCGTCACCTGCGGCGCCATTTTCGAAGCAAGCTTGGCAAGTTGCAAATTGGGCATGCCAATCGGTGTTCGAATCGGCCATTTCTTGAGCTTGCTGTCCAGCGTGCCCCCAAAACGGCGGTTGGGGTGACACTGCTATGGTAGTCTCCCCGATTCATAAAACGTAGGATTGCCTCACGTTTTCGTTCTCAGCGACGAAGCTATATTGTAGCGCCGTCCCAGATCGGTCGGCAGTCCTGATTATCAGGTTTTTGAGCCTCATGCGGCAATTTTCGGTCGTACGGTGGCAAGCTTTAACGACACTTCCGTGTTTTCCCTCGTTCAAAATCCCCCAGTCCGATTCGATGAACTTACCCGATTTGTTGGACACTCTGGCTAAAAATTCCGATCGCCATCTGGATGATTTAGTCGAGTGGTTGAAAATTCCTAGTATTAGTAGCGACACTTCCCATCGTCCCCAGACCGCGGCGGCGGCCGATTGGGTCGCGGCGAAGTTGAAACGGGCGGGCTTGGCAACCGAATTAATCCCCACCGAGGGACATCCGATGGTATTCGCCGAAACGCCTGCGGTCCCCGGCGCTCCGGTCGCCTTGGTCTACGGTCACTACGACGTGCAGCCGGTCGAGCCGATCGATCAATGGCATTCGCCTCCCTTTGAACCCACCGTTCGCAACGGCAACTTGTACGCGCGTGGGGCGACCGACGACAAAGGCCAAGTGCTGACTCATGTGCAGAGCGTTTGTGATTGGTTGGCGACCGGCCAGCCGCTGCCGCTGCAAATCAAATTTTTGATCGAAGGCGAAGAAGAGGTTGGCAGTGAAAACCTGGAACGGATGCTGCCGAGTCTCCGCGACCGATTGGCTTGCGACTGCGTCGTGATCAGCGACAGCAGCCAATACGCCGACGGCCAGCCCGCAATCACCTACGGGCTGCGGGGGATCGCAACCTATGAACTCGAAGTCAACGGCCCGAGCCAAGATTTGCACAGCGGTTCGTTTGGGGGGGCGGTGATGAATCCCGCCATCGCGCTGTGCCATTTGCTCTCGTCGATGGTCGATCACGAAGGCCGCATTCAGATCGAAGGCTTCTATGATGATGTCATCGAACTGAGCCAAGCGGAACGCGACGCATGGGCTCAATTGCCGCAATCGGACGAGGCGTTTGCCAAAGCCGTCGGCGTCAGCGAGCTGTTTGGTGAAAAGGGCTTTACCAGCGACGAACGTCGCTGGGCCAGACCCACCTTTGATATCAATGGATTGCAAAGCGGCCATCAAGGCGAAGGCGTCAAGACGATCATTCCGGCCACCGCGTTAGGCAAATTCAGCTTCCGTTTGGTCGCTAATCAAGACCCGGTCAAACTGACCGCCGCGATCGAGCATCATCTAAAACAGCATGCCCCCGTTGGGATTCAATTCACGTTGAAACCCGATCACGGCGCTCCGGGGATGTTGGCTAATCCAGAGAGCCAGTATGCGGTCGCGGCGTCACAAGCGATTGAAACGGCATTTGGAGTCGCACCGGTGATGATCCGCGAAGGGGGATCGATCCCGATTGTGACCCGTTTTCAAGATGTGCTGGGATGTGATTGTCTGTTAATGGGGTGGGGATTGTCCGACGACAACACTCATAGCCCCAACGAAAAATTCAAAATTCAAGATTACCACCGTGGCATTGCGGCGTCGGCGATCCTTTGGGATGAACTCGGAAAACTAAGCGAAAGCAAATAGAGACTATGCTCGATCGAAAATTTATCATTCAGAATGCTCAAGCGGTCAGCGACAACTGCAAGCGTCGTGGGGTCGACTGTGATATTGAAAAACTTGTCCAGCTCGATGAACGTCGACTCGTCACGCTGCAAAATGCCCAGGATTTGAATCGGCAAGCCAACGAGGTCAGCAAAGGCATCGGCGGTGCGAAGGATGCCGACGAGCGTCAGCAGATGATCGAAAAGGGACGCCAACTGCGTGAGCAGAAAGATGCGGCCCAACGCGAGCACGACGAGCTCGAACAGCAGATCAGCGACATCCAAGCTCAGATCCCTAACCTGACGCACCCTGATGCGCCCACCGGCGGCGAGGAAGATGCAAACGAATTGTCGTTTGGCAAAACCGCGAAGCCAAAGTTCGACTTCAAACCGCTCGACCATCTCGAACTGGGGGAAAAACACGACCTGTTCGACTTCGAAGCGGGGGCGCGGGTGGCCGGCGCCGGTTTCTATTTTTTGCGAAACGCGGCTGTGCGGCTCGATTTGGCGCTCCAGCAGTTTGCGGTCTCGTTTTTGTCCGAGCGTGGATTCACCCCCGTCAGCACTCCCGACTTGGCGCTGACCAGCGTGTTGCAGGGAACCGGGTTCAATCCGCGAGGCCCGGAGACCCAAATCTACAGCATCGAAAACACGGAATTGAATCTCGTCGCGACCGCCGAAATTCCGCTGGGCGGGATGATGTCCGGACAGACGCTGGATCTGGAAAAATTGCCGATCCGGCTATGTGGTTTGAGTCACTGTTTCCGCACCGAAGCGGGAGCCGCCGGGCGTGCATCCAAGGGGCTGTACCGCGTTCATCAATTCAGCAAAGTCGAGATGTTTGCGTTTAGTTCGCCCGACCAAAGCGACGCACTGCACGAAGAAATGCGGTCGTTGGAATGCGAGATTTTTGACCAACTCGAAGTGCCCTACCGCGTCATCGACACTGCTAGCGGCGATCTCGGCGGTCCCGCGTACCGAAAGTACGACCTCGAAGCCTGGATGCCAGGACGTGGCGAGGCGGGCGAATGGGGCGAAGTCACCAGCACGAGCAATTGCACGGACTATCAAGCGCGACGTTTGAACGTTCGCTTTAAGCGTGCCGGACAAAAGGGAACCGAGTTCGTTCACACCCTCAATGGGACCGCGGTCGCGACCGGGCGAGCCATGATTGCCATCATTGAAAACCACCAGCGCGGCGACGGTTCGATCGCGATTCCGAAAGTGCTGCAGCCTTGGGTGGGATCCGATGTGATCGGCTAATCTAGCAAGCCGGACGAGATTCTCTGTGCTTTGCTGCTGATTGGCATTGACACCCCGATGTCGCAGTTCTTAGCTTCCCAATGGAATGAGAAACGGGTTGATTATTGAGCGAATTTAGCCATTTTGAGCGATTTGCTTGATCGGCCTATATCGAATTGTCCGATGGAGCGAAAGGATGTCGCTTAATCGGATTCTAGTGGTTCAAGGTAGGCAGGGATGCTTTCAAAACTTGCAAATAACCGTCGTGCACTCGTTGCCGCTTGTGTGACAGCTTCGTGTCTCTCGCTGGGATGTCGTTCCAGCATGAGGCCGTTCAACATGTTTGCGCGGCGCAGCGAACCTTCGGCCGAAGCGCTCGCAGGAGCGGGACCGACGAAAACGTACCCGGCGCCCCCAAGCGCCACGGCGACCCCCGAAGCGATTGCTTCGGTTGCCGGTGGTACCGCCGAGCCGAAAACCAATCTTGGCACTCGAGGCTCGACGCAATTCGCCAGCAGTGCTCCGAAGACGCCTTCGTTTGGTGCTGGCGATGTCTCGTCAGGCTTTGCGACTCCTGCTTCGGTTAATATGTCGGCGGCACAAGCCAACGGCTTCCCCGGAGCTCCGCAAACGGCCTCGTACTCCAACACCGGTACCCCCAACGCAACGACCTCGGGTTACCAATTCGGCAAAAAGTCCTTTACACCGAAGGCGACCGAGTCGGTTGCCACGACCCCAGAGTCGATGTCCCCGTCATCCATTTCGACACCGTCGACATCGTTGCCTGCAGGACAACAAACACCGTCAAGCTACGCTGCGGCGTCGGCGTTCGCACCGCCATCGATGGCGGCGTCTAGCGGTACCAACGCCCAGCCCTCGGCAGCGGCGAGTGCAGCGGCCGGAACCGACCTCGGGACCAGCGGATTTACGCTGCCAAGCGATTTTACCGGCAGCAGTGCCAAGCCAGCGACGACAGCTACCGATGCGATCAGCACTTGGGCACCGCCAGCAACGGCCGCGCCGACTACACCGGCCGCCACAAGCACCGCGGCTGCAAACGTAGCGTCGGAGCCCTCGACAACCTCGGTTGCAGAAACCAAGACCGCTGCGGCGATCAGTAACACTTCGGATGCTCCGGCAAGCAGTCAATTGCCATCGGGTGGCAGCGGTTATATGCCAGGCAGCACGGGAGGCTCGTCGGCCTATCCCGCCAGCAAGTATCCCACCAGCACTTCGGGATCGTTCTACCGCTAGTAGATCAATGTCGCCCGACGTCGCCGACGTCGGTATTTGCAGACGTCGGTATTTGCAGACGTCGGTATTTGCAAGCGTCACGATTTACCGACGTGACGATCAACGGACATCGGTTTTATAATCGATGCATTGGGGTGTAGCGGAAGTCGTCAAGACTTTCGTTTGCTGGGATGACCGAAACCCAATCGCGAGTTCCGCTACCTACGTCACTGGTGCAACGTTCCGCGGCGATTAGCGACACATATGGATTACCAACACACATCGTTGGCGTTAAAGATCGGACCTTCGACACAGGTCCGTTTGTAGTCCCAAGGATCGGGACCCTCTTGGCGAATTTTTGCCACGCATGAGAAGCAGACTCCGATTCCACATGCCATCGGGGTTTCCATCGATACGTCGCAATCAACGTTGGCGTCGGCACAAACCTGTGCCACCTTTTCCATCATGATTTCGGGGCCACAAGTCACCACGCGAATCGTTTCGTCCTTGGGTAATTCAGCAAGTCGTGCTGCCAAAACATCGGGCACCAATTGACGCACGCCTTCGGAACCGTCGTCGGTACACAGCGTGACTTGAAATTCGGCACCGCGAAAATCGTCAACGCCTGCCAGCAGTGCTTTGGAGCGTGCTCCGTAGATCAATTCCACATGTTTGCTCCATCGGTTTTCGCGAGCCGGACTGCCAAACGATTGTGATCCCATCGCTTCACGACCGAGCATTAACATTGGCGTTTGCCCGATGCCGCCCACGGCCATGATCAAGCGGTCGCATCGCGTGGGGGAGAACCCGTTGCCAAGCGGTCCCCATACGGTGACCGCGGTTCCCAGCGGCGAAGTGGCGAGCGCCTCGGTCATCACACCTTTGCGAAGGTAGACCAAGTCGATGTAGGTCGGAGTGCCTGCGGAATCCGCCGTCACGTCATAGACCGCCAACGCGCGACCGATCAGCGGCGCGTCGGTGCCGGCGAGCCGGATCATCACAAATTGGCCAGGCACGACAGTGGACGCAATCGCCGGAGCGGCAATCCGTAACCGATACGTCTTTTCACCGACAAGTTCGTTTTGCTCAATGACCGAGTGGACTTGAGCCATCTTGTCGGCGTAGTACTTTGCGTGCAGCTTGGTATGTGGCAACTTCGACATGGATCCTACGGTCTTCGTTTCTTTTTCACGTTACGGTTGCGGGATACTGGGGCACCCGGTTTTCCTGCACCACGGGCCGGTTTTTTCGTCGTGCGACTGCCGCTGCCCGATCGACCGCCGCTAGCGGATCGACTGCCGCTGGCTGGGCGACTGCTGCTGCGTTTGGTGCCGCCTCGTGCGGGGGTACGGCCCGCAGGTTTGGCTCGCTTGGTCGACGTTTTCTTGCGTTTTGCCGGCTTCGTTTCCGACTCTTCACCGCCGATAATGACACCCGATTTCGGTGGCGGCTCGTAGCTCGGCGAGCGCTCGATGCGGACGCCGCCCTTCTTGACGCCGCCTTTCTTGACGCTGCCGGATCGTGATTCGCTGCTGCGTCTTGATCCCACTGGTTTGGGGCCCGCCTCCCTAGAGCCCGACGTCTTTGATCCGGTCGATTTTCCCGAATCCGCGCGGTACTTTTCGGTCTTGTTCTTGGCAATAGCGGTCTTGGATCGAGGCCGACCTCCTTCTGCGGCTCCGAGCTTGATCGATTCTTCGGCAGCCACCCGCAGCTTTTTGACTTCGTCGCGGCCGAGCACTCGGTAGGCACCAATCGGGACTTCACCCAATCGAAGCGGCCCGACGGCGATTCGGCGAAGCTGTTGTACTTTATGCCCCAAGCGAGCAAAGATGCGGCGGATTTCGCGGTTCTTGCCTTCGCGAAGCGTCACCTCCAACTCGGTGGCCTTGCCCTTCGCCTTGATGATCTTGGCGCCTTCAACACGCACGAAGCCTTCGGCGATGTAGATTCCCTTCTCCATCTGCTTCATCGCTTTGACGTCCACCTTGCCGGCGACCACCACGCGATAGACTTTTTTGATTTGATACTTGGGATGGGCCAGCTTTTGAGCCAATTCGCCATCGTTGGTTAGCAGGATCAGCCCTTCGCTGCTGCGGTCCAATCGTCCCACCGGGAAGACGCGTTCCGTCGGCGGCACCATATCGATCACCCGTGGGCGACCCTGCGGATCCGAGTTGGTCGTGACCACGCCGACCGGTTTGTTGACCGCGTAATAGACAAGCTTCTGGGCTCGCAGCGCGGTGCCGTCGACAAAAACCTTGGCCTCTTTGGGATCAAACGTGCTGCCCAATTGGTCGACGATCTTGCCGTTGACCTCGACGCGTCCCTCGATGATCAATTCTTCGCACTGACGGCGACTGCCAAAACCGGCTGCCGCCAGCAGTTTTTGCAGACGAATTTCAGCCCCCTTTTCAGATGACGCTTCTGATTTGGAGGCGCGGCGTGGGGATTTCGATTTTTTGGAGCTTGGGCGTGGCATTCGTGTTCTCGGACCGTCGACATGGACTTACCGACAAAAGGTACCAGAACAATGTCCCTTTGTGACGGAGGGACTTTTTGATTCGGGAAAGAAGTTTGGGGAAAGTGGGCAAACCAAGCCTGTCATGACGACCGACCGAGCCCATTCCGCATTCACTCGGTAGCGGGCACTCGGTAGCGGGCACTTGGTAGCGGGCACTTGGTAGCGGGCACTTGGTAGCGGGCACTTGGTAGCGGGCACTTGGTTGAGGGAACGAAAGTCTTCGCGACTTTCGCTACGAAAACGTGCCAAACGTTGCTGGCGTCCGTTTTAACGACCCAACCACGGCATCGCGTCAGGAATCAAACGGTTGCGGACCGGTTCGGGCAGCGGTTGCTGATAGCTCGGCGGGCGCGAAGCGGCCTCATACGGCGCAATGTCGTTCTGTGGAAACGGATCATGAACGATCGCGTTGGCTTGCTGTTGGTTCATTGTCCCCGCAGGGGGGAGCCATCCGCCGCCTCGGCATCCAGCGAAGGAGAGGAACAGAAGAGAAACGCCGAGTAAGGCTGGAATATTCAGTTGTGTGGTTCGCATGCGTCCGATTCCATTGGATTGCCACGGCCGGGCAATGCGATCCACCCGGAACATCTCCATGTTCTTGGTAATTCACAACCCATTGGTGGGAGAGTACGAAGTCTGGTAGCAAGCTGCCAAGAGGAACTTTGGGGAGGTGGCAGCAGAAGGGAAGTCTCAGTCCTTCACGTTTGTTTATCGAAATCGACTGAAGCAAGAATCCAATCTCCTTAGTATTTGCTAGCAAGATCAGCTCTGCAGAGGGGCGGTGGTGACGGTTATCGCGTCCGCAAGAGCCAAATGGAGCCGTTGCCAAGCGGCCCCGTAGCGGAAGTCGTCAAGACTTCCGTCCACCAACTTCCGTCCACCTGCTTTCACGCACCTGCGTTCGCCCTCTGATCCGACTGATCCGAAGGCTCACGCGCGAATTCCGCTATTTCAGAATCAAGCTACGCCGTAGCGTTTTAAAGACCACCCACTTGGTGTCTGCGTCGATGGCATGACGTGGTTGATCGACGGTCAGCGATTTTTGTCAGCGGTTTTTTCAGTGGCATCCGCTCTGCTCTAGACAGCGATCATTTCGAGCGCGGTACTGTTTTCGGCTAAATCGACGCGAACGTTTCCCAATGCAGCGGGCAGCAGCAGTGAATCGCCGCTGGAAAGCTGAATTTCTTCGCGTTCGGTCGTAAGCGTGGCAGAGCCTTTGGGAATGGTGATGATATGAAAATGGTCATCGTCCCCAAATTCTTCCCCCCGTTGGGGCCGCGATCCACTTTCGAAGGCCCGCAGCACGAATTTGTCACACATTACGAGCGTTTGCCAGGCATGGACGCCCTGTTTGACCTGGATCGGCTGCACTGGGCCGCGCTCGAAATCCGTGACTTCGATTCCGGCATGGATATGCAATTCGCGAGCATTTCCTTGGGAATCGACCCGATTCCAATCGAACAGGCGGAACGTGGTGTCGCTGGATTGTTGGATTTCGGCCACCAGCAGCCCGGCACCTAATGCGTGCACAGTACCTGCGGGGATAAACACGCAGCTGCCGGGTTCGGGGTGAAATTGGTGCAACACCTCTTCGGCGGTTCCCTGCTCGATCGCGTTCCGTAGCTCGGTTTCACCCACCCCCGGTTTTAGCCCTGCGTAGACGACGCTATCGGGTTTGGCGGCCACGATATACCATGCTTCCGTTTTACCCCGATCCGGAATCGTCATTTTTGCCGCGTAATTGTCCGACGGATGGACTTGCACCGACAACACCCGATTACAATCGAGGTACTTTAGCAGCAAAGGAAATTGTTCTTCCTCCGCCTCGCCCATCAGCCATTCGCGGTGGTTCAACAGCAGCTCGCGAAGACTTTTTCCTGCTAAGGGGCCTGACTGAACCACGCTTTGGTCGGCGCCATGATCGACAACCTCCCAACTTTCCGCGTAATTAGCGTCATCGCCAATCGGTTTGCCCAGTTGTTCGCCAAGTAGACGCCCCCCCCAAAGGGTCTGTTTTAAAACGGGCTTGAAGCGAAGGGGATATGGCTCAATCATGGACACAAATCGAAGCTTTCAGGTTTTTCGAGACTTGAATGGACGATGGTGACATCGACAACCAGGATGCGTTGATAGACTAGTGCCGAGGTGGTCGCACCACGGCGTTTTTACGGGCGTGACGATTTCACTTTCTCAGCCGCGTGACGACATTTGGCTAGCAAAAATGCACCGCTCAAATTCGTCAGCTTGGCTTTCCAAACGTTCAAAACTGCACACACTCTCTCCGACTTTTAACCAAATTATCTATCGTGGATCGACCGGCACTTCCTAAAGACGACCTCTTCGAAAACTCAACGATGACCTTCGGGGAACACCTCGAAGAGTTAAGGTCGAGTCTGGTCAAGGCAATTATGTGGCTTGGCGTCGGCTTGTGCGTCGGGCTTTTCTTTGCCAACGACGTGATTCGGTTTATCCAGTCGCCGCTGCAAGGTGCGATTCAGCAGTTTAATGCGGATCGAGATTTAACCAGTCTAGGTTATAGCGACTTGGACGATCCTGAAATTCAGCCACTTCGCGAATTCTTAATGCAAAATGCGCTGGTTTGGGAAACCATCTACGAGGTGCCCAAAGAGCTGCAGACGTTGGCCCCCGACGCGATCGAGTCGAACCTGGATGCCGCCGATGACGGCGAGACACCCGCTGTGACGGTCAAGCCCTACGCGATGAAAGAATTGCTGCAGAAGTTGCCGGACCCCTCGGCGCTGCAGCCCAAAATCCAATTGCGTCAGAGCAAGACGAGCGTCAGTTCGCTGAAGATCGAAGAGCCCTTCATGATCTGGGTCAAAGCTGGTTTGATTGTCGGCGCCGTTTTGGCGTCGCCAATGATTCTGTATCACCTGTGGGCGTTTGTGGCCTCAGGACTGCATGCTCACGAACGCCGTTATGTCTATTTGTACATGCCGATCAGTGTGATTCTGTTCAGCAGCGGCGTCGTGCTGGCGTTTTTTCTCGTGCTGCACTACGTCCTGACCTTCCTGTTGGCGTTTAACGGCAGTATGGATGTCGCTGTCGAGCCGCGGTTGACCTACTACGTCAACTTCGTCCTGATGCTGCCACTTGGGTTCGGAATCGCGTTTCAATTGCCATTGGTGATGTTGTTCCTGCAGCGCATTGGACTTTTTGAAACCGAAGCCTACATCCAGAGTTGGAAAGTGGCGGTGTTGGTCATTTTCGTGATGTCGATGTTGCTCACTCCGGCGGATGTCACCAGCATGGTTGCCTTGGCGGTTCCGTTGATGTTCCTCTACTTCCTCGGGATCTTGATGTGTAAATTCATTCCTCGCGGACGTGGGCTTGGCAGTGCGGCGTACGATCCTGCGTAAATAACCGGGGGCGGCAATCACGAACGCTTCCGGATTCACGTTGCCCGCGATCGGGCTTCCGAGGTATCGTGGGGGGATCCGGAATTTCTCCCTCGCGACAGGGGCTCTCGGTGCGTGAAGGTGATCTTTTGCCGCCGTTACTACGAATGGAATCCAGCGTCATGCCAAATCTTGTCAAGGATTGGACCGCCCGCGCCAGCCATCAGGTGCAGAAAAAGATCGGTTATCGATTCCTTCGCACCAAGCGTTTTGGCATCGATTGGCTCGACGATGCGGCACGTATTGCACGCGAGGGCTGGCATCCATCGTTTACCAAGCTAGAGGTCGTCTTTGATGTCGGCGCCAACATTGGGCAGACCGCATCCAAGTTGGCGCAGCGGATTTCACCCAAGTCGATCTATTCCTTTGAGCCGGTCCAATCGACGTTTGCCCAGCTGGAAGCCAACACAAAAACGCTGTCCTCGGTTCATTGTTTGAATTACGGGCTCAGCGACATCAACGCCAACAGTTCGATTCACATCTACGAGTCCAGTGTCTATGCATCGACTTGTGACCGCACGCCTGTGATGTCGCCCGAGAATGAAACGTTTTTGCGGACCGAGACGATCAAGCTAAAGACGCTCGACAAAGTTCGATCCGAGCTGGGCGTGGAAAAGATCGATCTGTTGAAGATTGACACCGAAGGGGCCGATTTACGGACGATTCGCGGCGCCCGCGAATCGCTGCAAAGCAAGGCGATCGGATTGATTGTGTTCGAGTTTTATCGTCCCTCGGATCTCTCAGGGACCAACGGAACTCTGTTTCCCGTGGATGAAACGCTTGTCTCGCACGGCTACCGCTTGGTTGCATTTTATACGGACCACGTTCACCCCGATCGGTCCACCGGGATCTACAACGCACTCTATACGCCCGAGCCTGAGTAGTGGCGAGCCTGAGCATGCCCGAGCCTGAGCACGTAAGCCTGAGTCGTCGTTACAGCGATCCATTCTTTGTCGTTAGACTCGGTGATCCCCACCTTGATGACTCTCACCCGTATTTTGAGTAGAGAGGCCAACACCAATGTTTTAGCAGTCCAGGCAAAGGGGGCTTGGGGCTAAAGAAGAACTGCGGCTTCTAGGATGCGGAAGTGATTTTCGCGAATTGTTTCGCACTCGCAACCATTGCGATGCAACCATTGCGATGCAACCGATGAAGTCACCGATTTACCGATAGTGTCGCTCACAACAAACGGACCTGCGAGGGCGGTCAACTGGATGTCCAATCCATTATGATGGATCATCTGTTCAGTGTGCAGAGGTCGATGTGTCGAGGGCTTGCTTTCACAGCGGGCCACTTTTTTTGAGGATTTGGTGGCGACAGCGTTTTGAACCTGATAGACTGGCCCCGCAACAAAAGTCTATGGATTGTCTGGTTGCTATGGGTTCGTTTTTCAAATTCATCACTCGCAAGGTCCCAAACATGAAGAAGTTTTGCTTTCTTTGGATCGCTGTTATCTGCGTCTCCTCATTTTCCCTGGTCGGTTGTGGTTCGGCAAATGACACCGAGGTTGTTCAAGAAACGCCTGCGGAAGAGCCCGAGATGACAGCTGAAGAAAAAGCAGCTTACGAGAAGTCGATGCGTGAATCGATGCAGTAAGCTTTCGTTAGCGATCGTTGCAGTTCACTGCCCCTGAGAGACCCCAGGCGTTGTCAGAGTCAGCTTCTGGTTTGGCCTCTTCTCGTTTTTCGGCCAGCTTTCACTTTTTGCATCGATAGGGTGCATCCCGGCGAGCCGGACGAAAGTCAAAAAGTGAGATATCAGAATCGGGCCGAACGGGGGCACGTCAACTTTTGCGATGGCCAAATTCAGGCCATCGAGCAATTTCTACTGCGCGAAGGCCTGCCACGCGATTGCTTCGGGTTGAGCTCGAGTTGCAGCTCCTGCTCGCAGGGCAACGGATCCGTCCGATCATGCAGTAAACTCTTGCCGCCGAATGTCGAACGCGCAAACGAGCCGCATTTAGAGCCGCATTTAGAGCAAGCCCTGTCGCGAATTTAGCGGCCAAATGAAGCGTGAATCTCGCTATTTACGTGAATCCCGCTGTCAACGTCCCCGGCAGAGCTTCCGTGGCAGATGGATGGACCTACAACTCGATATGTAGGCTCCGGTGCGCAGTGATCCTCTGCCAGGCTGCGTCCAGCGGCAATCTCTATCATGCACCTGAGACAAAACGTCGTGTTCTCGCGGATCACGCACGTTCAAGTCTATATATTTCTGTTTAAATGTGCATTTTTTTACAGACAACATCGATTTTTCATTGTCCCCCCTCGCGCGAAGGCGTTAGACTTGGCTAGGCCGAAGCTACGGTGGGGCAGACTGTTGGTAAGTGTATTTTACGGTTTTGGTTTTTCCCCTTCGGCTCAATTCTCTCTACCCTTCTTTTTTTGGAGCAGCCACATGCAGCGTCGAGATCATCAGAGACAGGGCTTTACCCTGGTCGAATTATTGGTGGTAATCGCCATCATCGGAGTCTTGGTGGGCTTGTTATTGCCCGCGGTTCAAGCAGCCCGAGAGGCTGCGCGTCGAATGAGTTGTAGCAACAATTTCAAGCAAATCGGCTTGGCGATGCATAACTATCATGCCGCCTACAATCAGTTGCCGATTCACGGTTCCGGAACCGGCATGGGGCTGGATACCGCTAATCCAAACTGGTGGCAAGGCTCAAACAGTTCGAACAAGCTGAGCTTGAGCGCGATGGTTGGAATGACTCCGTTTTTTGAGCAACAGGCACTCTGGGAACAAATTTCAAATCCAGATACTAAAACCGTGACGGGTGCGGCGCCACCATCAAACACCGGGGTTCCCGGCGCCTGGCCCGCGATGGGGCCGAGTGCAAAGTCGTTCTCAACGAGTCCGGGTTACATTCCTTGGTCGACCGAAATTTCAAACATCCGTTGCCCCAGCGATCCAGGTAGAGGTTTGCCAGGACTCGGTCGTACAAACTACGGCATGTGCATGGGTGACTCGTACAGTACTCAGCAACAAGGTCACCAGAACCTTAATGGGACGAGCATGCCGCTGTATGGTCTATCAACCAACTCGGGTGCTGCCGCCAACGCCAAGACCGTTCACCGCGGTATGTTTTCGATTTACGTTTCTCGCGAGTTCCGCGATGTGAAGGACGGTTTGTCCAACACGATCGCAATGGGCGAAATCATCTCTGACCAAGGTGATAGAGACAAACGGGGTGCCTACTCGTGGGATGGCGGCGGAAGCGCTAATGATGTGCAAAGTAATCCTTTGCACTGCGAGACATCAGGTGAGATTGACCCTGAACGACCCCAGTTCTGGTGTGGTTCATCAAGCACCGGTTGCACGCCGCCGGTCAGCTTGGAATCCAACTCCAGTAACAGTCGTGGAATGCGCTGGGCGGCGGCGGTCCGTTCTGGCATTCAGGATGTCTATACGGTTCGGCCACCGAATAGTGAACTGTGTATCGGCCAGTGGGCGGATAACCCGGGATCATTTTCGCCAAGCAGCTTTCACCAAGGCGGCGTCCATGTGTTGATGGGTGACGGAGCCGTGAAATTCATTACGGATTCGATTGAAGCGGGCAATCAAAGTGCTCCGATTATCACCAGTAGCAATAACCCTGGTGGAAAGAGCCCGTATGGCTTGTGGGGCTCACTTGGTACGCGAGCTTCGAAAGAGGTTGTCCAAGACTTTTAATCGCTGCTTGATTCTCAGTTGATTTGCATCGAACCTCGCCTGCATAACGTAGGCGAGGTTTTCTTTTGCTGACGCCTCAGTCTTCCGGATGCACCCGAATATAGTGATCGTGGAATGTCATCCCTTGCTCAAATCGTAACGGTGGCATGTGGCACTCGATGCAGCCTGTTTGGGGCGATACCGGACATGCGACGTGATCGGCGGTGTTCTCTGTGTGGCATTGGACACAATCATCAACGTACGCTTCGGTCGACTTTGCCGTCGATGCTTGATGGGGGTTATGGCACGTCGTGCATTTAAATTTGCCACGTGATTGTAGATAACATTGACTGCGAAGCATTCCTACCGGCTGGAATCTTGCCATCAACCTCGGGTATTCTCGCAGTTGCTTTGGCGGAAAGTCGATTGGTAATCGATGACAATCGCCGCACAGTTGCAATTCGGATTCGGCATTCCAGTCATCGTTTCCAACCGAAAACGGGGGCGGGTTGTTCGATAGTCTGGCCTGACGCACATGCTCGCTGCCGGGACCGTGGCATTTTTCACAGTTCACGTTGGGAACTAAGTCGACAATGTTTTTGTCAATGATTTTTCCCGAAGTCGTATGGCAATTGACACACGCATGCATATGTTCGTCTTGGACAGAGTTGCCAAAAAATTGAGCCAGCGTCGTTGGTGAGCTGCCGATTTGCCCCGGTGTCAATCCAAAATGGTCGTCAGCTGCAAACCACGATACTCGATGCTCGATCCCCAAGGTGTCTTCGTCGGCATCCGAAACGAGCGAAAGGAAGGTTACCGCGTTGTGCCCCGATCCCAACGCAAACTCCAGCGGGAAAGATTGATTACTGGGGTCGTCGACACGTTTTACTCGCAATCCATTTTCATCCATCGAGTACTCTAGTAATCCATAGGGTTCGCCGGCATCCAGTGTTTTGCCAACAAACTTTTTGGCGATATCAGAGTCACGCGTGTTGACAAAAGTTGACGCATGCCCTGATTTGCTGTGCAGATGAAAGTTCTCTTCATGGCATTCGCCGCAAACTTGGCGGCCAACAAATGTCGGAGTTAAACTGGCTGGACTGGCGGTCGTCTCTGGGGCGGGATCAGTCGAATTCGAAGGAGAGTCCATCGGTCTGAGAAGCAGAGCGATTACGACCAGGGCGATTGCGATGACGACGAAAATGAGGCGACCCAACGTTTGCTCCCAAGAATGTATGCCGGATTGCGGCTTCGACTTCCAGACGCCTCGAATTCTAACACGGTCGAGTCCCCCCTGAACCGTGAGACGCGATATTTTAGAAAGTCGAGTATGCTTAGGGTTCAAAATTTTCTAGCACGAGCGTGGGAAACTAAAGAATTGATATTTCGATGCTGTAATAGCAACTTCATCGGAGCGATCGGATGTTGCATGTGGGTTATTTCCTGCGGTTGCACGCCCGAACAGTCGCTTTCGGTGCCTGCGGATCCTGTGATCGAAGCGCCGCCTGTTCCGCCGGAACAGCTTGCTCCGGTCACTCCGGAAATCGACCTGCCGTCGTTGTTGCTCACCGCCACACAAGCTCTCGAGACCGGGCGTATCGAAGCTGCCGGAAATTCCATCCGCAAAGCGTTTGCGATGGCCCCCGAAAATCCGCAAGTCGTCTTCATGATGGCACTGGTGCTGGGCGAGGAACATCGCTATCCCGAAGCGATCATGATGCTGGACGAGCTGGCTGAAGCCGTGCCTGAGACGCAGCTGCCGGCGTTGGGTCAGACCGCAGAGTGGTTGGTGCAATCTGGAGACTGGGACGCAGCGGAAACTCGCTACCGAGCAGTGCTGGATGCGGTCCCGGATGCATCGATGGCTCATCGTCAACTCGCGCGACTTCTGGTGCGTCAAGGACGGCGACTCGAAGCCGCACAGCATCTGAAAGCATTGTGCGAACAGGGGAACGTCGAAGAAATTGAACTTCGTGCGTTGTTGAGTCTCTCGGAGCCCTTCGCTGCCGATGCAATACGGGAACAATTTGACCCGATCGGTTCGCTTGGCAGAGCACGTGCGGCCGCCGGCACGGAACAATGGGATCTCGTGATCGCGGAACTCAAGTCCGCAGTATCCCAGACGCTTGCGGAGTCGGCACTGCTGGGGCGAGCTTATGCAGAGCAGAAGGATTTCGAATCGCTGAAGCAGTGGGATAAAAGTAACGCTGTAGCCGACAATGAAAACGCAGATGCATGGTTTGCACGCGGTGTATTGGCCGCTCACAGTCAGGATGATCGCCGTGCAGTGAAGTGCTGCTGTGAAGCCGTCCTGCGTGACTCGACCGATGCCGACGCGTATTTCCAATTGGCGGCGTCACTGAATCGTTTAGTGGCGACGGTCGAGAACGTGACAACGGAACAAGCCGAAATGGTTTTGCAACGTGCCAAGTCGCTCGCGCGAACTCGCGAGATTGGTCAACAATTGGCCCAGTCAGATCAACGTGACTTGAGAGTCCTGGCTGAGTTGGCAAAACTGCTCGACTACTTGGAGCGTCCACTCGAATCGCTCTCGTGGCAAGCGGTTCGAATCGCCTACGGCCGTTCCAGTATTGCCGAAGACGTACAGCAGTCACAGCTCGTCGAGATCAATCGTCAACGAATGGAACTCGTAAGTAATCCGCAACCTCTCAGCCGCTCGTTTGTGCTCTGCGGCATTGATTACGAATCGATCGCGATAGACGATGAAACCTCAAGCAAAGGGGAACAGCAGCGTTCGAACGATTCAAAAAACGAATGACGGGCGAGGACGCTTAGGCCGTTTGAAAGTCTGACTACGATCTAGCGGTGCGGCGCGGGGCCCGATGCCATCTACTTTGGCTTGCGCCGCACCGCTACAAACACCCGTCTGTCTTTTCGCTACGGTAGATGGCATTGGACGGTCAGCCCTCAGAGATCGTTGGGAATCGCGAAATATGTCGTAGTGTAATCCTGCTGATTTGACGCTTGGCTTGCGGTCCGTGTACTCGGGTGAGGCCTGGATGTTGGCGTTAATCGCTCGCTAATTGCAGGTTTAAGGGGGTTGCTTGGGGGGTTGCGGGTGGTAATATAAATCAATTGATCGGTCCGCTCATTCCTTTCCACCGCCTCGATCCAGCGATTCTGCGATACCACTTGTATGAACCCGATCGATCCCCCACGACTCTGCGGCAAATCACTTGGGACGGTCCGGTTCAAATGCCGCCCCGAGGATTTTCAGGTCGAAGAACTGCTTGGTTTCCAGCCGTCGGGCGATGGCGAACACTGCCTGGTTTGGGTTGAAAAGTCCGAGCGAAATACCAATGACGTGGCGACGCTGTTTGCTAAAAAACTTGGCATCCGAAAACGCTTGGTCAGCCATTGTGGAATGAAAGACAACCACGCGATCACTCGGCAGTGGTTTAGCATTCATTTGCCAGGCCAACCGTCGCCGTCCGCAGACGACTTGGCTGATGACGGTATTCGGATCCTGAGCGTCACTCGCAATTTGCGGAAACTTCATCGCGGATCGCACGATGGCAATCGGTTCATCATCCGGCTGCGTGGGTGTGAGTTTTCCGAAAGCGAGGCGAATGAACGTTGGCAGCAGATCAGTGATCGTGGCGTGCCGAACTATTTTGGGCCTCAGCGTTTCGGGCGTGACGGCGGCAACGTCGATCAGGCTCGCCGTTTTATGTCAGGCGAACTCGATGTTCGCGACCGGCCGCTTCGAGGAATCCTGATTTCGGCGGCTCGCAGTTTTATCTTTAATGCCTGTGTGGCGCAGCGTGTCGAGCTTGGTAATTGGGACACGCCGCTTGATGGCGAGGTATTTGGTTTTGCCAATAACCGCAGTTTGGTGTTGCCAGGAAACTACCGCGGGGATGAGGCCGAACGAGTCCAGCAGAAACAGCTCGAACTGACTTCGCCGCTGTGGGGGCAAGGCGATCTTCTCTCTGAGAACCAAGTCAAGGGATTGGAGCAGAGCGTGGTCGAGCGTCATCCCGAGATCATCGATGGACTGGCGTCGTTTAACTTACAGCAAGAACGCCGCGTCATGCGGCTGCGTCCTTTGGCGTCCCGTTTGGCCTGGGAAGACGACCGTACCCTCGTTCTGCGATTTGATCTGCCCAAAGGAACGTATGCGACGACCGTGCTGCGTGAATTGGCCGAATTGCAACTAGGCAAAGCCTGATGGCTTGGCCGCTCTCCCTATACCTCTCTTCAATTTCCTTCCTTCTTACTGGATGCTTGGATTGATGAATCGCTTTTTACTTGTCCTGTTGGCGTGTGTCGGTTGTCTTGCCTCTCGCTCGGTCGCATCCGCAGCCGAGCGGCCCGACATCGTGGTATTTTTGTCGGATGATCATACTTGGCGTGACTCGTCGGTGTACGGATCGGACGAGATCGAGACGCCGAACATGGCCCGAGTTGCCGCAGCCGGAATGACGTTTGACCAAGCGTTTGTCGCGTCGCCCGCGTGTGCACCCAGCCGTGCGGCGCTTCTAACCGGACTGTACCCCGCCAACAACGGTGCGGAACCGAATCATTCGCGTCCTCGAGCCGACATCAAAAAGTTGCCCGCCTATCTGCAGCAACTCGGTTACGAAGTCGTCTCGTTTGGCAAAGTTGGGCACTACAAACAAACGACCGAATATGGCTTTGATCTCGCTCAAAACTTCAACTACCACGAAGACACGGCGGTTCCTAATGCACTGAAATGGTTGCGAGAGCGTGACGACTCGCGACCGCTGTGTTTGTTTGTCGGGACGAATTGGCCGCATGTCCCCTGGCCCGAACAAACTGGCGAATTTAATGCCAACAACGTTCAGGTTCCCTCGCATCATGTCGATACACCGCAAACTCGCGCCGCGCGTGCCAAGTACCTTGCCGCCGTGCGGATCATGGACACAGAGCTTGGCCAAGTTTTCGATTTGGCTCGCGAAAAACTCGGCAATGACACATTCTTTCTGCACACCAGCGACCATGGGGCGCAGTGGCCGTTCGGTAAATGGAATCTGTACGAAGAAGGCATCCGTACGCCTTTGATCGTCAGTTGGCCGGGGCAAGTCCAACCCAACACTCGCTCGGACGCGATGGTTTCGTGGATCGACATTTTGCCGACGCTGGTCGATGTGGCCGGTGGCGAACCGCCATCGGCGATCGATGGACGCTCGTTCCTGCCGGTGCTAAGCGGCGAGCAGAACAAACATCGTGACGTGATCCTAACGATGCACAGCGGCGATGGTGACAAGAACATTTTTCCAATCCGGTCGGCTCGAACAAGCGACCGATGGAAATACATTCGTAACCTGCATCCCGAATTCCGTTTCACCAGCCACGTTACCG
This sequence comes from Novipirellula rosea, assembly GCF_039541335.1. NCBI lineage: Bacteria > Pseudomonadati > Planctomycetota > Planctomycetia > Pirellulales > Pirellulaceae > Novipirellula > Novipirellula rosea. Next base: position 86,415 of record NZ_BAABGA010000082.1, on the reverse strand, counting down.
AAATCGCGGGACGAGCGGGGTATTGGGAAAGCTGGGTCGAGCAGGCGTTGCACTCGTCGCAAGCTAAAAGCAAAGTCCAGCGTTACTTGCAGCGTCCTGCCGAAGAACTTTATTACTTAGCGGACGATCCCTACGAGCAAAACAATATGATTTCGGATCCGTCGCAGTCCGAGCGAGTTGCGGCGCTTCGTGCAGCGGTCGATCAGTGGACCGCCCAAACACATGACACGTTGGCGTATTACAACGCACCCAAGCCAATCGTTTCGGATAAAACGCCGAACATCGTCAACGTCTTTATTGATGACATGGGATGGTCCGACGTTTCCTGTTTCGGCGGCGATGTCGTCCAGACGCCGAATATTGATCGATTGGCAAGCGAAGGAATCAAGTTCACGCAGTATTACGTCAATTCGCCCATCTGTTCACCATCGCGAGTCGCACTGACGACCGGGCAATATCCTCAGCGGCATCGGATCAGTTCCTACTTGGCCAATCGGCAAAGCAATCGCAAACGAGGAATTGCAAATTGGCTTTCTCCCAAAGCTCCGGTGCTTGCCCGTGAACTTAATGCGGCCGGGTATGCGACGGGCCATTTTGGGAAATGGCATATGGGCGGCCAGCGGGATGTGGGGGACGCGCCGTTGATCGATCGTTACGGATTCGATCGCAGTTTGACCAATTTCGAAGGGCTCGGGCCGCGAGTCCTGCCACTGAAAGACGCCTACGATGGTAGCGAGCCTCAGCCGCACGACTTGGGATCGGCCAATCTCGGTCAGGGGCCGATTCGCTGGGAGGATCGCAGCGTGGTAACCGCCGCGTTCGTCGGCGATGCGGTTTCCTTTATCGATCAGTCGCAAGTGCTGAAGAAACCGTTTTACATCAACTTGTGGCCTGATGATGTGCACTCGCCCTTCTTTCCGCCCGAGGTGCTAAGGGACGCGACCGGGGAATCGAAGCGTGAGTTGTACTACGCGGTGCTCAAAGCGATGGACGAACAACTTGGTGTGTTGTTTGACCGAATTCGCAACGATCCCGATCTGAAAGAGAACACGTTGATTGTGTTTTCCTCGGACAACGGGCCCGAGCCGGGGGCGGGATCCGCAAAACCACTGCGCGGGTCGAAAACGTATCTGTATGAAGGCGGCATTCGATCGCCGTTGATCGTTTGGGGGCCGGGGGTTTTGGCCGATGATGCGGCCGGCACCGTCAATTCGACCTCGGTGTTTTCCGCAATCGATCTGAATCGTTCGCTGTATTCGATCACCGGGACGCCGCTGCCCGAAAAAGCGGTCCTGGACGGCGAAGATTTGCACGAGACGTTGCTTGGCAATGCGAATGAGAGTCGCACGGCGCCGATCTTTTGGCGACGTCCACCCGATCGCCCGGGCACAAAACAAGAGCCCAATTCGGATTTGGCAATGCGTGAGGGGAAGTGGAAATTTCACCTGAACTACGACGGCAGCGGTGCTGAACTGTACGACCTCAATACCGATGTATCCGAAAGCAACAATGTTGCCGATGCGAACAAGGATCTTGTTGCACGGTTCAAGAAAATGCTGCTTGCATGGAACAGCGAGTTACCCAAGGATGCGGGCGATCCCGCGTTCAAGCAAACCGATTCGACCTCGGCGTTACCGTCGACTCAGTTTGTCAATCCGATTGCCGAAGGCGCGGATCCTTGGTTGGTTCGCGATCCCAACGCGGAGCGTTATCTATGGTGTTTTTCCGATGGCAACCGCGGGATTGCGATTCACACCACGGACAATATTACGTCACTCGGCGAAAAGCACATCGTTTGGCGAGCCCCTGAAACCGGGCCGTATTCGCGAGAAATCTGGGCCCCCGAGTTGCATTACCTCGACGACCGTTGGCACATCTATTTTGCGGGGTCCGACGGTAAAAACGAAAACCACTTGGCCTACGTGTTGCGTTCGGAGTCGAATGATCCGCTGGGGCCATACAAGCTGCAGGGGCCCTTTGCGACTGGCGACGGCGATGATGGGCGCTCGCCGAACTTGTGGGCTATCGATATGACGGTGCTTGAACATCAGGGGCGGCGGTACGCGATTTGGTCCGGTTGGGATGCGCCAGGCACCGATCAACAATATCTGTACATCGCACCGATGAAATCGCCGACGCAGTTAGCCGGACCTCGCGTTCGCATTTGTGATAACGATGACTACCTGTGGGAACGTGTCGAACCGAAGCCGAGTGAACGCGGACTCGCCGAAGGACCGCAAGTGTTAAAGCACGGCAAACGCACCTTTGTGATCTATTCATGTGGTGCGTCATGGTTGCCAACGTACAAACTTGGACAATTGGAACTTGTGGGCGACGATCCGCTGGATCCTGCGTTATGGCAGAAAAAAGATCGGCCCGTTTTTCAAGCGACGGCGGAAACTTATGGCGTCGGCCATTCCTGTTTCGTGCAAACGATCGACGGAAAACAGTGGTGGCATGTCTTTCACGCCAAACGCGATCGCGAACCCGGTTGGCGACGCAGCGTGTTTGTCCAGCCGATGCGATTTCGTCCCAATCATTCACCGATGTTCGGTAAGCCGGTCGCTGCGGGAGTGCCGTTGGATCTTCCCTCGGGTGAATCGAGTCCCAAGTTGAAATTACCCTACAAAGCTTCGCTGAAAAATCCTGCTAAGCTAAGCGATGGGTCTTACTATGGGCACCATCAATTCATCAGTCATGATGACGCGGGAGTGCACCTCGGTGTGATCCCCGAAACGCCGATCAACGCGTACCGCAGCGGCGAAAAGTGGATGCTCGGTGGTGAGCTGCCTGCCGACTTTGAGGCCGCCGTGACGATCGATTTCCGCGGCGATGCGGACGCTCGTGATGCGGGGTTGCTGTTTCGCACGACCGCCGCAGCGGTCGGTTTTGATGCTCAACGAGGATATTTCGCCGGTTTGATTCCGCGAGACAATCGCGTGATCTTTGGCCGTACCGATGGCGAAAATTGGCGTGAGATCGCTCGCGCGGATCTGCAAATCGATCCCAATGTTGCTCACCGATTTCGGGTGCAAGTCAAGGGCGACCGCTTTGAGGTCTTTGACAACGGTAAGCTCGTTTTGACGAGCCGCGATGCTCATTACGCGACCGGCGGCATCGGATTGCGGGTCGTCAATACGCATGCCGTCTTTTCGGACCTGAGTATCGAGCCGTTGTAATCGATTCAATCGTATCATTCCGATCCAAGCCGACTTTCTTGGCGGTGGATTGCGGGGCAAATTCCCGAATTCGAAAATTTGGGTGCTACACTCGGGATTCCCATTCGCGGAGCTAATTCCCTTTGCCCCGGCTCAATCATGCATCTGCAGTCTTTCTTGTTGGTCGTCCTTTCGCTTAGTTGTGGTTCGTTGCCTGCGGGCGAAGTCGACATGCTGCGGGCGGTCGTGGCGACCGCTGGAATGATCGCAGCGTGGTGGATTCTTTGTCACGTCGCCGCCCGCACCACATCGCGGCAAGTCTTGGCTGGCAATATCGAGCCAATTCAGGGGGCTCAGTGGCTGGAAACCCAATTGGATGTTTTTCGCTGGCTCAGCCTAGGCGTAATCGTGATGTGTTTGGGCGGCTTTGGTTTGGCTCGATCCCTCGATACATTGCCCGTGATTCAGCATTCGATGTTCTTGCAAGCTTTGGTGTTGTTGTTTCCTGGGCTCGCGCTCGCCGCCGCAAGCTGGTCGGCCGAACATCGTTATGGTGTCGTACTCGATTACACCGATCGCGGTATCGTTTCGCACCTACGCAGCATCATCAGTTCTTTTCGTGGTGCAACGGCTTGGTTGGTCATCCCCGTGTTAATGTTGCTCGCCAGCGCGGATGCGATCTCGCAGTTGCCGATCAGCGAGGCCCAGACCGGTTGGGTCATGGGTATCTCGCTTGTGGTGTTCCTCGGTGCCGGTATGCCTTGGTTGGTTTCGCGACTATTCAAAACGTGTCCGCTCGACTCGGACACGGAAATTTGGGTGGCCAACGTGTTGTCGGCCGCGGGACTGCGTCGTACCAAAATGGTCCGCTGGCAAACCGAGGGTAACTCGTTCAACGCGTTGATTACCGGCTTTGTGCCTCCGCTTCGCACGTTGTTATTGTCGGATCGATTGCTCGACGAGCTTCCGCGAGAACAGGTCGCGATGGTGGTGTTGCATGAAGCGGCTCATCTGCGTCGTCGTCATGTGCCGCTGCGGATGTTCTCGATTTTGCCCGCCTGGGCCGTGGGAGCGATGGTGACCCATTTTGCGGGCGAGGCCAGCTGGGCAATGGTTGCGGGAAGCGTTGTCGCGATTGCGTTGACGTTGGTGATGCTGCGTTGGGTGGCCTATCGCACCGAATTTGATGCGGATGTCCAGGCCTGCCGATTCGCAGAACAAATTGCCTCGTCGGTCGAAGGGGTGCCGTCGACTTACACGGCTGCCGCCGAAACACTCAGTCGTGCTCTGATTCGCGTCACCGCTGACCACCCGGCCGCACGCAAACCAACATGGCTTCATCCTGGCGTTGTCGACCGAATTGAATGTATGCGTCGCCAACGGATCATTCCGAATAGTAGCAGCGTGACCGCAGGGACCATCGCAAACCCGGTATAACCGTGAATGAGCACTAAGGTGTGTATCGTTGCAGTGGATGTGATCGGCATCATGCATCCAAAGATGCTGGCGATCGAAAGCAGTCCTGTCACAATCGTGGTCCAAAATCCGACTTGCAGCAACGCGTTAGATCCTTGAACCCCGATCGCTTGGCCGAGTAGCAAAATTGCCAAGATCGGTAGCAGCGTGACCACTCCGCCACTGGCCATCATGTGCAGGATCAAAGTCTTGCCTTCCAAATGATCGCCCAATAACGCAGGCAGCGCCGTGGCAGCAAGGACAATCGTGCAAACGACGATGATGAACAAGCAAATCTGAGTGGCGAGTTTGATCATAGCTTCGAGAAGGATAAGGTGCGGATCGGGCTTTTAGGGGGAAGCGTGCTGCGAGCTGAAAGTTGCAACATATTAGGCGGTGGGAGGGTGGTGGCGATGGTGACCCGCTAACCGCGAAGCCATCGCGCCGACGCCGACCAACAGAATCAAACAGAGCACCAAAATCGAAGCCGCCATCACATACTTGAACGACGCTCGCCCGACAAACAATTGGTTCCAAACGAGAGATTGATTCGGGTCGAGTCCTTGCAGCGATGCCATCGTGACCCGGGTTCCTTGATCGGGACCGGGGCCAATCGATTGGACCGTCGATGCAAAGATGACGCTGTCTTCACGGTGACATTCGGTACAGCCGCCGACACCCAACGCCCATCCAGCGGGGCGAACGTTGTGCGCGATCGGCCACGTCGTCATCTCAATCGCTTCCGCGTTCTGAATCTCGTCGCGTGGAACCTGGGTAACCGTTTTCTCCTCTTCACCGCGGCGATAAACAAAGCCACTCGAGACATACACGGCGGTCTCGATCTTCAGTTCTTTCTCGAGCGATTCCAGTGACGCGGCGACCTTTTCATGAAACGATTCGTCGCCAGCCTCTTTTTGGGCCGTCACCAATTTGTCTCGCTCTTCGTCGGTTAATTCTTCGTCGGGCAGCTTGTAGCGGTCGTCGCCTAAGATCTTTTTGCGATCGGAGGAGCTCAATTTGGGCGAGATGATCTCTTCGACAAAATCACGACGCACTCGCAGCGATCGACGCGTCAAGTCGTACGTGGTTGCTGGATCAAGCGGTTGAATCTTGCCGTCGCTGAGCGAACCCCAAAAGGCAGGCCAAATGGCTCGCTGAGGATAGATCTTTCCGTCCTTCATCTTGCTGTAGATCGGGCCTGCGATCGCAGGCAATTCGAACCCGGTGCGATGCTCTTTGGACCCCAGCGAATGCGACAAACTGGTCATGATTCGCACCGCCTCTTCACGCGGAACCGGCCCGCCGTGACACGCGGTGCAGGACAGTTTGTCGAAATGCAGTGGCGGTAAACCTTGGTGATGCGGATAGGGAGCCCCCAGCCGTCCTGGGCGTGCGGCGATCGTCGACGAATTTTGTTCGTCACCGAGATGGCATCCGCTGCAAGTGAGTGTCGATGTGGCGGTCGGGTTCAACGATGACGCGGGGTTCTCTTCGCCTTCGAAACCGCGAACCGTGTGGTGTTCGATGCCGTTGCGGTGACAATCAACACACTGCATCCCCGCGCGAAGGTGAACGTCTTCGTCGTGCATCCAGCGATGTTCGATTCCCGATTCGGTGACCGTCCGTTGGCTGTGACACTGGAAGCAGGCGTTGTTATGCGGTTCACGGATCACATCCATGAATACGGTGCCATCGAGTTCAAATTTCCGCGCGTCGTAGGTGACTTTGGGCAGCTTCTGCTGAGTCGACTCGTCGCTGGGGTCCGAGCCATCCTTGATCCGCGAAACACTTCCCTTGACAGTCCCGAGTCGCAGCGCCGCGGTTGCCGCCCATGCAAAGTTTTCATCTTCGATCTGTTCACGCCGCGTGTTGAAGTCGTACACACCGCTGCTGGCGTGACAGACCATGCAATCGATTTCGATCGAACCGCTCAACGGCCAACGGTTGGGTTTTACCGAATCCGTCACAGCGTTATTCGCTTCGGCGTCGCTCTGCTCTTGATCGGCATCCGGTTTTGTCGCCGTTTTCGATTCAGCATCGTCTTCGGGAGCGACGGCCACGCCACCGCCGGCGAGTCGGCTGCCAAATTGATGCGTCATTTCCCAACGGCTGATTCCCAGTGCCCCAGGATCAAACGATCCTTTCCAATCGCGGTACGACAAGGGCAACTGAGTTCCGGTGCGTGCATCGGTCCAAATCCAAGGTTCACCCGGGCGACCATCAACCGAATCGTTCATGAAGGCGTTAAAATGCCAACCGTGCGAGATCGCGGAATAATCGTGACAGCGGCCGCAGGTGTTCAGCGGCGAATACGGTTGGTCCGATTCCGGGGTGATCTTGCGATTATTGATATCGTACAGATCAATGTGGTGAATGTAGCGAGCGTTTGAATCGCTGTGGGCGTATTTGCTGTCCGCGGCGACAACGCGGGCCCCAGGATCGCTGGCCAACCCCAGCACTACGATCGACAATCCGATCACGCGAATCATCGGCCCAATGATAGGTCTGCCGAGTCGCGGCACCCCGATTGGCGAGACGCCGCTGGCACGCCAACGGGATTGCGAAGGGGGATCAAAACAGCGACCAGCAAGGAAATCGCGAGAACGAGACATCTGAATCAGCCAACACGTTGTCGTAGAAAAGCCAAATCGGCGAAAAGTCAAACTTGAAACAAGGGAGCAATCTGCATCGAGCAGAAGAAGCGTGTTTTGGGGAGAAAAACTCGCCTATCCATTGCCGATTCTGTCGACAACCGATGCGTGTCTTCGCTGGAACTGAAATCCAAGCCGAAATGCACCCTATTCACGATTCGCCGAATCGACATCATAATTTTGTCTTGACTAGTTTATAGACCGTTTACGCAAGGATTTCGATATGGGACGTTCAGGAGTAATCACTTTCAAGGGCAATCCAATGACTTTGGAAGGCAACGATTTGGCCGTGGGAGTTGCTGCACCTGCGTTTTCGCTGCATTACGCCGAAAACGGAATTCAAACCTTGACGCTCGACGATCTGAAGGGAAAGCCTGCGATCATCAGCGTTGTGCCCAGCTTGGATACCCCCACCTGTGCGACCCAGACCAAGCGTTTCAACGAAGAACTTGGGGCGCTCGGCGACAAAATCAACGCCGTCACCGTCAGCCGCGATTTGCCATTCGCTCAAGCACGTTTCTGTGGTGCTGAAAACGTCAAAATGCGAACCGCCAGCGATTACCAAACTCACGCCTTCGGTTCGGATTACGGTTTGACCATCGAAGAGCTCAAGTTGCTCACTCGCGCCGTGATCGTGTTGGATGCCGAAGGCAAGGTCGCGTACAAGGAAATCGTTTCCGAAGTGACGCAAGAGCCTGATTACAGTGCCGCACTGGCTGCACTTCGCATGTTGGTTTGATCCACATTGCGGTGGTTGAGTGAACAAAATGGCTGACAAATCCCCTGCGGTAGTCGTTGCCGCCCTGTACCGGTTCGTTTCGCTTCCGGATTACGTCGAGCTCAAACCTCGCGTGCTTGCCGAGATGACGGCGTGCAAGGTGCGCGGCACATTGCTGCTGGCGACCGAGGGGATTAATGGGACGATTGCGGGATCACGTGAAGGGATCGACACGTTGTTGTCGATGCTTCGCTCGGACCCGCGATTGGCCGACCTTGATGTAAAAGAATCGTACTGTGACGAGATCCCGTTCAAGCGTTCGCGAGTTCGTTTGAAAAAGGAAATTGTCACGCTCGGTGTCGATGGGATTGACCCCAACGACTCGGTGGGGACCTATGTCGACCCCGAGCGTTGGAACGATTTGATCAGCGATCCCGACGTGGTTCTGATCGACACTCGCAACGATTACGAAGTGGCGATTGGGACCTTCGAAGGGGCGACCAATCCGGACACGCACACGTTTCGCGAGTTTCCGGACTATGTCGATAACAATCTTGATCCCGAAAAACACACCAAGGTGGCGATGTTTTGTACGGGGGGGATTCGCTGCGAAAAGTCGACCGCACTTTTAAAGCAGCGTGGGTTCAAAGAGGTGTATCATCTTCGCGGAGGCATTTTGAAATACCTCGAGCAGGTCCCCAAGGAAGAATCACGTTGGAATGGGGAATGCTTCGTTTTTGATGAACGCGTGGCGGTGGGACATGGATTGAGTGTCAGTGAACATGTCTTGTGTTTTGCCTGTGGTTGGCCGGTCGATACCGAGGCACAGCAGCATGCTGATTACAAGCCAGGGATTCATTGTCCGCAGTGCGTTGACAAAATTAGTGACGAACAAAAGCGTCGTTTTGCCGAGCGGCAGCGACAAGTCGAACAAGCAAAGCAAAAAAGTTAGTCCTTTTTGCTGCTTTCTTAAGGTGGGGGATTAGACCCACGCAATGGATTTAGTGATCGCTGGGACGTGATAACCTTGTTGCCATTCATTTTGGCTGATTCACGTGCCGCGGTCATCGCTTAAATCACGGATGCGTTTTTTAGGTTCAGTATGTTACAATACAGACATACCTAACCGATTGCATGAAATAGTTTGATATTACTGAGGAATTTAGATGGCGGATACGGAATTAGACAACACGGCTGAGGATACTGCGATCGAAGGTCAAGCTGGTGTGGATGCAGCAGCAACCGAATCGGCAGCCCCTGCGGCGCCGGTATTATCGTTGTCCGATATCAAGGCGGCGCCTGCAGATATCGATGAAGATGGCTTTGTCAGCATTTGGAACATCGCGGCGAACGCTTGCAATAAAAATACAGTCCAAGCACGCGAATTGGCGTCGAAGTTATTGTGCTTTCTGTGCAAGAAGCAATGTGACTTTGTCGTCACCAGCGGCAGCAATGCGGAGTACTTGGACCAATGGTTCGAGCGGGACAACAAGTTGTTGTATGACTGGAAACCCGAAAGCGAAACGGTGGATGTTGTGTCGCAGCATGCCGAAGTGCCCCACGATGCCTTTGTCAGCTTCCTGGAAAACAACAAGTTTGATCCAGCGACCGGTAAGTACACCGCCACGCGTGCCGTGCGAGTGCAGTGGTTCCAGGAAATGTGGTGCGTTGGCTAGTGATCCTGCATGGGCATGTCGATCTCGTCTAGAGAGATCCTTCAGTGCTGGGATTTGAGTACAGTGATTGAGGCAGCGGAACGCATGCGTGTTCCGCGCCGAGATTGGTGAGTCGTAATTCAGGGGGACGGAATTTCCCTTTGACTTCCTCCCCCCTCCTGCACACCGCCTCGGTCCAAGGTTCCATGTCGAATTTCCCCCGCGACAATCACGTCCCTCAAAACACAGAACCTTCGGCATCCACGAATTCAAAAGGATGCTGGTTTTATGGTTGTCTCGGTGTCTTCTTTTTTTTCACCGCAGCCGTCGGTTGTGTGGCCGCAGGAGCCTATTGGCTCTACTCGGGACAAGTCGAAAAGTTTACGGCTACCGCCCCGGTGGAACTGCCCACGGTCGATTATGCACCGGAGCAGTATGAAGAACTTGAAGCGGAAATTGAAACCTTCAAACAGTCGCTTGAGGTGCCTGAGCCTGAAATTCAATACAAAGAGTTGGTGTTAACGGCCAGCGATATCAATGCGTTGATCAGCCGGGATGAATCGCTGCGTGGCAAGTTGCATATCGAGATTGTCGAGGGGCAAGTGATCGGCGACGTCAGTGTGCCGACCGACATGTTGCCGGGCGGCGAGGGACGCTACTTCAATGCAAAAGCTCGTTTTGACGTCGCGCTCGAAGAGGGCTTGGTCGTGATCAAGTTGATCGGTGCCGAGGTCAAAGGGAGCGAGGTTCCCCAAGCGATCGTGGACGCGATGGCTGGCGAAGATTTGGCAAAAAATCTGTATAAAAATCCAGAGACCGCCAAGTGGTTGGGGCGGTTTGAGGAGATCGAATTCGAAGACGACCGTGTCCGGCTTCGTGTTCGAACCGAGACGCGAACCGAAGAGGTGTCCACGGAAGAAAATTCCGCGGAAGAAAACGTGAGTAAGTCGTCGTAGCGGAAGTCGTCAACTCTTTCGATGGGCGTTGCCGAGCCAACCGGAACGCTTTACGAGTGCCCCTTCCCTTCCTCAAAAACATAGGCGTCGTCGTAGCAAAACCGCGGTGTTTTTATTGCGGTTTGCCGCCTTGTTTCTCTTGGCTGCGGCACAGATCGCTGGCGATAAGCTGCTTGGGGTAGCGATTTCAGCTCGGAATTTCTGGCCTCACCCAGGCCGTTTTTCTCGTGATTTGTCGAGCGTGCAAGGAAAATAAATCACCGCAGCGGCGGCCAAAATTGCCGCTGATTGGTGTGAGGGCATGATCGCCCCCCGATTTTTTTGACCTCCGTATCACTCTTTACATGCGTTGGTACGATTCGCTAACGCCAATGTTGTGATTTCGAATTAGAGGAGAATCGCGATGTCTACATTTTGGTCGATTGCCGCTTTTATCGTCGCCACCGCCGTGTCCGGTGTGGCGGATCAAGGTCCATCGAATAGGACTCAGCGGGTCGATATGATCGAGCTGAATCACTTTGTCGATGAGAATGGCCGCGAAGTGTTTCAGCAGCTGATCTTCTACGATTGGTCGAAACAAGAGAAGCGTTTTCATGTCCGCGCCTGGCGGTTAGTGAAGAAGCCCTCGCAATTGCCCACCCGTCGCTGGAACCCGACACTCTACGAATGTGTTTGGCACGACGATGGCGTCCGGAAAATGGTGACATCGTCGTCGATGCGTGAGACCTGGTCGCAGCAGGACCCCGAGCGAGTGAACCGCGAGTTCCTTTCGGAAGACCGCCGCATCCCGCTCTGGGATTCACAAACCGCCCAAGCCAACGATGCAACAACAAGTCGCTAGACTTTCGTTCGATTGACGCATACCCCACGAAACTCTTGACGAGTTTCGCTGCGAGAAAATGCTTCACTGCGTTGGCCAAAACCGCTAACGATCCGTTGCCAAAATGACAAACTAACTCAGCAGTCACCGTCGCTCGAGCGTGGTGATTATGGCAAACCCTGTGCCGAATTAGAAAACTTGCAGATTCCAAAGCTGCCGAGTGCCGCCGAGGCAGTAACCTCGAAAAGTTGCGTGGTCGATTTCTTGCATTCGCCGCCGCGTGGTCGATGATTTGATGGTATGCTGGTGAGGGGATTGGCTTTGGCTTGACTCTGTGGATACTTGCCGCATCAAGCCAGAGCAGCTGCTTGCACACGAGTACGGTCCGCGGTGGTTGCTCGCATGGACACAATGGATCCGCCCTTCATCGTCAAGGCAGATGTCACTCGGCTGAAAACGGTTTCCCTGTTACTGTCCTCGACGCCGATTGCACCGCACTAACCGATAATGCCTGATCGACCTCCCTTCACTGCCGACAAACGAACGCTTCTGTTGCCTCTTGTGCTAATCGTTGTAGGGGTGGGATGGCTACTCTCGTCACTCGGTTTAGCACCCGATATCAACTGGATTTGGACACTCGGGCTTGCGGCCGCCGGGCTGCTTCCGATGGTCATGCACGGTATCGACAAAGTCACGGTTGCCATCGGTCCCTTCTTCCTCGTCGCGAGCCTGCTGTCCGTGCTCCGGCAATCCGGCCGACTTCACGTCGATCATGAAATGCCAATGCTCGTGATCTTGGCGGGCGTGCTCCTGCTGGTCGCTCGGTCGTCGATGATCCCGGTCCCGCAGTGGACGGTCTCTGCAACTGCACCGGAGACGCATTCAGCGACTGCATCAAACGGTGAATAAGCTGCCGACTCGGTCACGTATCATGGGGTAACTGCTTTGCCGCCCAAGTTGATTTTTACTCTCTTCGTATTTCTCTCGCTGGCTTGCTTCGCTGTCGTTATCTGGGGTGTCTGGCCAAGTGCAGATATGCTTGCACCCGAGTCTACTGGCGAGATCGGATTCATGGGGATGGTCGTCGTTGTCAAGTACGTCCGATACGCGGCCGGTGCGTTGTTTGCGATCGCCGCTGCCTCGGCTGTGTCGGCCGGGCTCATCTATCTCGGTGGATTGGTTGCCAAGGGACGTTCCCCTGGAACGGAAGCGGCGCCAGGCGACACCGGCACGGCTTCGCCAACAAAACGCGGATAGCTATCGGAGACACGTCGCGACCCGAGCAAAGGGACTGCAGATGTCGATACTCTATTGACTTTTGGCAGTGCCGCTTGGCTTACTTGTGGCCAACGAGTCCGGGCATGCGATCAAAGAAGTTGCGGGCGTGATCAAGGATCTCGTCGTAAGAATGAGTCTCGACATCCTCGCCGATTAATTCGACTTCGAGCGGACCCGCGTAGCGATGCTCGCGAAGCGTTTCCAGGATCGTGCGTAGTGGAACGCAGCCTTCGCCCAATAAACAGCGGTTCATTTCACCTAGCGGTGAATGGCGGGCGTCGCCAAGTTGCACCAGATGCAAATGAGGCACCACGTCGGGTAGCCAACGCACGACCTCTTCGTCCATGCCGACATGATATGTGTCTAGTACCAGCCCCAAGTTCGGACTGCCGACCGTTTCGATGATGTCGAGGGTAGATTGCAAGTCGTTCACGAACGACCATTCGTCGCCACACCCAGGGTGGAACGGTTCGAGTGATAAGCGAACGCCAAACTCTTCGGCCACTATCGCGATCTCGTGCAACGCGTCGCAGAGGGTGCGGCGAGCGTGATTGCGAATGTGATTGTTTTGGCCTCCCGCAAGCACGATCAATGTGTCGGCTTTCAAATTCGCTGCGTCGCGAACGGCGTGAATTGCATCGGCAATCGCGTCGTCGGTCGCGCGTCCATCGCTGCCGGTAAAACCGCCGACCCATGAAAGTGACGTGACGGACATGTTGGCCTCGGCCAGCAATTCGATGGTTCGGTCAAGACCAAAGTCTTCGAGCTTGGGGCGATAGACTCCGATTCCCGTGAAGCCTCGTGATGCGTACGCGTGAACGTCTTCTGAAAAACTCCATCGCAGTGTGGATAACTGGCTAATGGCAAGCATGTTCATCCGTGTGTCTTTGCTTGTCGAAAAGTGGTCCATTCCGATTTGGTTCTCAGTGAGTTTTTCGAACGAAATAATCCGGACGAATGTTTACAGAGTGCCCTGCGTCCATCACGTGCGGGTCGCAGTATGGATAGCTCGACCACTTTTGTAAAGATTCGTTTATCCGCATAGTTTGCAGAAGAAAATTTCGCAGGAAAAATCTTGCGAGCTTGCATCAAAATAAAAAGTAAGATGCAAGCGAATCCGACGTTTACCTATTGCATGTGCGGCAAACGACGCCCCTGGCTACGAGCAAGCGTTAATTGGTCATTCAGTTCATCAACGCTTAGCGGCGTGACCGGAATCGTGATCAACGACTGAGGATCGATCTCGCTGCTGATCCGTCGCTTTGCTAGCTGTTCGACTTCTTCTTCCAACGCGTCCAACCACGCGGGAACATCGAGTCCGACGCCGGTGGGGTGCCGCGTCAAAATTTCGGATTCTTCTTCGAGTAATTCGAAAGCTCGGCTTGGTTGATTGTTCTCGGCATCACGCATTGCCGGTCCCACCAGCGCCCGCATTCGATCGATCGTCATCGGTTGCACAAACCGTTCGAGGATGCGGTCGGCGACCGTCGGCATTCGCATCGCGTAGTCTTTCTGCATCTGACGAAGCTTGGTGACGTAGATCTCAGCTTCCGAATCGATGCGTTCGCTGAGACTACGGCGCCACAGGACGGACGCCGCTTCGAGTCCGCTGCGGACCAAAACTTCGTGTGCCCACATCACCGGTTTCAGGTTCCAAGCAATCCGTTCATAGCGAACTCGCAGTCGTAGAAAGTCCAAGAACATATAGACTAGATCACCACGGTCGCTTTGCGTTGTGGTGCTGTTGTAATCAAGGTACTCGGCGTGATGATCGATCAATGCCTCGTACACCAGTGCGATCGGACGCTCGGCACGCGAGATCTTCAGGGCACCCGATTCAAGATCCTCGAACAGCTTGGTGTCACAAAATTGGTCGTCCCCTTCTTCGAGGACACGTTCCAGCCAAACACCCACACCTTGATGCAAAATGGCACGAACGTTGCCAAGTTGCAAAAACATTTGAGTGAAGATTGGGTCGCCGTACTCTTTGATGAACTCGACGAGTTGCTGCCATTTCTTTGGATCGGTGACCGTTTCCAGTGGCGACAGTCGCAGTGTTTGGCTATGCGCGAGCCAGCTGCCTAGCAGTGTTTCGGTTAGTCGTTCCAGCAATGGAATCAGGTCATCGGCAATGGCCGTTTCGTCGACCGGTTCGTCTTGATCGGCTTGGCTGTTGATGCGTACTGACTCGACGATCGAAGCGACCAGGGCGCGAAATCCGACTTGGAAAAGTCCATCGAATTCGGTGACTGCGCCGACGCCGATCGGGTTCAGTTGTTCCATCTCGCGTGCCGTTTCGATCAACTGGCACGCTTCGGCGATCAAGCCACGTCGTGGCAACCACAGCATCAAGTGACGCAGCACACGTTGTC
Source organism: Novipirellula rosea (assembly GCF_039541335.1). Classification (NCBI taxonomy): domain Bacteria; kingdom Pseudomonadati; phylum Planctomycetota; class Planctomycetia; order Pirellulales; family Pirellulaceae; genus Novipirellula; species Novipirellula rosea. The sequence continues at coordinate 71,352 of NZ_BAABGA010000082.1, read as the reverse complement.
GCAATCGAGCGACGTAGATCTTCACGGGATCACCGCCACGCGACAGCGGGATGTACAGCAGGTTCTTGTCACGCAGTGCGGCTAAGAACGATGGGAACTGCTTGCGGACCGCTTCGGTATCACCGGCAATCAAGGCGGCGAACATTTTGACGCTTTTCACGTCGTCTTCGACCATCTCGTCATCGGGGTCGATCGAATCCCAGCTTGTCGTTGGATGCGCCAGTAACGCACCACAGACCAATCGCCGCGAATCGGACATCTCGACCGCAGTGCCGATGATCCGTTCCATCAGCGAATCACGCAGCACTCGATGGCGGTCATAATTCCGCATCGACTCTTTGTCACTGCCGCCCGAGGTGATTTTGTAACGACGCACTGCGTCGAGCAGTTCGAGCAGCCCGATACGATTCTCGCGAGCCCGAGCGCCCCATGCTTCAAGTGAGTGCACACGGTCGGACAGATCGTTTTCGTCTTCGTCCATGACCGCGACGTCGGCGGCAACGGCCCACATGCGAGCGAGCGACTGCATGAAGCTGAGGTGTTCGGTCAGCCGTTTTGATTCCGCTTCGAGTTCATCGCGGCTGCCGTCGTCACCGTATTCGTAGATCGCGCCTTCGTTGCCATCGTCGGTGGTATCGCGATAGGACATGTCTTCGTAAGCGGCGTCATACAGTCCCGCTTCGTCGTCATCCCCTTCCTCGATTTGCAGCAGCTCGCGATCCCAATCGCGTTTTTTCGATGTGCCAGGCGATTGGTCGAGATTGAATTCCGGTGCCGACCAAAACGACTCGGCATTGGCTTCGAGGTAGTCAAAGAATTTGCGAACGAGGGGCCAGATTTTTGCCGTGTCTTTTCCAGCGGCCTGTTTCAGCGCGGGCTGCACATAGGCTTCGCCTTCGCCTTCGAGCGAGAATCGCAATCGCAGCAACCATCGTTCGGCAAGTCGCGGCAACGAGCTGCCGCCGAGACGCAGTCCCACGCGATCGGCGTTGTTCAGCCAATGCACCAGTAGTGCCATTGCGGGCGTGAAATCGTCGCGGTCAAGCAGTGCGGAAATAACCAGGGCGTACGCGCGAGGCGAGTCAAACAGTTCAGCGTGAGGTGCCCAGAAAGCGATATTGCCTGCCTCGGCGCCCCCTTCGTGCCACAACCGCAGTGCACGCGCGACAAGTTTTGCCGAATCGTAGGATTCCAGCGGATCGGTGGCTTCGATCGAATCAATCGTGTGCGCCGCGAATTGGCGCCACCACTCGGCCATCTCGCGATAACGCGTTTCCATCTCGTCATAGGCGGGTTGGTTGTTCTGCGCTGCAGCCTCGCTCCAAACCCTCGCCATGTAACTAAACATCTGCTCGATCATGAACAACAAGTCGTCCACGCGGGCATCATGGACGCTGCATTCAGGGCTGGGGTACAAGCTAAAGTTGCCTCCAAAGCCCAGGATGTCCCAGGGGTCGATGACGGCGCCACATTCGATCGCGCGGCGAAGCAGGTCAAACGATTCCGCCGGCACTCGCAGTGCGTCCTCGATCCGTCCGGCACGCAGTGCGCGTAACCCCAGCGTCATGTCGCAATCGATCCGGCAAAACATTCTCGCTGATGCCGCAGGCACCGTATCGGATTGTCGTTTGGCCGCATCGGGATAGCCCATTCGGGCATACATCCGCGCAAGTTGAACGTGTTGAACTTGGACGGCTCGCCGCTCGGCAAGTGCCGCGTTGAGATGTTGCCGGGCTGCTCCGAACGGTTGTCGCCGCAGTTGTTGTTCCTGCGCCAAACGTTCGGCGTGGCTGCCCTGTAATTGCCGCAAGCGGTCTTCGTAAAACGCGTCCCGGTACGAAGCAATCGGCTTCATTAGCGACGTCAGCGTAATGTCGCTGGTGTAGGCACCCGGCCCCCATCCGCTGATCCCCGAAGCCATCAAGATCGTACCGGCTAAAACCGTCGCGGCTTCGGCCAGCAGTTCCGATGGTTCCATGTCGCTCGGTTCACGCAGTCGGCTCAGCAGCGCATCCAGCGTGACTTGTCGCAACACAAAGCGATCGTAATGACCATCCAATGTGATCGATCGTGTGTCCCAGCCACCGAAGTGATAGTTGGGCCGCCGGTTTACCGGATGATCGAAATCGAAAGCCCGCGGGTCAAGTGAAAGTTCTTGAACGCGGTCCAAATCGAACGAGGCGGCGCGCAGAATGTCAGGGTCGGTGTTGCGAAGCACTTCCAGCGCCGCTTCGATCACGTTGTGGTAGGGGCCAGCGGAAATGCCGGCGCCGGCGATATACAACGGGATCGGCCGAACAAACTCGTGAGCGTACGGTTCGCAGCGGCGATTCTCGAGCACCGGTACCGGGCGATAGCCAACGTAGTCGTTGAGCTGCTCGATCGCTCGGTCGACAATCTCTTCATCGCTTGCCTCAGCCGCATCACCGGCGAAGGCAATCGCCAGGATCACATCGGCAGCACGGCCCATGAAGAAGCCGTTGAACAGTAGTTCGGGCTGTTGGTGAAACAGCAGATCGCGATGGTAGTCGACGTATGCCGGAAGCAGGTCGCTCCACAGGATCTTGACGACACGCTGTGCTTGGCTGGTGTCGCGAAACGCAGCTTGGCTGGCGCGCAGCGACGCAAGCGTTTCGGTCATCCAGTCTTTGAGCACCAACCACGCGGCGGGCCCCGTCAGCGGGTCCCCTGCGGACGCTTGTTGATAGACTTCGTTCCAAGCGGTAAAGATCGCGGGGTCGCTGGTGCCGGACGAGAAGTTTAGATAACCCGCCAGTCGCCGAAGCGGTTCTTTGATTGCATCGGAAGGCGATTGGTTTGGCATCTCGTGGGGCACGTTTCGGGAAGAAAGCGTCGGTGGAAGGGAGGGTCGTCACTGCGGGAGTGTCAAAACCGCTTCCGGTGGAGCCGATTTTTTAATTCGGAGGGCCGGAAGCCTGTCCCGCTCAGTTCATGCTCTTAGCTCAGCCCTTCTTTTTCTTTTTCGTCACCGTCTTTTTGCCAGCGGTCGCTTTGGTAACCGCTTTTTTCTTGGTGGTTTTCTTTTTGGTGGCGGAGGCCTTCGCAGCGGGGGCTGCTGCTTTTACCTTGGTCGCAGTTTTTTTCTTAGCCGTTTTCTTGCTCGACTTTTTCTTCGTATTCTTACTGGCCTTTTTGGGTTTGGGCCCGTCACCGAAGATAGAGCTCCAACCGTCCGAATACTTTTCGTTTGTGCCGACTCGAAGAATGGTCATGGAATAGGTCTTTCGCAGTTGAGTGAGTGTGAGTGTGTGGTTTACACGCGTGGGGTGAAGCGGCGCGACGTGACCGAGTGCCGCTTCGTGAATGTGTGAATCGCGGATGCCTTTTTGCCAGGCCTCAGCTGTGTGTGGACAAAGCCGTGTGTGTGGACAAAGCTTCCGCCGCGAGACTAGCTCGCGTGAATGCTTTTGTAACGAGCTCGTTTGGAAACTTCGTCCGGATCGTCTCCCATCCGCTCACGAAGGTTTCGTTCGTAGATGTCAAAGTTGCCTTCGCACCACGTTAGTTTTCCGTCACCTTCGAACGCCAGGATATGAGTGGCGAGTCGATCAAGGAACCAGCGGTCGTGGCTGGTGACAACCACGCAACCGGCGAAGTTCTCAATCGCCTCTTCGAGGGCGCGTAACGTATCGACATCGAGATCGTTGGTTGGTTCGTCCAACAGCAACACATTACAACCTTTTCGTAGTAGGGTTGCCAAGTGGACTCGATTACGTTCTCCGCCGGAAAGGTTGCCGACCTTCTTTTCTTGGTCGGGGCCTTTGAAGTTAAACCGCGATACATACGAGCGAGACGCGATGCTGCGTCCGCCCATCTCGAGGTGATCGTGGCCGCCACTGATTTCCTGGAAAACGGTCTTGTTCGGATCCAACGCGTCACGACTCTGGTCGACGTAGCCCAGGTCGACGGTCTCGCCAACACGGATCGTGCCCGAGTCCGGAGTGTCTTGTCCGGTCAGCATGCGGAACAGCGTCGTTTTTCCGGCTCCGTTGGGTCCGATCACCCCGACGATACCGCCCGGTGGCAAACGGAAGCTGAGGTCGTCGATCAGGACTTTGTCGCCGAACGCTTTGTGGATGTTTTTGCCTTCGATCACCAGGTCGCCAAGGTGACGTCCCGAGGGGATTTGGATTTCCAGTTCGTCGGGTTTGTCCTCGAACGATTGAGCCGACAATTCTTCGTACGATTTGATACGCGCTTTGCTTTTCGCTTGCCGCGCCTTGGGGCTCATACGAATCCATTCTAATTCGCGAGCCAGCGTTTTGTCGCGAGCCTTTTGTGTACGTTGCTCGACGGCCAAGCGTTTCGCGCGAGCATCGAGCCAGGCGGTGTAGTTGCCCTCGAACGGGATACCTTGGCCGCGATCGATTTCCAGAATCCACTGAGCCACGTTGTCTAGGAAGTAGCGATCGTGTGTTACGGCGACCACGGTGCCGCTGTAGCGTGCGAGGTGTTGCTCGAGCCAGGCGACCGATTCGGCATCGAGGTGGTTGGTTGGTTCGTCCAGCAGCAGCAGGTCGGGTTGGCGAATCAGCAATTGGCACATCGCGATACGGCGACGTTCGCCCCCGGACAATTTGTCGATGTTCGCATCCCCGGGTGGCAGGTTCATGACCGCCATCGCGGTTTCCACTTGTCGATCGAGCTCCCACAGGTTTTGGCTGTCGATGATGTCCTGCAGCTTTGCCATCTCGTCGCAAAGTTTCATCATCTCTTTGTCATCGGTGACGTCGCCCAGCAGCACGCTGATCTCGTTGTAGCGGTCAATCACGGCGCGGCGGTCGGCCACGGCGGTCTGCACGTTCTCGAACACCGTCTTGGTTGCATCCAAGGGGGGCTCTTGTTCGAGGTAGCCAACGCTAAATCCGTTGCCCAGCCGAGCGGTGCCTTCGAATTCGGTGTCTTGTCCCGCCATGATTCGCATCAGCGTGGATTTACCGGCACCATTGGGGCCGAGGACGCCAATCTTTGCACCGGGGTAAAACGCCAAGTTCACCTCATTTAGCACCACCTTTTGGCCGTGTTTTTTGGTGAGGTTCGTGACTTGGTAAATGAATTGTCCAGCCATGGCAGAAGTCTGAAGTTAAAAGTGAAAGGTTGAAAAATGCTACAGGAAGGAACGGAGCAGCTGCGGTGGGCTGCGGGTTGCAGGGATTCCGTTTGATTTCCTTATTCCCATTCAATCGTCGCTGGCGGTTTGCTGCTGATGTCGTAACAGACGCGGTTGATCCCCGCGACTTCGTTGATGATCCGCGTGCTCATGCGGGCCAACAAGTCGTAGGGCAAATGGCTCCAGTCGGCAGTCATGAAGTCATCGGTTTTGACGCTGCGGATCGCGATCGCATTGTCGTAGGTTCGTGCATCGCCCATCACGCCAACGCTTTGCACCGGCAACAGCACGGCAAACGATTGGCTGGTTTCGCGATACAGTCCCGCGTTGACGATTTCCTCGACGACGATCGAATCGGCTTCGCGAAGGACTTTCAATTTTTCGCGAGTGACTTCGCCAAGGCAACGCACGGCCAAGCCCGGTCCGGGGAATGGGTGTCGCCACACCAACGATTCGGGCAGCCCCAGTTCGAGTCCCAGGCGGCGGACTTCGTCCTTGAACAGATCTCGCAGTGGTTCGATCAATTCAAAGCCAAGTTCCTCGGGAAGTCCGCCCACGTTGTGGTGCAGTTTGATCGTCGCGGCAGGCCCGTCGGGATCCGCACCGCTTTCGATCACATCGGGATACAGCGTGCCTTGGGCCAAAAAGTGAGCGTCCTTGATTTTGGTCGCTTCCTCTTTAAAACAATCGATAAAGGCGTAGCCAATTCGTCGACGTTTTTCCTGCGGTTCGCTGATCCCTTCGAGGGTCGACATGAATCGCTCTTCGGCATCAACGACATGCAGGTCGGTTTTAAAGTGGTCGCCGAATTCGCGGATCACCAACGCTTGTTCGTCTTTGCGGAGCAAACCGTTGTCGATCAAGATACACGAGAGTTGCGGTCCGATCGCCTTGTACAGCAGGGCCGCAACGACCGACGAATCGACTCCGCCGCTGAGTCCACAAATCACGCGTCGGTCGCCGACGAGTTCACGGACGTGTTCGATGGCCGCTTGGGCGAAATCGCCAAGTTGCCACGTGCCTTCGCAACCACACACGTCGATGACAAAGTTCTTGAGGATCTGGCCGCCTTGCGGCGTGTGTGTGACTTCGGGATGGAACTGCATCCCATAGATCGGCAGCGTGCGATGCGCGATCGCCGCATACGGGCAGGTGCTGGTTTGAGCGAGCGGTTCGAAGACTTCCGAGATCGAGGAAACCTGGTCCCCGTGGCTCATCCAGACTTCGATTTCGCCCTCGAGGTCACGAAACAGTGTTTCGTTATTTTTGATCGTACAGGTGGCCCGGCCGTATTCGCGACTAGGCGTGTTATCGACTTTGCCGCCGAGTGCGGCACAGGCCAATTGCATCCCGTAGCAGATGCCGAGCACGGGGATGCCCAGTTCGAATAGTTTGGGATCGCACTTCGGTGCTCCGTCGACGTAAACGCTCGACGGACCGCCCGACAAGATGATGCCCTTGGGATCGAGTTCGGCGATCCGGTCGGCCGCGATGTCATGCCGCAGAATTTGGCAGTAAACATTTTGTTCCCGCACGCGGCGGGCAATCAATTGGGCGTACTGGGATCCAAAATCGAGCACCACGATCCGCTGGGCGGTCAGGCTATCGGTCGTGTATTCAGATGCAGATAAAGTCGTATCAGCCATTGCAACGTTTGGGTTGTTTCCGCTCGAGGAAGTCGTCTTTGCAAAGAGTCTTTTCGAGCCAGCGGAATGAGTGGTGTCGCAGGAAAGAATCACGAAGTGTAGAAAATGCCACATTGATACCCAAGGGGCCTGCTTGGATCGTTCTGCGATCGAGCGTCATTTCGGATGGCGTTTTTTCAGCGGCGGGACTTTTTTGATAGCGGTATCGTTCGCCAAACTCTCTTTAAACCGATCGCAATGAGAATTTTATTAACCAACGATGACGGCGTTTTCGCTCCAGGGCTTGCCGCACTCGAACAACAACTTCGTCATTTAGGCGAGGTCGTTGTCGTCGCGCCGGCGACCGAACAGAGCGGAGTGGGCCATTCGATCACGTTTTTGTCGCCGCTGACCTGCAAGTCGATCCGCCGCGATGGCCGGCATTGGGCGTGGGCGGTCGACGGGTCGCCCGCGGATTGTGTGAAGTTGGCGATCGCCGAGCTGTTCAAGGACAATCCAGTCGATTTAGTCGTCAGCGGGATCAATAACGGGCTCAATGCGGGGGTGAACGTGCTGTACAGCGGGACCGTGGCCGCAGCGATCGAGGGAGCCTTTTTCGGGGTAACCAGCGTCGCTGTGTCGCTGGAATATGATCCGGACGCCGATTTTCAGGCGGCTGCCGTGATCGCACGCGACGTTGTTGGTGGGTTGGTGAAACGTTCGGAAGCCAAAGGGAAGCTTTTTAATCTGAATATTCCCACCGCCGCAACACTCTCGCCCCCCCATTTGTCGATCGTCCCCATGGGGCTGGCTCAATACGGCCGAACTTACGAAAAACGCCAAGATCCGGGGGGGCGTGACTACTACTGGGCCCTGTGGTCTGAACCCGAGCAACCGCCCGCTGAACACTTTGATGTGACCGCGTTACGCAACGGTAACGTGACTCTCACCCCCCTACAGTTCGATCTTACCGTTCAGCCACTGCTCGAATCGATGGGGGATTGGGGGCTCGAGCTCTGACGGACCCTTTTGGGGTTCGCCCCTGGCGGCTAATATTTGCGGAACTGATACCATTTCGCTGTGGTAGCGATATAAGTTCCGCAGCCCCTATTAAAATCGCCATTCCCACGAATCGAATCGCGGGATTATTTATTCCACCCCTCTTCCAGAGAGCGACTGTACCGATGAGCGTAGCCACCACGAACATTCAAACTCTAGCCATCGATACCATCCGGGCCCTTAGCATGGATGCTGTGCAGACAGCAAACAGTGGGCACCCAGGCACCCCGATGGCATTGGCGCCGGTGGCTTACCAAGTCTTTAACAAGACGATGAATTACGATCCCGCCCGGCCGCATTGGCCCAACCGTGATCGTTTCGTGCTGTCGTGTGGCCACGCATCGATGCTGCTTTACAGCACGCTGCACTTGGCGGGCGTCAAAGCGGTCGACAAATCCGGCAAGGTTCTCGATGAGCTTTCGATCAAGCTCGAAGATATCAAGAATTTCCGTCAAATCGGCAGCGTTTGTGCCGGGCACCCTGAGTTCGCCGAAGCCGCGGGTATCGAAACGACCACAGGACCGCTGGGGGCCGGCGTCAGCAACTCGGTCGGGATGGCGATGGCCGAAAAATGGCTCGCGGCGAACTACAACACGGCCGACGAAGTGCTGTTTGACTACAACACCTACGCCCTCTGCAGTGACGGTGACTTGATGGAAGGGGTTGCCTGCGAAGCCGCTTCGGTCGCCGGACACCTGAAACTCGACAACCTGTGCTGGTTGTACGATGACAATCACATCACGATCGAAGGCGACACCGATCTCTCGTTCAGCGAAGATGTCGCGACCCGCTTCGAAGGTTTGGGATGGAATGTGCTACGCGTCGACGATGCCAACGATACCAAGGCGTTGGCCGCAGCATTAGAGAAATTCCACGCCTGCAAAGACAAACCGACGCTGATTATCGTTCGCAGTGTGATCGGTTGGGGAGCCCCGAATAAGCAAAACACTCACGGGGCTCACGGTGCACCCCTTGGATGGGACGAAGTCGCGCTGGCGAAAAAGGCCTACGGTTTGCCAAGTGACGAGAAGTTCTATGTGCCAGAAGGCGTTCGCGAAGACTTTGCTAGCAATGTCGGAGCACGCGGCAGTGAAGCGGCCAAGGCTTGGGACGCCGTGTGGGCGAAGTACCAAAAATCGAATCCTGAAAAGGCAGCAGAGCTCGAAGCGATGTTTGCTGGCAAATTGCCCGAGGGCTGGGACAAGGACATTCCGGTATTTGAAGCGAGCGAAAAAGGGGACGCGACCCGCAACAGCAGCGGAAAGGTGCTCAACGCGATCGCCAAGAATATTCCTTTCATGATCGGCGGTTCCGCTGACTTGGCCCCAAGTAACAAGAGCGATCTGACGTTCGAGGGTGCGGGCGATTTTCTGCCCGGTCAATACAAGGGCCGCAACCTGCATTTCGGTATTCGCGAGCACGCGATGTCGGGAATCGTCAACGGTTTGTCGCTCTCCGGGTTGCGAAGCTACGGTGCGACCTTCTTCGTCTTCAGTGATTACATGCGTGGTGGACTGCGTTTGAGCAGCATCATGCATCAACCGGTGATCTACATTCTGACGCACGATTCGATCGGCGTTGGCGAAGACGGTCCTACGCATCAACCGATCGAGCATTTGACTGCATGCCGTGCCATCCCGGGAATGAACGTGTTCCGTCCCGGCGATGCGAACGAGGTGGCCGAGTGTTATCGAGCGGCGATGAAGATCAGTGATCACCCCTCGATGTTCGTGCTGTCGCGTCAAAACATGCCTACCTTGGATCGCACCAAGTATGCGTCGGCCAGCGGATGCAGTCGCGGTGGCTATGTTTTGAGTGATTGCGAAGGAACGCCAGACGTGATCCTGATGGGCAGCGGCAGCGAATTGTACATGGCGGTCGATGCCGCCACGGAACTGACCGCGGCCGGCAAGAAGGTGCGTGTCGTCAGCATGCCATGTATGGATATCTTCGCGGCACAGGACCAAGCGTACATTGATAGCGTCCTGCCTCCCGAAGTGACCAACCGAGTCGCAATTGAGGCGGGAATCCGCATGTGTTGGGATCGCTGGATCGGCAGCAACGGCAAATTCGTGGGAATGAGCGGTTTTGGGGCCAGTGGGCCGTTTGACGCCGTTTATGAGCACTTCGGTATCAACACCGCTGCGATGGTGGCGGCCGCCAAGGCGTAAGCTTCCGGCTGTTGCGGGGCAGACCGAGTTGGAGCGAGTGGTTTTTGATTAGGCGTATGTCTACGATGTCTCGTTGGCGGTTCCTTGGTGGGGCCGCCGATCGAAGTCCATCGCAATCGCAGAACGAAGGTTTGTTAGATGTGCCGTTTGCTCCCTCAATACGGGTGCGGGTCCCTGCATCGGGTCGTTCTAGGGCTGCTGTGCCTGGGCGCGTTTGATGGATCGCTGCTGAGAGCCGATTGGCCTCAGTGGCGAGGAGCCGACCGTGATGGTTACGCCGAATCCGGCAGCTTGATTCGCGATTTGCCCGCCGCAGGGCTGCCATCGGTTTGGGTATTTGCCGACTTCGAAGGAGGCAATTCGGGCGGATGGAGTTCGCCGGTCATTGCGGGCGGTAAGGTTTATGCCTACGCCCACACCAAGAGCAAAAAAGGGGATGCCACGCTGGGGCAAGCACAATTTCCTTGGTTGCCGCCTGAAAAACGCACGGGAATGACCGATGCGGAATACGAAGAGTACGAGGTCCGGCGTCGTGACGAGAATGAGGCTCGTGCAAAGGCGTTTTCCTTTGAGCAGCGAGTAATTTGTCTTGATTTAAAATCGGGCAAAACGCTTTGGGACAAGCGAACACCGGTGGTTTACACGCGTTTTGTTCAATCCGGAACGCCGTGTGTCGCCGAGGGAAAGTTGTTTGTGTTGGGGCCCGAGCGAACGGCATATTGCTATGACGCGGAAACCGGCAACGTGATTTGGACCCAGCGGTTGCCGGGCGAATTTCGTGATGAGTTCTTTGCCAGTTCGTTTGTCGTGCATGCGGACGTGGCGATGGTGGCTTGCGGAGCCCTGGTCGCGTTGGATGCGGCAGACGGGCGGTTGCTTTGGCAGGGGCAAGCGCCGCTGGATTACGCATCGCATAGCAGTCCGGTGATTTGGCAGTTGGAAAATCAGCCAAGTCGTGCGGACGTCGTGATTGCCAACACCAAGGGGGGACGAACCGAAGCCTATCGAATTGCAGATGGCACCTTGTTGTGGGATCTGGAGTCGGGGGCCGGGCAATCAACGCCGATCGTTACCGCCGACCTGCTGTTGACCTACGGTTCGTCGCGGAAGAACGGCTTGAGTGCCTATCGTTTGGACGCCAAGACGCCCGAGGTCGCACCCGAATTGGCGTGGCGGTTTCGCGGGGCAGCGGACTCTGGATCGACGCCGGCTGTGTACAGGGATTCAGTCTTTGTGCAAGGCGAAAAGCGGTTGGCAAAAGTCAGCTTGGCGGATGGCGATACCCTTTGGCAGACCACCTTGTCGATTTCCAATCCACGCTACACCTCCTTGGTCGTTGCCGGCGATCTACTCTACTTTGGTTGGGATGGCCTGCTGTGTGTGGATGCGGCAAGCGATCGTTATCGCGTGCTTTTTGATGCGGAGATTGATTCCGAAGGACGCCTAATCAAGAGTGACGACTTAAGAAACAAGCTGAAACTTGACGAGATAGAGGGCGGCGAGGCGGAAAAGGTTTGGCAAAAAATGCTGTCCTTTGGCCCCTTGGCGTGTTCGACGCCCGCAATCAGCGATGGCGTCATTCTTGTTCGCCGTCGTGATTCTCTGGTCTGTTATCGTCTCAGTTCGGGGGGCTAGCCGAGGTAGAGCTATCTGGTGGGTGTCTCGGAGGGGGTAATCGAGGGAATATCGGATCGCCGCATGACGCGATATGTTTTGCGGATCAATTCGAAAAGGACAGCATTGAGCGTTTGTTTCTCTTCATCTTTGGGGGATTGGTTTTCCTAACTTGTTGGTAAGCGGGACTTTTTTTAACTGTACAAATCGAGCGGGTGTCCGTTAGTTACTTTAGGGGGCGCTCGTCTTGGTAAAAACAAGGATGGACAACACTTTATGCAAGCGACAACACGATTCGAGCCGAATCCCACGGTGACTCTTCATGGGTCGGCTCATGGTAATACTGATAAAGAGTTGGTGCGTCGCTACGATGACCTTACTCGTGCGCCGAAGGTCAGTTGGACGGGGCATCATCATCTGCTTCGTCTGCTCGGCCAGGGCGGTCAGGGCGAGGTTTATCTGACCGAGTACCGTGGAACGGACGGATTTACCGTTCCGGTGGCGATGAAGGTCTTTTCGCCGGAACGTTACACCGATGCGCGTGCCTACGAAGAATCGATGGCGCGGGTTGCATCGGTGGCGGCTCGTGTGGCTTTGATCCAGCACGATAATTTGCTCGATGTGCAAAATTTCTTCGAGCGTGACCGTATCCGCATCATGATGATGGAGTGGGTCGATGGCTACGATTTACGGCAATTGGTTTCGCCTAGCTGTTTAGAATTGTTGCACAATCGTGTCAGCCAGCGGCGTTGGGATTACATCAACGAAGTGATCTTGACCGACGGTATGGAGCAGTCGCGATTCAAGGCGGGCGTGGCCGTCGCGATCGTGCGTGAATGTTTAGCCGCCCTCGCCGCCCTGCATCGCGAAAATATCGTGCATGGGGATGTTAAACCAGCGAACATCATGCTGAAGCGATCGGGGCACACCAAGTTGATCGACATGGGGTCCGCGTTCGATTTCACTAATCCGCCGCGGGATCGCGAGTGTACTCCGGTGTACGCGGCGCCCGAAGTCCTCGAGAATAACGAGGCGACGCCGCGGAGTGACTTGGCGAGCGTGGGTTATGTTTTGATCGAATTGTTAAGTGGCATGAATCCGTTTGAAGGGTTCGAAAGTTTGAGGCAATTGTTGCAAGCCAAGCGAGAGTTACCGGCTCGGTTGCACCAGATTTTGCCCGGCGATGTGCTGCGAAACGAATTGCTGATGAACTTTTTGTTGGGGCTGATCGCACCGGATCCGAATCGTCGCTTTCCCAGCGCCGAAGCGGCCGAGCATGTCGAGCAAGGGGCCGCGGCATTTCATCGTCAATTGATCCGCAGTGATATGGCGACCGAGTACGACAATGACATTCGCGTCTGGCTCGAAGAGCTCAGGCAACTCGAAGAATTTGAGTGATAGTTTAGGATGGATCAGCAGCATCTCGAAGTCGCCGTGGCTGCGGCGAAAGCTGGCGCGGTCGAATTAATGGCACGCCGTGACGACCGAGTGGTTCGTGAAAAAGCACCCAAGGATTTAGTGACGGATGCAGATCTCGCATCGCAGAAAGCCGTTCGCAAAATCTTGATGGAGGCTTTTTCGGGATATGCCTTTGTGGGCGAAGAGGACGGCGAAAACGAGCCTCCCGACGCGGTTCGTCTTGGTCAACATGACGCGCCGCCTTGTTGGGTTGTCGATCCGCTCGATGGTACCGTGAACTATGTCCATCGGTTGCAAAGTTTTGCGGTCTCGATCGGGTTGTATGCCGCTGGAAAAATGCGGCTCGGCGTCATTTATGATCCCGTGTGTGACGAGATGTTTACCGCGGTCGATGGCGGCGGAGCGTTTGTCAACGGTCGCTCCATGCATGTCAGTGGTCAACAAGATCTTCACGACAGCATGATGGCGTGCAGTTTTCCTGCGGGCGTGAAGGGGGATTCACCCGATGTGGCCCGTTTCGTTCGCGTGCTGGAGAAAACTCGCGCACTGCGTCGACTCGGTTCCTGTGCGTTGAATCTGTGTTACGTCGCCGATGGCCGGCTCGATGGCTATTGGGCCACCTGTGTGCACTCGTGGGATGCCGCTGCAGGAATCGTCATTGCTCGTGAATCCGGAGCTTCAGTGACCGCTTATGACGGATCTGAATTCGACGATTGGAAGCCGCGATTTTGTGTGTCGAGTTCGCCAGAATTGCAGCGTTCGCTAATCGAATTGTTGGCGTAACGTTTTGTCCGAGCGGCCAGCTTTCGGCTGTTACTGTAGATACCTCTCCGGAAATGGGGCTGGCGCCCAAGCGGCTAGCGTGGCTTTTCGATTTTGACGATCTCGGCGTCAAAGACCTCGACGATCGATTTCACCATCGCGTTGGCTTCGATCTCTTTCATGCGTAACATTCGCGCTTTGCCCGGCTCGACCGGCGCCGCTTTGGCTTGCACCGGTTTCGGAGCCGCCAATTGCAGTTCGAGGGTGATGTCACGCCCCGCCAATTTTGCCACTGCGGAATTGAGCGGTGTCTTATGTTGGGGGCTTTCGCAGCGGCTGTACGCAAGCTTGGACTCGCCGGGGAAGACGAGCCGCAGTTTGCCCTCTTCGGCAACCACTCGCTGCACCGCACGCGCCAGCGTTTCGGTCATCGGTTCGACCGTCGATATCGCTTCTTGCCAGATGCGTTCGGCGTTGGCTTGATTCCAGACCACGGCGGTCGCAGGTGCCGTCGGCGTCGGTGTTTCGCTGCTTTCCGCCGGCGGGTTGGGCTGGCTTGCCGAGCTCGCGTGGCTGGCTGTGGTGGACGGGGCTGCCTGTTCTTGAGTGGCGGCGACCGGCGTCGCTGTGGGGGCTGTCGCCGTTGCGGGCGCAGGACGCGAGGGGGCGGTGTCGGCAGTGCGTGCAGGCGGAGCCGCGTTAGCTACTATGTTTTTTTTTTCGCCCGCCGAGCCGCGATGAGTTGGCGATGCCGCAATCGAATCGGCAGCGGCAGCCAAGTCGGCGATCTGCTGAAGGTCAGGCAGGTTGCAGATTTGGATCGCGGTGGCTTCAAGCAAAACGCGGGCATAGACGCTGTGGCGAATTCGCACCAGCGTTTGGTCGACGAGTCCAACCACCGCCAATACGGTTTGCAGTCCCCAGCGTTCGCCGAGCTCTTTGAGTTCGTCGTAGAGGGCCGTCGAGGTGTGTCGCATCAGGGTGGCGTCACAGCCGACAGCAACGGCCATCAAATCGCGGAAATAAGCGAGCAGTTGCTCGGCCAAGCGACCTGCGTCGACCCCCGCGTCGATCCCCGCATCGAGTTGCCGGATTACCTCGGCGGCATCCCGCTCGGCCATCGCTTTGGCGAGTGCGTGCAGTCGCTCGTCGTCAGCGGTGCCAAGCATCGCGTGCACTTGTTCGGCAGTCAGATTGCCATCGCTAAAGCTAAGGACTTGTTCGAGCAGCGATTGGCTGTCTCGCATCGAACCGGCTGCGCGTCGAGCGATCAGTTCGAGCGCTTTATCGTCTGCTTCCGCGTTTTCGGCGTGCACGATTTCGCGAAGGCGATTGACGATCTTGGGGACTTCGACCGGCGCGAAATCAAACCGTTGGCAACGGCTGAGCACCGTGATGGGAAGTTTTTCGGGGTCGGTCGTGCAAAAGATAAACTTCACATGCTCGGGCGGTTCCTCAAGCGTTTTCAGCAGCGCGTTAAAGGCCGCGCCGGTTAACATGTGAACTTCGTCAATGATGTAGATCTTGTACCGCGAGCGGCTCGGGCGTACACCCACGTTCGCTCGCAGCGAGCGAATCTCGTCAATCCCGCGATTACTGGCACCGTCGATTTCGATCACATCGACGTCTTCGCCCGAGTCAATCGCTTGCGCCACATCGGTGCTGTTGTCCGGCGTGGCGGTGGGGCCTGACGGATCATTGAGTGCTTTGGCGAAAATTCGAGCCGTGGACGTCTTGCCGACTCCGCGGGCACCGGTGAACAGATAGGCGTGTCCGACGCGGTTGGTGTCGATCGCATTTTTTAACGCGCGGCCGACGTGGTCTTGGCCCACCAGTTGGTCAAAGGCGCGAGGGCGATAACGCCGCGCGACCACCACATACGAGTCTTGGGGGGAGGCGTTCTGCTGACCGGAAGACTCAGACATGGTGCGGGGCAAAAGCGTTCGCGTAATGAGTTTTCAACGCGTCGCGAGCAAGCGTCTTGCGTTTGTTAGTGTGCCAAACGTTTCAAGAGCGGAACGCGTTGAGGTGAAACGTTATGTCCGAAAGAGGCGACCCTCACACAGAGCTACACCGCTTATGGCTGCTCCAGTTAAGGCCTGACCAGGTTCACGATTCACAATCGCAAGGGTCGCCACTTTCGGACACAATTCGTTTCACCGAGGACGCGTGATTCTGACAGAAAAACGGTCGGTTGGGAACCGTCCCTCAGGAAAAGTGCTGAGTTCGTTTTTCGAGTCGAGAACGAGACGGGTCGAGGGCGAGGGCGATGAGGCCCCGTTTGTTGTTCGCGGCGTTTCGTTCACGGCAAAAAGGACGCTGGTTGCCGCGTCCATGTCGCATGGCCCTAAGGCTTTCTAGGGCCCTAGGGATTTCTAGGTTGTCGCACAGCAGTAGCCTCGAAGAGCCTGCCGCATGCCTCAAGCCGCTGCACGGCAAGACCGCTGCAAACAATGGCCGCTGCAAACAATGGCCGCTGCAAACGCGGCGGCCGGTGCTGTCTCAGCGACGGTCTTACTTTTGGGCTCGACTCATTAGCGGCGTTTGCCGCCACGTCCTCGGCCACCACCGCCGCCACGAGCGGGCGTCTTTTTGTGGTTTTCCACATTGGCATCCACCAGGATGCTGACCGTTTCAAGCCATGTCGGAGCACTGGGGCGATCCGCGGATCCAGTCGCCGCAGACTCGTTTCGCCGACCCCGGCCACGCGAACGTGATGGGGCGTCCGACGAGCTGTCTGAATCTGCAGAGTCTCGTCCCTTGGAATCGCGGTTTCCACGTGATCCACGGCCCGATTGTGAACGCGATTTTTCGCGACGAATCGCTTCCGCTTCATCGTCGTCTTCAAGATCGTCGACGAACGAGGGGAGTTCGCCGAAGGTGTCCGCAGCGTCATCGCTGTCGACATCTTTTACTTCGTCTTCGCTGCGACTGGACTCATCGCGATTGCGTCCACGCCGTCCGCCACGGCGGCCTCGACGTCGCGAGCGAGGTCGGGGGGCATCTTCGTCACGATCCGCAGCGGCGTCACCTGACTTGGGCGAGGTGTCTTCGCTGTCCTGGTCGTCAATCAGCAGTTCATCATCGTCGATGTCGTCAACAAACAGATTGGCACCAAAGCCAATCTCGTCAGTATCGCGGTTTGTATTGCGGCCACGATCCGAGCGTGAGCGATCGGAGCGGTTGCTGGACTCATCCGATACTTTCGCTGCACTTCGTTGGCGGCGGCCACCTTCGCCGGCGGGACCACGCTGTGAATCACGCGAGGAAGAATCACGAGTCGAGGAATCCCGAGAAGAGGAATCGCGCGACGAACGACCTCGGCCTCCGCGATCGCGGCCTCCGCGTTCACGTCCCGAATCGTCACTGCTGTCGGCAGCTTGTCCTGATCGTGATCGGCTGCCTTCGTCGCCACGACGAGGCTGGTCTTCGCGAGCTGCTTGAGATCCTGCTTTGGAAGCGTCGTCGGAGCGGTCGTCGGAGCCTTCGCTACGTTCGAGTTCTTCTTCGGTAATCCGTTGGCGGACGCCTCGGCGGCGACCACGGCGACGCGGCCCACGCTCGCTTCGCTCGGAGTCTTTGTCTTCGAAGGAAGACTTTTTCGAGATGAATTTGCCGCCTGATTCCGCAGTGGTTTCGCTGTCGCGAGCCCGCGATGGACGCTTTGCCGATTCGCTCGATCGCTCTCGGTTTTCGCCAGCGGGCTTTGTTTCGGCAGCCGGTTTTGCGCGACGCGGTGCACCAAAGCTGTCGTCAATGTCGCCGGCGTCGTCGCTCTCGGAGGCATCCAAACCGAGACCGGTGCCAAAACCGCTTCGTTTTGCTGTCGGGGCAGGCTCGAGATCGCGTTCGCGTTTTTCAGATGGGGTGCGTTCGGGACGAGCCTCGGCCTTGGGCTTGGATTCTCGCTCAATTGCAAAATCATCGTCAACGGCCACGCCTAATTGGTTGGCGAGGCTGCCCCAAGCACTGTCCTTGTCGTCGTTTTCAGGTTCGTCAGCCAATCCGGCCGGCTTGGATTTCTCTTGCAAACCGGCAGTCCCGACGGGATTGCGAGGACGATCTTGGAACGATTTTTTGGGGGCCGTTTCCGCCGCACGACTTGGCTCTGCCGCCGGCTTGGCTACCGATTCCGTTTTCTTGGGAGGGCCGAATCCAGGAATTTTTTGGGGTGGAGTGGGCGAACGCAAGGCATCGAGCACGTCTTCCACACTTTTCGGACTATCGCCCGACTTTTCGCTGCTGACAGGGCTCGTGCTGACAGGGCTCGGGGCACTGCGTCGTTGCGGGCCATTCCCCCCATCGGAGTTTTTTTTTGCGTCCGCGTCCGAATCGAGTGAGGAAGCGGGCTTCGATGACTCGGATTTGTTTTTTTCGGATTCCGTAGAAGCGACAGACGGTTTGGGAGAAGACGTTTTCTTTTTTGGGGAATCGCTTGAGCCAGATGTGCCCAGGAGATTGGCAAGAAAGTTCCAGTGATCAGATCTCATGGATAACTGTTTGGGTAGAATTTTGTGTGTTTTGTAGTGTTTTGGTTGGTCGCAGCAGCAGGGTGGAGCGTTGGCAGCTTACGAGAAACTCGTGATAGGAGCTCAGTGGTCGCATCAAACGTGATCCGCGCGAATCCAGCAAAACAATGTGATATCGTCGAATTTTGGATAGCATTCCGGAAGGAATTTGCTTTTGAATTGGAGGTATCGACTAGGCTGACTCAGTGTAGCTTACCGACACAGTCGTACGCATGCGCTATCCGATTCACCCCTATGTATAGCTTGGCGGGATTTTTCTCCCAAGCCCGAAGCTCGAAATATACTGATTAGGACGCCGGAAACTCTGGCAACCAATCCGTGTAATCGCTTCGTTGTCGTTGCCCGTCATGACCCTTCTATCCCCATATTGACGGGTTTTTAACCCCGATTGCTGCGAAAGACTCCGATTTTGTCCCCGCCGCCACGGCGGCTGAATGACGTTCAGTAAAATCAAAGTTGGTCTTGTTTTTGCACCGGCGGGGGAACGGATCCGAGGGTTTCGCACAGGAACGTTGGCTTTTTTCGGGTTGTTTTCCGATCTAGATCAATGGGAACGAAATCTGTCACTCACCCGCAAGACCTCTTTCACCATGATGTTGCGACCAGCCGAATACGCTCTCGCTCGATGGATCTCGTTTGCCGGGATGCTGGGAGTATTGCTTGCATGGGGGGGCGGAACCGATGTTTTCGCTCAAGCTCCGCCCGCTGCGGGGCCAAAACCGGCGGCGGCGGCAAAAGACAATACGCGGTATTGGACCACCTCTTGGAATTTTGATTCCGTCGATGTCAAACGGCTTAATGAACGTCTGGACACATTGGGAGTTGGGGTTCCGATCGAGATGGAGGGGACCGTTTCGGTCAATCTGAACGTCTCGGTCCCGCTCAATGCCCTGACCGACACCAAAAAATATCGACTCGAGGGCCTCGTCCGCTCGCCGCGGTTGAAATTAGAGCAATTGGTGCTCGAAGATTTCCAGACGCATGTTCAGATCGCCGACGGCGTGATGTCGGTCGACAAAATTTCAGGTCGTCTGATCGACGCAGCCGGTCCGCAGCGGTCGCGTCAAGTAAACCGCTCACGTGGTGGTACCGTCAGTGGTTCGGCCACGCTACAGTTGTCGCCGCTCGGTGAAATCGATGCCTCGATCACGACCGAAGCGGTGGCGATCCAGCCGCTGCATGAATTGATTCTGGCCATTCAATCCGTCGGGGATCAACAACCGCTGCATGGTGTGGTGTCGGGCGAGATTCAGTTTCGGGCACCCCTGAGAACGATTCGCGAAATCCGCAGTTGGAATGCGAAGACACAATTGCGAATTGACGCTTTGGCTCGCGGTGATGCGTTGCCGTTAGATATTCCATCGGCATCGATCTCGATCGCCGATGGCGTGTTGATGGCCAATGACTTGCAGATCCGTTCGACCGAGTCGGCGGATCTATCCGCTTCGCTGCAGGGGCGGATCGAACTGGAACGGCAGCAGCGGTTTTCGTTTGCAATTCGCGCGAATGATCTGCCCTTGGATGTGTTGGCGCAGCTTGCCGGAGCAAACGCAAATCGATTCGCCGCAGGCCAAGTTGATCTGGACGCGACCGCGACTGGCGAATTGGCACAGCAGAAATGGACGATGGCCGGGCGTGTGGCATCGCCCCGTTTAAGTATCGCGGGGGTGCAGCTTGGTTTAATCGAACATGCGTTCGAGTTTGATCAGCAGCACTTGAAACTCGAGCCCGCCGGTGCAAGCAGCAGTCCACCGCGCGATGATCTGATCGTGCAAGACGTGCGAGCGAATTACACGTTGCAGGATCGCCGCTGGGTGCTTTCGCAAATTGACGCCCATCTATTTGGTGGCGAGATTTCTGGCGAGGCCTCCGTGGCACTCGATAAACAGGACAGCAGCACATTGAACTTGAATTGGCGAGGACTATCGCCCAATGTGAACGCGCAGCTGTTTTCGCTCGCCGATGTGGTTCTTTCCGCACGTTCCTCGGGCAAGATCGATTGGACACTTCCCGCAGGCGATTGGAGCCGATTGGCGGACCAAAGCGGTGATGTTCAGATTCAACTAGATTCGATCAAGGTGGGCGATGCGGATATCGGACAGATGGATCTCGTGATTTCAAAATCCGACGATGCCCTCAAACTCACTGCCGACGGGAATCTGTTCGGAGGCGATGTCAAAGTGGAAACGCAATCCGACGTGACCGCCGACATGACATGGCAAGATCTGTGGCAACGCCCCTCGCAAATCCGTTTGTCGGTCAATCGCATTCGCATCGATCGGCTTGTCGCGGTGCTGCCTCAGCGATCGTGGTTGGCGCCCCGCTTTCGCCAACTTCGTGGCTTGGTGTCGGCCGAAATTGATTTGGATGGAGCATTGGATTCATCACAGCAGGATGCTCCGCTGCGATCGACCGCGAAAATTCAGCTCGACCATCTGTCGCTTGCGTCAGTGCAAATTACTCATCGTTTGGAAATCGAACTACGCACGCGGGGCAGCAGTGTCGATGTCGATAAGGTGGCAGGAATCTACGCCGGAGGCCGGATCACGGCGCGCGGCCAATGGGACTTGCTGGAGAACGACGGACACATTGATGTCCAGGTCGCCGCGGTGGATGCTTCCCCCTCGATTCGCTTGCTGTCGGATTCCGTTGCTGATTTTGTCGAAGGGAAATTGTCCGGCCAATTTCATGTGTCAGGGGGACGATCGATTCGGGCGCGAGGTGCCGTTCAGGCACACGATGCGGTGGTCGCAGGCATTCCCGTCGGCGACGCCAATAGTGGATTGCTCGCTTCCTACTCGCTCGGCAGCGGCCAATGGGATGCCTCGTTTTCTTCGATTCATGGCGAAGTCGCTCGCGGCCGATTGCGAGGTGTCGCGAAGCTCAAATCGTCCTATCGCCCCAATCGTTTCGATATGACCAGCCAATGGTCGTTTGAGCGTGTTAATTTTGCCAAGTTTATCGCGGACGCAGGGGGCGGAAGCTTTTCGTATGCCAACGGCCAAGTCCGCGGGAAGTTGTCGCTGGGCGGCGAAGCGATTGCCAGTAGCGACGATCTTCGCGGATCCTTTTCCACCGAACTGGATGGCTCGCAAGCCTCGGCGATTCCAGGGCTAAGCGAGGCTCAGCGATTTCTCGGAGCGGTTCCGCTGGCCGGAATCCGAATCGAGGACGGTCGGCTCGATGGAACCATCACCCGTGGCCGCGCCCGGATCGATGAATTTGTCCTCAGTAGCCCCCAACTCAAGGTCTGGGCCGATGGCTACGTGCAGTTAGATAATCTGCGAATGGATGTCGAGGCGGTGATCTCGACCGGCAATTTCCAGACCAGCCAATTGATGGAAGTCTATTTGCAAATCGCCTCGTTTACCTCGCTTTCGCCGGTCGCCCTTTTTATTCGCATCAATCAACTGCTCAGCAACCGCACCATTTATGTCGACGTTGCGGGCACTCTTTACGACCCCAAATTGAGGTTGCGGCCGCTCGCGACGCTGCGTGACGAAGTAGCCCGTTACATCGTCAGCGAGGTGTTGGGGCTGAATTGTGCCGTCTTTGGCTCGGAAAACCCGTTCCAAGGCCAGAATTAGCCATCCCCAAGCCATCCACGTTGGCACGCGAAACGTGTCGCTACGAAAGTCGATGGCTTTAATCGGAAACCACAAGGCCATCACCGCTGGGGCCAGCACCGCTGGGGCATTGCACGCGAAATCTGTGAAACCTTAGCGTTTACGTAGAAATTCACGAGCATCTCAATTGCATCGGCGATGCCCCTCTTGTTAGGACGATAAAACCGACTGGACCAATAAAGTCGATTTTAATCTTGCCCCGGGGCCTACCCACCATGTTCCGAACACTCCTCGTTGCCGTTCTGCTAATGCCGTTGGCTGGTTGCAGCGCTTTGGGACTTTCGCTGTTTCCCACCGGGCACTATCTGACCAAGCAAACCGAAGAGGTTTTGAAGCGGTCACCCAGTCCGGCAAAATTGCCGCGAGAACTCAATCGAACCGTGGTCGAAGCTCATTACCTCGAACCCGGTGACGTGTTGCTGATCGAAACCGTGAAACTCGACAGTGATGTACGATTGCCGGCGGATCAGCGGGTGATGACCGATGGCAGCATCGATCTCGGGGGCTATGGCCGCGTCGTCGTGGCCGGATTGACGCTCGAAGACGCCGAAGCCCTCGTGGAACAGACACTGGTCGAAGAAGGCGAAGAGGAAACCAAGATCAATATCCGTCTGCTCGAAGCGATGCACCGGTTCTATGTGCTCGGCGAAGTCAATTCGCCAGGCAGCTATCCGCTGACCGGCTACGAAACGGTGCTGGATGGCATTTTGGCGGCGGGCGGTTTGACCAGCGATGCAGCTCCTTGCAAACTTTTGCTCGCGCGGCCGACCTCATCCCATTCCTGCCGTGTGACGCTGCCGGTTTGCTATCGAGAAATCACTCAAATGGGCGACACCGCGACCAATTACCAATTGCAGCCAGGTGACCGGATCTATGTCGCCAGCCGTACCTTTTTTGAAGAGTTGATGTTTTGGCAGGCTACGCAAACCTGTGATCGCTGCTGCAAGTGCCAAACGCCTTGCCCCCATCCCGAAACGATCAGCACGATCGCTCCGGTGACCCCGGGCTTGATCGGTGTCCCGATGGCGCGGCAACCGTTCGGTAAAGAAGTCATGTTGTCGCCCGAATCGTGGCAAAATCAATCCTTCCCTTCGGATTCAGAACCCAAGTCGCTTTCGGACCTCGAGCCCTCCTCGTCGTTTCGTTCGGACATCCAGATGCTTCCCTCGCCCCCCGGGGTGCCCACTCCGGCGGCGAGCGACGATGTGTCCGAGACGCTTGAATCGAGTCGCATTTTTGTTCCCCGACCGTCGCAGCCGTCTGCAACGTCCGAAACAAGTCCATCGTTGGATGGTCAATTGGACTTTTCCGAACCGATGACGCTGCCCCGTAACTAACCCCAACGGCTGGACGCACAATTCTCTTTGCTAGCATTTTTGCTCGAAAATTGCTCACGAAATTTTCGCGAAGACGTTTGCTTTGCGTCGCGGGATTGCCTAATATCTCGACCCAGAATCAAGGGGCTTCGTTTGTGTATCGCAAACGGCAAACTCTGCGATTGGGTGTGGACGCATTTTGTTGGCAATTTGTTGAAAAAGGGAGTTGAAGACAATGACACGTATTCCATTAAGCCGAGCGGAAGAGGAAGCACGCCTTCGCCGCGAACGATTGGACCTCAGTATTGCGGAGATGGGGCTTTCGGTTCGAACGACTAATTGTTTGGAAGAGACGGGGATTTTGACGGTCCGCGATCTTTTGAATGCCACCCCACGTCGGTTGTTGGGGATTAGCAATTTTGGCGAAAAGACGCTCGAAGAAGTGTATGCCGCACTCGAAGAGCTGGGTTTCTATCGTCCCGGTCGCGAAGTCACTGCGGCGGTTTCGTAGCCACTTATGCCCCGATTCCCAAAGCCATGGAGCAAGAAGCGGGGCAAGCGGCGTTTAGGGCATGCGCTCAGCGGGTTGGCCGGCGAAGCGGTTTTCTATGTTTCGCTGTTTCTGCTGGGCGTATTTGGGATTTCGGTAGTCATGATCGCTCGGTTTGCCCCCGAGCAGGCACTCGAAGGGTCGACTGAGACCCTTTCCAGCTCGCTTAGCTTTTGGGTGTTTGGCATTCTCTCGCTGGCCGCGATCGCCAGTGGTGGTGGCGGATTGCTGATCCGGCTGAGCAGTTTAGGGACTAGCCACGAACGTCGATCGGCTAACGCGAGTCGCAGCGGTACGATCGAAATCATTGGTCCATCTGCGGACGACGACTCGAAATTGCCCAGTGTCCCACAAGGCCGGCTGTTGACCGACAGTCCCGGCGAACGGTTGACCTATCGTTTGGCAATGTCCAACCCAGATGATGGCGGTGTCTTGGGCCCCGCGATGTTGTCGTTGTTGTGGAATACCGTTTGGTTCGTTTTGTTAGCCGTGGTCGTTTCGGGGATTTATTACGACCGCCCCCGTCATATCTTGACATTTTTGCTGTTACCGCTAGGCGGAATTGGGCTTTGGGCATTCCGATCGTTCATCGCCCAAGTGCGACGGATTGCAGGGGTTGGGGCGACGATTGTGGAAATCAGCCATCACCCGTTGGTCCCCGGAGACGATTATCGAGTCTATGTCTGCCAAATGGGACGGTTAAAACTTCGCCGATTAAAAATTTTATTATGTTGCGAGGAAGAGACGTTTTACCGCCAAGGGACGGACGTAAGGGTGGAAAAATACGAAGCGTTTAGCCAAGTAATCTTAAATCAGCGAGACGTTGCGGTTGACCCACAGACCCCTTGGGAACAACAATTAGCCATCGAGCTTCCCGAGAACGTCATGCATTCTTTTGTCGGTTCTCACAATGCAATTCGCTGGAAGATCGTCGTTTCCGGAGAGTCACGCCCTTGGCCATCGTTCTGCCGAAGTTTCCCCGTCATCGTTCATCCACCCGGATTGCCACCGAAACGCAACCCGCGGTAAATGTTTCGTTGTGTCGGGATGATGCGGTTTACGAGGTGGGGGATCAATTGACAGCGCGCTGGCGAATTTCCCGAGTGCCGCTCGATCAAGTGCAAGGCGTCGAGATTTCCGTGCTTTGGCATACCGAAGGCAAAGGCGACGAAGATCTGCACGTTCATCACTTCCACCGTCTCGATGAACATCAATTGCGTCAGGCCGGGCTCGCCGATACCCAGTCGTTGTCGTGTAAATTGCCCTACACACCGCTGAGCTATCATGGCCATCTGATCCGGGTGTGTTGGTGTCTGCGTCTGCGATTGTTTGTCGCCGGCGCCCGTGAAACCGTTAGCGAACAACCGTTCTATTTGGTGTCCAACCGGCTGCGAGCCAATGCTCCGCTGGGATGTGAGATGACGAACCAGGACGGAACGAAGCAGTCTCCACTGCCCACCGACGTCAAAAAACCGTTGGATCTGAAAAAGGGCTTCGTTCACCACAGTCGCTCGAGCCGGTTGGCAACCGCTTCAAGCGCGAAGCGTTACTAAGCCGCAGACACGGCGGTGGATTTTCAGCCCTCCAATCCGTTTTGCACCCGCATCGTTCGTCCCGGGGCAATCGAGTATCGGTTCGATCCGCAGGAGGATGTCGAGCCTCTCTTGGATGCCCCTATCCTGGATGTCTTGATTCGGCGGATTTGCGATGCCCCTTTCCAGCTGATCGTGGGACCGCATGGATCGGGAAAATCGACCTTGATTCGCGAGCTCGTGCCGAGGCTCTCAAACCACTTCGCCAAACTTGTCGAAGTGCAACTGCATCAGCCCGAACACCAACACTATGCAAAGCCACAATCTCTTTCACCGGATGATGCATCGACTCGCAGGTGGTTTGCCGCTATCGCCGAGCGTCTCGTTCATGCTTGGAAAATGGCAAAGTGGGTGGCCGCAAAGCAGCGTGAGGCCCGCCCCGAAGGGTTGTTGATCATTGATGGGCTCGAGCAATTATCGTGGTGGTCGGTCTACCGAATCCGGCGACGAGCGAAACGTTGTGGCCAAACCGTGTTGGCCACGAGTCATCGACAACATCGCGGTTTTGCGACGCTGCGAAACACGACATTGAATTCAGACCAGATTATCGCGTTGACGGAATGGTTGATTGCCTCGCTCGCAGAATCCGAGCAAACGCAAGTGCGACAAGAACTGGATCGCCGTTCGCTGGGACCGCAAACCAATCTGCGAGATCTTTGGTTTGACCTTTACGACTTGATAGAAACATCTCGGAGACAACAGTATGCCCGTTCGCTTGACCGTCGTGATCGTTCAATCGCCCCCAACTCTTGATCTGCAGTCCGCCGATCATTCCGACCCGGCAAGCACGCAGTCACAGGCCGGCCGTGGTGTTGCCGGGTGCAGTGTCGATGCGGTGCTGGGCGAGATGTTGGGGTTGCCTGAAATTGATCTGACATTGGTCAACCGTCTCGAAACGATCTCGATCTCTTCGACCGATCATCTCACGCTCGAGTCGATCACGGGCGACATGGTGGTGTTGGATTGGCAAACGGCTTCGCAAACATGCCAGGCGATGCGTTCGTTGGGCATGGATGCGGTTCGCGGGCCGCACCCGGATGATCCCGACGCGGTGGTCGATCCCGCGATTCGATCGCGGCGAGTCTATGCATTTGATCTGCGTCAATTCGCCGACGCCAAGACACTGCGTGAATCGATTCTGCGGCTGCATGCCAGCAAGCAAGTGAAAACGTTCTCGCTGTCGCTGGGATCGTCCAACGCCGCTGTGACCCCACCACGGGTAGCATCCTCGTTGCCACGGTCCGCGAAGGGGGCGAGTTCTGAAAAGGGGGCGAGTCCAGAAAAGGACGCGAGTCCCCAAAAAGGAGCAAGTCCCAAGAAGGAGGGCATGGCCGAGAATCACGATGGCAACGCGAACCCGTCGCCCCGACCGCTCACGCGTGCGGCAAACCACTCTATCTCTTCCGAGCATCTGGACGCCCTGGTCGATCAACTTGACGATTTCGACTCTTAGCCAACACCACAGAATCGCCGATGGTGCGGATGCCGACGCCCGCATCCGGTGTCGCTCGTTTAATCGCTTTTCCGCGTCGCTTGCTTGGTTTGGGTGAATTGCCAGCAGCGGTTTCGGGTGATAATCTATTAGGGGAAACCGCCAACCGGCGGGCACCCGCTTTCCGCCCTTCCATCCTTCGAAAGCACTGTATGTCGGCGATCACCACCCAAGTAGTTAATGATATTCTGTTGGTTGGGTTTACCGACAGCAAGATTCTTGATAGTCAACGCATCGAGCAGGTCGGACGCGAACTTCAAGAGTCGGTCCCTCAAGCGGTTCACAAAAAGATGCTGCTCAATTTTCGTGGCGTCTCGTTCATGTCCTCTGCAATGATCACCAAATTGGTGATGCTCAATAAGAGTTGCAAGGCGCAAGGGGTGAGTTTGAAGTTTTGTGAAGTCTCGCCCAATGTGATGGAGGTCTTCAAGATCACCAAGCTGAACAAGCTTTTTGATATTCAAGAGGGCGAAGAGAAGGCGATGGCTAGCTTCGACAAGAAAGGTTGGTTTGGTTGAGCGCTGCCGACTTTGAACCAGGCGACGATCTGAGGCTGGAAAATTCACGTCTGATCGAGGCCGAGCGAGCGGCGATCGGACATGAGATTCATGACGCGTTGCTGCCGTTGATCTTTGGGGCTTCGGCCGGACTGCATAACTTGATCGATCGGCACGATAGTGAGCAGTCAAACGATTCGGATCCCGTGGCGACTCAGCGCCGCGAACAGCTCGAAAAAATAACGCAGTGGGTCGACCAGGCGTTACAGACAGGGCGTCAAATTCTCGGGGCGGCCTACCCCGCCGAACTGCAGCATCAAACGTGGTCCGTCGCGGCTGCGGAAACGTTGACGCGGATTCTCGATGATGCAGCACAGCGCCGGACTGCGATCCGCTGGGAAATTACCGACGCCGCCACGACGTTGCCCGAAGACGTTGCCACGGCGGCCTATCGCATCACGATCGAAGCAATTCGCAATGCCGCTCGTCATGGCAAGGCGACGGAGGTTCGCGTCGCCGCCAATGTCGAGGATCATACGTTGACCCTCGTGATCGAGGACAACGGGGTCGGTTTCGACCCCCAACAGGTTTCGTCGGACCGCTTTGGGATTCGGTCGATGAAAGGACGTGCGGATTTAGTGGGTGGACAACTGACGCTGGCCGCCAAGCCAAGTTGTCCCACTACCGTCACGTTTCGCTGCCGCGTGAATGCTCAAACGCGGTGATCTTAGGCGGGGGATCTTACGCAGAAGGATCTTAGGCAGCGTCGCTTGAGTTCATGTCTTTGAGCGACTTGCCAAGCCGTTTTTTGTTGGCGGCGGTCGTTTTGCCACGCGTTCCCTTGGTCGTTCCGGTGTCGGTCGCCAAAAGTGCCGCGACATTGGGGTGCAAATCGTCGCTGTCGGTTGGCGTTCCGATTTGCTCGATCGCATCGCTTACGCCCAACAGCACCGATTGGCGGACGCCGTCTCGCAGCCATTCAAAGAAATTTACGTTCATTCCAACTCTCCATCCCTAGTTTGTTTGCTGAATCTTTTCCGTGGTGCGTCCAAGCCTCGCACGCGTTGTCGGTTCTAGGTTAGAAAGCGGGCGAGCGTCTAGACCGATTTGGCAGCCCGCCAAATGGCTGCGTTCACCACCCCAAACCACGCACAGGCTGTGATCGAATTCGCCGCTCACCGGTGGCGGCGACCGAGTCAACGATGCGGAAACTACGCCGCACGCCGCATTGGAGCTTCGTTTTCAGTAACTTCGGCGACTTCGGCGACTCGCTCGGGCATTCGGATGATCGATTCATCGGCCGACTGAATTTCTTCGACCTGATCAATCTCCTGACCTGTAAAGACGCATTCCAATGTGCCTGAATTGGAATAGATTTTTAGCTCGTCTTCTTCGATAAACCAAACCGCTCGAAACGCTTCGGTGCGAAAACAGCGTCCACAGAAGAAACCGTCACGAATCAGCAGCGACTCTGACAACACCTTTGCGGGCTCATACTCTTGACCCGCATCGGTGCTCTGGTCGTCGATCCATTGGCACAGACGGCTTCGGACAGTTTCCAGGCGTTGAGAATTTGTCATTCGATGGTCAAATCACGGTCGAATCGGGGGGATGACACACCGCTGCGTTGCTTGGCACAGCGGGGGTAATCCCTGGAAAAGAGAGAGCTGCGACAAATGAGGCTCCGTCCATGGTGCCCCTCCGCCGGTCTTTTCTTTTTCGACTCATTGCAATTGTTTCGTTCGATCGATCTCGATTCAAAGGCAATCTGCCCCTAAACTTCCCAAGTTGCCATCTGTTATTGCTTCCTTTGCCACTAGGAATGGTGTTATGCGAGTCTTGTTGGACGAAACGAAATTGAACGAGGGCGTTCTGCGTCTGGCGAGCGAGATTGACGATTTCTACGGCAACCAGCGACATTTGACCGTGATCGCCGTGATGACGGGCAGTTTGGTGTTGTTTGCCGATCTGATTCGCCGACTTTCGATGCCTCAACGGGTTGGGGTTGTGCAAGCATCGAGCTATCGTGGGGGGACAAAATCGGGCGAGCTGCGGGTCGATTCGAACATGATGATCGATGTCGCCGGCCGTGACGTCTTACTCGTGGACGATATTTTCGACACCGGGAAGACACTGGATCGGCTTCAGCAGATGATGCTCGATTCGGGAGCCACGACGGTGAAAACGGCGGTGCTGCTGCACAAAAAACGTGAACACTCCGTCGCGATGCGACCCGACTTTGTGGCCTTTGAGATTCCGGACGAATTTGTGGTCGGTTACGGATTAGACTATTTAGATATGTATCGCAATCTTCCCTACTTGGCTGTGCTTGAACCTGACGAGATCGAGGCCACAGCATCGGAATCGCAACCGTGAGTGTTCTGCCCAATGCGAGATCGCTGAGAGTCTTGTTGGTGGGGCGGCATTTCTGGCCTCATGCCTCGTTTGATGCTGCCGGTTTTTTGGCTCAGTTAGCAACCGATCTCTATCGCAGCGGGGTGCATGTCGAGGTGGTGACGCCCCGCTATGCGGCCTCATGGCCCGAGCATTTTCACTTTCGTGAAATTCCAGTGCACCGACCCGCTGCGGCTCCACGCAGCGATTGGTCGATGGGGCGTTACGTGCGTCATTTGACCACTTGGCTGAAAGAACACAGCGAATCGTTTGATTTGATTTTGGCCGATTCGATTCGCGAAGAATCGCAGGCGGTCGTCGAAGCGGCCTCGGCCGCCGGTATCGCCTCGGTGCTGGTTTCCGCAGGTTGGGGTGACGAAAGTGATCCCGCGTGGTGGCAATCCTCGCGAAGTGCCCGTCGTTGTGCAGCGACCGCGAAAGAGGCCGACGCGATCATTGTCAAAAACGCGGCTGCCGAGCGGTTGATGATCGCCCAAGGCTTTCCCCAATCCTTGCTGCACCGAATCGAAATTGGATTTACCAGCAGCGTCAATAACCTCGAAGACAATCGGGCTGCGGCCCGCAACCGTTTGGCCGCCGTCAATTCGGACCTGACCACCCGGCCCGAATCCGAGGTGGTGCTCTGCACCGGCCGGATGCAAAAAAACGGGGCGATGCAGTGGTTGGCTTCCACCGCGCGTCCGCTGATCGCGAATCGCCCCGATTTGCGGTTTTGGTTTGTGGGAGACGGTCCCGAACGTCAATCGTTGTACGATTTTTTGCGTGCCGACGGCGTGCGGAATTCGATTGCCATGCCTGGCTCGTTTGTCGACACGACCGATTTGATGATCGCAGCGGATGTGTTCGTGCATGGGGATCGGCAAGGTCTCGATTTCGGCTTGCCCTCCGCCGTTTCTGCGGCAATACCGATTGTGGCAGCGGAGATCGCGGAGCTGCGTTCGTTACTCACCCCAATCGGCAAACCGATTAAACGAATCGCCTCGGCAGCACCGTCGGACAAACCGGACGATCCACAGGACGAAGCCGTAGCATGGTTCTCGCCGGGCAAATCCAAGTCACTTCGCGTCGCCATCCGCCGTACTCTCGATGACATGCCGCAAGCGAAACAGCGTGCACTGCAGCTCCGCCGTGACCTGGTTCGATCGCGTCCGCAAACCAAGGCGATCGAAGCCTATATCGATTTAATGACGCGTGTCGTTCAAGAAAAATCCAACGGCAAATCGCGGATCGCCACAGATTCTAATTCGATCGAGACTGCTTCATGAGCCGACGAATCGCATTAGTGATTCCAACGATGGATCGGGGCGGCGCCGAAAAACAACTCTGTTTGTTAGCCGAGAATCTGCCTCGCGACGCGTTTGATGTTCACGTCATCCTGCTGACTCGTGATGGCCCGCGTAGCGAATCGCTGCGCGCCGCCGGGATCCCGGTCACCGTGATCGGCAAACGATTTAAAGCGGATCCGACGGCACTGTTTCGTCTGCGGCGTGAACTGGTCCGTTTGAAACCGGATGTCGTTCACACCTGGATCTTTGCGGCCAATAGCTTCGGACGCGCTGCCGCTCGATTCGCTCGTGTCCCGACGATCATGGCTAGCGAGCGATGTGTCGATCCCTGGAAAACCGAATCCCATTTTTGGGTCGATCGCCGGCTCGCAAAAATCACCGATACGATAACCACCAACAGCACCGGGGTGGTCGATTTCTATGCCGATCACGGGATCGATCGCAACAAGTTTTGTGTCATCCCCAATGGTATCGAACCGCGATCAGGAAAACGTATCGAGCGTGACGAAGCGTTTGCTCGTTTGCAGGTCCCGCTCGATCGAAAGCTGATCTTGGCCGTCGGTCGGCTGTGGCCTCAGAAACGCTATCGCGATCTGATTTGGGCTGCCGAATTGCTCGGAACCACACGTGACGACACCACCTTGGTGATCCTCGGTGACGGGCCGCAACGCGGCGAATTGCTGCGTTTTCGTGACTCGGTGACGATTCCCGAGCGAGTCCGGTTCGCTGGGACGCGTCATGACGTGGCTGAATTGTTACCGCATGCGGATCTGTTTTGGATTGGCAGCGAATACGAGGGGCAAAGCAATTCGTTGATCGAAGCGATGCAGGCCGCCGTCCCTGTGGTCGCATCGGACATTCCGGGAAACCGTGACTTGGTGCTCCCCGGGGTCACGGGAATGTTGGTACCGCTGGGCGACACTGCCGATTTTGCTCGGCAAACAATGACGCTATTGGAATCGCCTGAACTCGCCGCAAATCTCGGGAAAACGGCCCAAAAGCGGATCGAAACCGAGTTCACCGTCGACGCCATGGTGCAGCGTCACGCCGAGTTGTATTTGCGATCCCGCTGACGCACGCCATCGCGGTCCAGGCGCGATCCTGATAGCAAATCAGCGGGTATTTCTGGTAAGAGGTTCCGTTCGTAACGATCAGGAGACGATAGGTGCGTCAAAAATGTTCCCAAAACGTCATTTTGACTTAATTCTTCGTTGAGCCAGCCGCCCAGACAGATACCATCGATCTTGTGCTAAGCGTCAAGCACATCGTGGTCATCTAAATCGCGTGGAATCGTTTCGCGTCGCCTAGATCTCTCACGTCCTTCCCACGAAGCCTACTACCACCATCAGGTACCGCCATCTATGGATATGAGCGAGACAAGCCAGCCGACGATTGATGAAGTCGATTTGCTGTTGGCGAATGCCCGCTTGCGTGACGAGCTCGAGCCGTATCGTGACGAATCGATCGATAGCTCGTCGATGCACCGGATGCCATTGCACACCGAAAACGAATATCTCGCCTCGATGTTGGCTTGGGAACGTGCCCCTGCACTCCCGATCGCATCCTGGTTTAATCCTCCGATGCAATTGCCAAGCCCTGACTCGGTTTCCGACAGCACGCTGCCGCGGTTGCTCGCCAACACGATCGAGCGTTTGTATTCCGAGCGAGTGGTGTTGAAGTTCACCGATCACCTATCCGATCGTGAACTGTACAAGATCATCTATCGCGACATCATGCCCTCGTGCGAAAAGAAACTCGACATTCCAGGCAAGTACCTTGAATGGCGATGTGTCGAGGACAACGAGACTTGGTTGCGTTTCTACGCGGACGCGGTCGACCGTCGGCGATTTCAGGAAGAGCACGATGTGCCCCTTCCCGTCGCGGAAGAGCCCAAGTTCAAACGCAATTTGCCAGGCAACTAGCCTTTGCGGTAGATCCACATGCACGCCAGTGCCGAGACCGCATCTTTCCAGCCGATCTTTTTGCCTTCGTCATAGCCTCGGCTGTCGTAGTGGGTGGAAACCTCGAGAACGCGTACATCCCTCGCGGCAATTTTTGCCGTGATCTCGGGTTCAAAGCCGAAGCGACATTCTTTCAGTGAAATGCCTCTCAACATTTCACCCTCGAACGCTTTGTGGCATGTTTCCATGTCGGTTAAACGCAACCCGGTCATCAGGTTGCTCAGCTTCGTAAGCGTCCAATTGCCGAATCGATGCAGCCATGACGGATCGCTGCAACCATCTAAGTAACGCGATCCATAGACCACGTCGGCATTGCCGTCGAGAATCGGCCACACGACGCGTAACAATGTTGCGGGATCATATTCAAGATCTGCGTCCTGGATCGCAACCACGCCTCCTCGACTGTGCCGGATTGCTAATCGTACGGCCGATCCTTTGCCGTGATTGCGTCGCCGGCGAATGATCGTGCGATTGGCACGCGGTGCCAAACGGGCCAGCCATTGGCTCGTGCCATCGCTGCTTCCATCATCGACGACGATGACTTCGGTTGATCGTGGCATCACTTCATCAATTCGCTCGAGCACTTTGGGCAGCGTTTCCCGTTCGTTATAGACCGGGACGATGATCGTCAAATCATAGTGATCCAGGGGCTGGACGTTGTTGGCCGCGATCGAGGCTTCGGCGATAAAGTCGAGCGTCTCTTCGGTCCGCCGGATGACGTCGTCGATCGGGTCGACCAGATCAAGACTCCAGCTCTCGCGATGTTCCTCTACGGCAGTTTCGGTGGTCGCGGCCGGCGCTAGCGGGGCCTTGCGGCTGGCACGATCTTGGATCGCAACGGCTTGCGGGGAAAACATCAAGTCGGCCGGGGTGTCGGATTCGGTTGGCATGCGGAGCTCGGGCACAGGCGGTGATAGCGATGGGTCGATTGGTTCCTTCCACAGTAAATCTGGGCTATCAAAATCACCCGAGCCGAAAAATTTGCCGCAACCGGCCAAATCCCGCATAGCGGAACCGTCATTCATTCCGGTTCTAGCGGTTATGCCGATCCGGTGCGTTAGTCCCCCTGATGCCGTCGCATCCAGCGGCTGCTCGAGCCCCCCCGGCGATCGTCGGATTCACGCAATTTTCGTAAAAAGAGAGGGAGTGGCGGTTGTCCGTAGACCTAGGGTCTAGGGATGACAGACGCACGTTAGCTGATGCCGATTTCACTCATCCGCTAGGATGCTGCAAGCGGCGTCGACTACATTATCCTGCTCAAGCGGTGGAAGTCGTTGCGTTGCATTTTTCCTGATCCGATCCTCGGCTCGGTGCAGGGCTCGGTGCAGTGTTCCTTATCTCAATCTGAAGAACCGTTTGTCTTGACGCTCCGAACACGTACGCAATCCTAACGCGAAAATAAAACCTATGGACCTCCTGATTTATCTTGCCCTCATTCCAACGCTCGGCGTCGTGGCTCAGTGGATTGCGTGGCGGACCGGATTGCCGGGCATCTTGTTGCTGTTGCTGTTCGGCGTTTTGCTGGGGCAATTTGTTCAGCCCGATGCGTTTCTCGCCGAGTTGACGGGGGGCGATGTCGCCAAGGCGGGACCCGAGTTGCTGTTTCCGATCGTATCGCTGTCGGTGGCCGTGATCATGTTCGAAGGCGGCTTGTCGCTAAAATTTCACGAGCTGCGTGAAGCGGGAAGTGCCGCGTTTCGGTTGGTCACGCTCGGAGCCGTCATCACGTTTTTCGGTACCGCCACGGCCGCCCATTTCACGCTTGGGCTTGCTTGGCCGATTAGCTTTCTGCTCGGGGCGATCCTGATTGTGACCGGTCCCACCGTGATTGGTCCCTTGCTGCGGCAAGTGCGTCCGACACGCCGAGTGGCATCGACGTTGAAATGGGAAGGCATCGTGATTGACCCGATCGGCGCGGTTTTGGCCGTGTTGGTGTTTGAGAATGTCTTGGTCCACTCCTCCGAACCCGATCTCGGGTCGGCATTTTTTATGCTCTCCAAAACGATCGTGGTCGGGATGGGGCTGGGCTGTGCCGGTGGTGCCTTTTTATCGACCGCGTTTCGTCGCTATTGGGTTCCCGATCAATTGCATGGCATTGGAACGTTGTCGGTGGGGTTGCTGCTGTACGCGATCAGCAACCATTTGGCGCATGAATCAGGGCTGATTACCGTCACCGTGATGGGGATTTGGTTGACCAATCAACATCATTTCGACATCGAACACATCGTCGAACTCAAAGAGAACCTGCGAACCTTATTGATCGGTTGTCTGTTCATCGTGCTCGGGTCGCGAGTGGTGATCGATGACGTGACCGCCCAAGGATGGCATGGCATCCTGTTTCTGCTGCTGATGATTGGGATCATCCGCCCGATCTCGGTGTTTGTCTCGTTG
Source organism: Novipirellula rosea (assembly GCF_039541335.1). Lineage (NCBI taxonomy): Bacteria > Pseudomonadati > Planctomycetota > Planctomycetia > Pirellulales > Pirellulaceae > Novipirellula > Novipirellula rosea. The sequence continues at coordinate 35,916 of NZ_BAABGA010000082.1, read as the reverse complement.
TGGAAATCGCCGCTGAATTGGCGAGAACAAGCGTTTGTCGCGTCGTTGGCACCGCGCGGGATCGTCGCGGCGGCCGTTAGCAGTGTCTTCGCATTGGAACTCGAACGCCGCAGCGGTTCGTTTGATCTGGCGGGGTCCGATCAACTTGCCACCGTTACCTTTCTTGTGATCGTGGGCACCGTCGCCGTCTATGGATTGGCCGCATCACCGATCGCCAAACTGTTGGGGCTCGCTGATGAAAAGACCAATGGCATTTTGATGGTCGGAGCCGATCGCTGGGTCCGAGACTTTGCCGAGGAACTCACCGAGGTCGGCGTCCCCGTGACCTTGGTCGACACCAACTTTAACAAAGTCTCGCAAGCACGCGTCGCAGGGCTCCGCGCCGAATGCATGAATATTCTCAACGAGCATGCCCGCCAGGATCTGTCGCTCGCCGGGATGGGATGTTTTCTCGCGATGACCCCCAATGATGAAGTGAACTCGTTGGCGCTGCGTGAATGTCGTGGGATGTTTGAAAGCGCCCGGCTGTACCAGCTGAATTTCACTGTGAAAAATACAAATTCGCGACGTGAGATGACCCGCAACCTCGTCGGGCGGCAACTGTTTCGCGAAGGGCTGACGTTCTCGAAAATTCGGGAATTGCATGAGTCCGGAGCGGTGTTTAAAGCCACAAAATTGACCGACTCGTTTACCTACGCGGACTTTATTCGTCGGTATAATGAGGTACCCGAATTGCTTTGCGTGGTGCAAAGTGACGGAATCCCGCTACTCAATACCGTCAGCGACCCGCTGAAACCCGAGCCTGGCCAAACCATCGTTTGCCTTGTCACTTCGGTCCCATTGCCCCAAGAACATGTGGCGATGGATCCCGAAAAGAAGATGGATCCTGAAAAGGCATCGGATCCCGAACAGAAATCGGATCCAAAGATCAATACTCCCGACCCCAGTTAGCTCGAACCCAGTTAAAACCGATTCCGCATCTCCGGTCTCGCTTGCCCGCCCGTTCGCTCTTCATAACGTCTCCTGCTCTCTACTCTTTTGCCGTCCGCTATCGATGTTGATTCCACCGTTTACGATGCTGTTGGCCCTGTTACCGCTGATTGGTTACTTGATTTTGATCGGCGGCATTCGCGCATCGGGACGTGCATTGATCACCACGGGCCCGCGCGATGTGGCGGCGATCGGCATCGCGGTCAGTGGTCTTGTTGCGGTCGGTCCCGTCGAACTGTTCTTTCCCGCTCCGGCGGCTAGCATGTTTGGTCCCTGGGTTTGGTTTGCCATCGCGGCGTTTTACTTTCTATGTCTGACGCTGATCGCAATCACAAGCACGCCGAAATTGGTCATCTATGGACGTTCGGCTGACCAAGTGTTCCCGTCACTGCTAACCGCGGCACGGCATCTCGATCCCGCCGCCACGGGCGATGCGGCGGCGTTGCGAGTGGTGATGCCCACAATCAAGGTTCAGCTGCGAATCGATGGACAATCCGGAGCCGATTCGGCCCAAATCTTTGCCTTTGAACCCAATTTGACCTCCCAGTTTTGGTATCAATTGCAGGCCCACCTTCGCGCAGAAGTGCCTAAACAGCCAGTGCCACGCAATTTGGGCGGCGTCTCGATGCTGATCGCAGCGGGCTGTTTAATTGGACTGTTGCTGTGGCACAGTTCTGGTCGAGAAGAGTTGGTGGTCGAGGGCTTTCGTAAATGGCTATGGCGATGAAATAATGCCACCCTCGGTTCTTTTCATTTCTCACACACACTCTTATGGTCTGTCCCCAATCCAGGGCAGGTACACCGATGCTCGCAAAAGAAGTCAAAACCGGATCGGTCATTGTGCACGAAGGCAACCCGATCGTCATCATTTCGCTTTCGGTTCAATCACCGTCTGCCCGTGGTGCTGCGACGTTGTACAAGTTTCGCGGCCGCAATGTGGTCACCCGAAATAAAGTCGACGTCACGTTCAAAGGTACCGATGTCGTTGCCGAAGCCGATTTTTCCAAACGCAACGTGCAATTGATGTACACCGATCCAACTTACATGTACGTGATGGATCAGGAAAGTTATCTGCAATACGATGTGCCGATCGAAGATGTCGAAGAACAGCTTCCCTACATCACCGAAGGACTCGAAGGCATTCGTGCTCTCGTCTACAACGATGAGTGTGTGGGAATCGAATTGCCAGCGTCAGTCGAATTGACGATCAAACAGTGTGACCCAAGTATCAAAGGAAACTCGGCCACCGCACGAACCAAGCCGGCAACGCTCGAGACCGATCTGATCGTTCAGGTCCCCGAGTACATCAAAGAAGGGGAACGCATCAAAGTGGATACGCGAACCGGTGAATTCTTGTCGCGTGCTTAAGACACTGTTTGATGCCGCATTATAGCGGCATCAAACGAGCGTTTTTTGTAGCGGTGCGGCGCAAGCCGCCCGGTCGAGTTCGAACGTTTTTCCACTTTGCAACCGGACGGCTCACGCCGTACCGCTAACAAAGTGGATGCGTTTGCTTACAGAGCTTTGGGCTTTTCAGCGGCATATTTGGCGAACGCTTTTGCGGTCGCCTCGGCATCAAAGTCGCCTTGATACAGCACCACTCGGCAGCGAATGGTCATCGTTTGGCCATCCTTTAGCGTGACGCCTTCGGTTTTATCGCCACCATTGAAATGGTAGTGGCCGAACGGGTTGGCGGCAAACAAACCGTAGGTGCGAACGTGCCAACTGCAGGGCGCGGCAAAACTTGACGGATGATAGAAGACAGACATGCCAACGGTTTTGTTGTCGACGGGGCCAGAGTAATTCACCCAGTTTGATTTCTTGGCCCAAGCTTTAGCGTCGGTGAGCCCTTCGGCATTGGTGATCTTGCCGCCAAGCTTCGAGTCGACCTTCATCGTGCCGGCGACACGGATGCCAAAGCTGCCTTCTTTGGTGTCTCCAAAGTTCACATCGCCATCGGTCGCGCGGAGCACCACCTCAAAATCGATGATCCGTTTGCCGTCCTCGGTGTGAAATGTGGTGCGGCGCGAATCGGATAACTGGCGTTTGCCATCGGCATCATTCCAGTCATTTTCGGTCGTGATCACGACCGCTTCGCTTTTTGCATCGACAGTGGCTTCGCCCGCGGTCTGGACAATCCGTCCCGTCCCTTCATGGGCGTCGTCGATCCAAAAGTCGATTCCGTTGACTTCACCGTGGGTAAACCACAGCGATCGGTGATGATCGTGGTCTAGTTTTTCGCCTTCGGTTCCCGATTTCATGGGGAAGTCACGCGTCATCGATTGTCCCCCGGGCCCGATCACGGGATACACAATCGGGAAGCCGTTTTGATATTCGATATAGCCAGCAAACAGTTTTCCGTTGTCGTAAACCTTCCAACCTTGGGGCGAATCCGTTTTCTTGACACTCATGCCGTCCGTCTTCAATGGCGAATCGGCCCACAGCAATGTCATCGATGTCGATGCAAGTAACACTGTGAAAACAGAGCGAAGCAGAGATGTTTTGAGCAAATGCATGGAGGGTCCTAGTGAGCAAAACAAGGGAGGGGAATGGGGCGAGAGTAAACGGAGCAATCTTGGGGAAAACAGATCATGGTTGAGCGTCTTCCGTTTGACTCGGCGAGGCTTCCGAGTCGACATCGGATTCGTCGTCGACGTCGTCCGTGGTGTCAAAGTTTAATTGCAACTTTTCGATTCCGATATCAACAATCATCAAATCTTGACCCGGCGGCAATTTTGTTTGGGTCTCTAATTCATTGGTGTGGCTAGGAACGTCTTTCCCAATGACTGAATTCACTTCATGGCCGTCATCCACATCGAGAGCCAAAAAATCAAGCGTTCGCGTCCGCACGCGTGGGTTGGGGAAAATCGACCGCCCTCGAGTCAGCAGCACCACGGGGGTCGCGTCGGGTTGATGAATGGTGCATCCCCAAGGCTCGTCGAACTCATTTTGCCACAATGATTTTCCGTCATTCAGCGAGATCGCGAAGATCGCATCGGTCGTTTCGTGATCGTTGCCTTGACGGGTATGCAGCTGGGATGTCGGCGGTACATCGCTCTGTTGAGGACGACGCATGGGCAACAAGAAACATTTGTCCTCCAGTACCATGGCGTGTAATCCAATCAGATCGGGATAGGCAGGCAGCGTGATACTACTGATTTCTGTAGCGGAGATTAAATCCCAGATCGCCGCGTTCCCTTCGGTGTCCAGTAACGTCAAGTAGCGACCGCCGAGCAAGCGGCCATACGAGGCCGGAATGTTTTCGTTGGTGCGGTTTGCTTCGTTTGCACGTCTACTCAATTTAACTTTGTTTGTGAACGGATTGAACAAACGAATTTCATACTCACGCGATGTACCGGTGGGCAGATAGCTCAGCACGTGCTCGCCAATGGAGGACCAGATTTGTCCATTTTCCCAAGCGGTTTCTCGCAGTTTTGCGCCATCGTGCAAATTGAAAAATACGATTCGCTTTTCACTGTCCGAAACAACAGCGATCTCATTTCCGTCGGAAAGGACAACGCCACTGATCGGAGCATCGGAATTTCGCCACTGGGTTTCCTTGGTCAATAAATCCAACGACATCAACTCGCCGCCCTGCAGTGCCAACACGCGGTCACCGAGGATTGGGCCGAGGTTAAAGGTCGGAACCAGGTTTCTCGCACTTACACCGTTAATCAGGTATTGAAAGACCTGATCGCCAAATCGAGTCGGATTGCTGCGGCGTTTTAACAGCGGTGAATCGTCACTGCTTAAACTGTGACGCCATAGCACCGATTCATTCGCTTGACTGTCTAAACGGTGCAAATCCACTGCCACCAACGCGTTCGGCGTGACGACGATCATCACGCCTCCGGCGATCATCGCTTCGTTTTGCCCCATGTCACGTTGCCGGTTTTCGAGGTCCAGCGGGATCGCGCGAGGATAGCCAAGCGGATTTCTTAGCGCCAAGGCAAACGCACCTTCGCTGACCAATCGCCAACCCTGAAATTCTTGACCAGCAAGAATCGTTGTTTCCGATACCTGTTGATTCAGTGCCATCGTCGCTCGCATTCGACTCGGTCGCGGTTCCCATTTGACCTTGGCCGAGTCCGGCCACGTGCGTGTCTTGACCAGCGGTAGGGTGGCCGCTTCGATTTGGTCAAGCAGTTCTGCGTCTGGGCCATCCTCGCGATCACGCAGCATTGCGACGATGTGCAGCGCGTCTTTGGCGTAACCGCTCAGCGAGTGAATCTTGGCGAGATGAAACAAACGCGAGGTGGGTAATGTTGCGAGTTGGTCCGGGGTGGCGTAGCGAGTGCCAAGTTGCAAGCTATACGCGCGAAGCCATTCTTGGTCCTTTTCCAATCGGCTGGATAATTCGTCGCGAATCAGATCGCTAGCCGACAGCGACCCAAATTGTCGAATCAGCTGCCATAACAAATTGTTGGGGCTGTGCCGTTTCTCGGCAAACGAGTCCGCGAACATTTGGTCCACGCTCGCTCGCTCGGTCTCGTCCATTCGGCTCGCCAATTCGGCCGAACGTGCAGCGATCCACGCGTCGAGCGAGCATTGCCGCGCGACCTCCGAAACGATGCGATTGGCCGCGTCTTTGCTGGCGGGTTCCATGGTCACGACATCGGACAACTTCAGCATGTATTTTGCCGCGTCCAGGTGCTGTTTGTTTTGTAGTGCCGCTCGCACTCGCAGCGCCAACAGTTCGACTCGCTGTTCGGGTTGGTAGATCAATTGGTCAAGCGTTTCGACTAATTCGCCGTCGACCTCGGGCGATTCCCGTAGCGAATCGAGCATCGCGGCAACCGACAACATCAACGCGGTGTCGTTTTCCGGTTCCTGTGCACGTGCTTTTGCCAACATTTTCAGCGCTTCGTCACGCTCGCCTCGCTGAATCAGAAGTTCCGCTTTATGGATTAACGCTTGAATGTCTTCGGGGTTGCGATTGAGAGCTTGTTCAATCTTCGGTTCAAGCGAAGCTTCGCCATACGCCACCGCAATCGAAGTCGCCCCCTGTGACACCAACTCGCCTTGGGCCGCAACAAGATTGCCGAGTTGGAACCGCAGCGTGCGGCGAGCCAGTACCGATCCATCCTCGAGCGAGACTTTGATAATTTCATTTGATGTGGTGGGAAGCAAATAGAAATCGTCACCAAACACGCCACGTCCCGAAATTGTTTGGCCGACAGAAAGCAAATCGGATTTTGAAGTCCATAGACTGTTTCCCGTTTTGACGTCGTAGGCGCTGATTTGGTTGGTCCCGACCAAAAAGAATTTGTCATCGCGAATGCCCGCCAGATACCGCATTGTGATCCGGTTTTTTTCTGGGAACAGCGACTCGCCTGTGACTACATCCAATCCAATCAAACGATCGGATTCGATCGGAGTGACCAACAACGATTGTCCTGATGCGATCGGGGCACCGTTGTGCCAACGCTGCATCAGCGGCACCGTCTCGACCCCGCGTCCGCGACCGCTCATGCTGCGCGCGAATTCGTCGTTGCGGTTAAAAACAACGCCCCAGCGAAGCATGCGGTCGGCCAAGTCGATTGCGACCATCGCGCCGGCACCTGTGGGACAAATTAACACGCCTTCGTGAAACGTCGGCGTGGCACCCGCGACACGGCGAATCGGATCCGTTTCGATGCCGCCGGTTTCCACCGCCACGAGATGTTGACGCCATAATTCTTCGCCCGTTGCCGGTTCGAGACACACCAACAGAATATCGCCGGCGATTTCGACAATCGTGTACAACCGGCCGTCCAGCGGCAGTGGCGGGCCAAGGAAGAACGCATCGCTCAGCGTCGATGCGGTGTCTTCGCCCTTGCCTAATCGCCACAACATTTTGCCTTCGGTTGCCAAATCAAGTGCAATCAATGTGTTGGAACTACTGTCGGTCGGTCGGGTGCCACGCATTCCCATGATCGGACTGAACGATGCCATCTCGACTTGACCGAGATCGTCGACCATGAACACTCGCGTGCCATCACTGCTAATTTCTCCGTAGGGCAAATCGTTCCACACTCGCTGCGTCAACAAATCTGCGGCATCGTCTTCGCCAGGGATGGCGTCAAATTCGATTTCGGTCGAGTGATGGCTTTGTTGTGCGGAAAACCAAGGGTACATCCACACTCGTTTGCCACTAAGGTAATCAACGCCGACAAGCCGCTCGGTGGTCCGCATCAACAATTGATTACCAACACGAAGCGGTGTCCAACTCGGCGGTGGTAATTTCCCCGATGAAGACAAACTTGACGCGATTTCACGCAGCGCGCGGCCTTGCCGTGGACTCGCGGTGGTGTCGAGCATCCAACGCTCGTTTTCGAGCGGCATCTCGCCCTGACTGAGTTCGTTGCGGTTCGGCTCGCCGCCAAAAATGGAATAGTCGGCGTCGTTGCGATCGACCGTCACCCCCGAGCGGAAATGTTGTTCAATCCAACTCGCCAACTCGTCGTTCGAAGGAACCGGCTGCTGTTTTCCACTCACCGTGATTGTGGAACCCTGCAAATCAAGCTGCTCGATGCTGCGTCCTGAAATCTGGCAGGCGGCTGCATAAAACAACTTGACCGATTCACCCAGACGCGACATTGCCGCGGGGACGGTGACGATGTCATCAAGCAACAGCGAAGCGGCTAACGGATGGCCTGCGAAAAACTCGCGTTTCGCTAGTAACAAGGATGCATCGTAACCCGCGTCGGTATGAAAGTACTTGCGTCGAACCTCCGCCACGACCCGCCAATCACGTGACGCTGCGGCGTCATCAAGCATCTTGCGAGCGAGCGCACCATAACGCAATTGGTACATCTCGCGGCCCTTGATTGGCAATTCACCGACCATGTTGCGGGCACGTCGGAACAGACTCTCGGTGAACCGTTTCTTGTTCTCAACCGCGTCGCTCGCATCGAGGAAAAAATCCTGACCGTTTAGTTCGCTGTCGTCGATCGATCGGGCGTCGCGTTGTAGCAAATCTCCGAGTCGGACGACGGCGTCACTGTAGTTCTCGTTCTCGATCGACCGCTCCGCTTCACGCAGTTGCTGTTGCATGTTTCGCGGTGCTTCGATGAATCGTCCCGATTGGGCACCGCCGATCGGACGAAAGAAGCCTTGTCCCCAACCCTTCTCCACCGCAGTTGCGACGAAAACGACGCTGAAACAAGCAACGTAGAAACGAAATCGGTCCATATTGGTCAACGTGAGCACAGTTAGTCCTGTGAATAATGTTCCGTGACGCCAGCCAACGATGGGGATGGCGGCAACAAGTTTTCCCTACGGCATATTGTACTGCAAACACGCCTGGGGATTGGGTAGCAGAACGCCACGAGAAGTCAGGTGAGTGCCAAAAAAATGTCGCCAATGGGCACGGTACAACGAGATCCCAATGCGATTAGCTTTATGAGCCGAGCGGCGATCAGGCCACCCAGTTGCCGCGAGCGAAACGTTCGAATCTGACCAGGCCGATCCGCCGCGTGACACCGCTGGGGGGAAGCCTAGCTCTGCTTCGTTTTGGTTGCTTGGACACAAGAGCGAATTTGGGCGAAGACCTCGTCCGGCGACCGGGTACCGTCGATGTGCCGCACGATCCCCTGGCCTTTGTAGTAATCCAACAGCGGAGCCGTTTGTGTAAAGAAGACTCTCAGCCGAGCCGAAATGGTTTCCGCATTGTCGTCGGCACGATTTTCGATGCTCGCCCGCTTCAACAATCGCGAGACCAATTCTTCCTGGCCGACGCTTAGATCGAGCACCAAGTCGACCCGATTGTTCTTCGAGGCGAGCTGCTCGTCGAGCATTTGTGCCTGATTAAGCGTGCGGGGGAATCCGTCAAACAGACATCCGCCATGACAATCGCTTTCCAGCAATCGTTTGTTCACGATTCGCATGACGAGATAATCCGGAGCCAGTCGGCCTCCGTCGATGTACCCCGCCACGATCCGTCCCAAGGCGGATTGCTTCCGAGTCCCTCGTAACATCTCTCCGGTGGACAGATGCGGGATATCGAGCATCTGCGTTAGCCGCTTGCACTGAGTTCCCTTTCCAGCGCCGGGCGGTCCGATAAAGACGATCCGCATCGCAATATGCTCTAGAAACGCGTTAACTCAACTGTAAAACGGCTGCACGCCCTCTTCCGTCGCGACACCAAGCCCGCGACGGGTTTTCAGACGAACCCCAAACAAGGGACCGCCTGAACCTGAAGCAACCTCGGCACACCACTATACCACTGGCGAGACGCCGCCACCGGCACCTTCGAGCAAACCACGATAGTTTCGCATCACCAAGTGCGAGTCGATCTTTTGCACCAAGTCGAATGCGACGCTGACCGCAATTAGCAATCCCGTACCACCGTAGAAACCGGCGATCGAGTAAGGAACGCCGAGTGAACCGTAAACAATCGTTGGCACAATCGCAACGATCGAAAGGAACGCGGCTCCCACGTAGGTGATTCGCACCATCACTTTTTCAAGATAGTCGGTGGTTCGTTTGCCAGGACGGTAGCCAGGGATAAACGTGCCGCTGTCTCGCAGGTTGTCCGACATCTCTTTCGGATTGAAAGTGATCGCGGTCCAGAAGAAACAGAAGAAGAAGATCAACGCGACATACAGCAAGTTGAAGATGTACGACGTCTGATCGCTCAAAGTCAGACTGAACAGGTTCATCACGTTGAACACGCCACCGCCACTTTCGAAGCGACCTGCCAAGAAACCGAACATCACGCCTGGGATCATCAGCAAACTGCTTGCGAAAATAATCGGCATAACGCCCGCTTGATTGATTCGCAGCGGCAAGTGTTGGCGAGTTCCGCCGTAGACGCGGCGACCGCGGGTGAATTTTGCCGATTGAGTCGGGATTTTACGTTGTCCGAGCGTGATAAATACCACACCAAAGACGACGCCGACAAACAGCAACACAAGCAGGATTAATGTTTCGATACCGACCTGGCCGCGGCTCAGACCGGTCAATTCGGTCTTCATATTACGGATCAACTCGTACAGCGCCTTGGGCATCTGAGCCAAAATGCCGGCCATGATCAGCAGACTGATCCCGTTGCCGATTCCGTATTCATCAATCTGCTCGCCGAGCCACATCAGGAACACGGTGCCACAGGTCATCACCAACACGGCAACCATTTGCCAGCCAAAGTACAGGCCCGTGGCGTCGGCGTTCAGGAAGTTCGGGTTGATATTGCCGTAGCCGGTGCTACCGCCCGCCATCAACATGAACTTCAGGTACATGTAGCTTTGGATGACACAAATGAACACGGTCAAGTAACGCGTGTATTCGTTTAGTTTCTTACGGCCTGCCTCGCCTTCCTTTTTCAACTCTTCGAGCGGCTTGTAGACGCTGCCGAGCAGCTGGAAGATAATCGATGCCGAAATGTAGGGCATGATTCCCAGACCAAAGATGGTCGCTTGGCGAAGATCGCTCGCCGCGAACACGCTGACTTTCTCGAAAAAGTCCGACGCTGCACCCCCGGCCGCGTCGCCCATATTGGTCGCGATCATCGGCAAAGGAATGTGGAACCCGATTCGATAGACCGCCAACAGACCAATCGTCAGCAGAACCTTCTTGCGAAGCTCAGGAATCGAAAAAATGATTCGTAGTTTCTCAAACATACGTCTAGGCTATCTCAGAGTGTGGGACAGGTCTTTGCATACAAGCCTGCCTAAATCCTAATGGCAACCTTTTCACAAAAAGGCCACCCCACGGTGTGAACGAAACGCGGTTCACAAACCACTATCGGCGGAGTCTACCGTTTACGCGGATTTCGAGCGATAGGGAAGTGAGTGGTCGTCCATGAAAAAAAGGGTGAATGCACGCATCCACCCTTTTTATCTAGTTTCTAATTACGGTTCCTGGCAACAGGTTACGCTTTCGCAGCGGCTTGCTTCTTCAAGTCCGCGACGCGTTCTTCCGGAGCACGTTTGGCGACCAACTTGTTGATCGTACCACCGGCTGCGGTGATCTTCTCTTCGGCCGATTTGCTGAAGCGGTGTGCCGACACGGTCAGTTTCTTGGTCAACTCGCCGTCGCCGAGGATCTTGACTTCGTCAAAGGTCCCCTTAGCAAGGTCCTTCTCAGCCAACAACTTCAGTGTGACTTCCGCACCATCTTCGAACGCTTCGTTCAAGCGGCCGACGTTGACGGCGAATACCGACGTGGCAAAGCGGTTGTTGAAACCACGCTTTGGAATACGACGGAACATTGGCATTGCACCGCCCTGGAAGTTGGGCTTGCGGCTATAACCGCTGCGGCTCTTGTGTCCCTTGTGGCCACGGCCGGAGGTTTTGCCGGTACCGCTACCAGGTCCGCGACCAATTCGTTTTCGGTTGCGGTGCTTGGTTATCCCGCGGTGCACGTCGTTAAGGTTCATGACGAAATCTGAATCAATTTCTTATGGTGAATCGTTGTCTAGATAGTCGGCGATTGGTGGACCGTTTTATACGGTCAATTCGTCGAGTTCCACGCCTCGCAGAGCAGCGATTTGCTCGCGAGTACGCAGCTTGGAAAGTGCGTCGATGGTCGCTTTGACCAACGTGACTGGATTATTGGTTCCGTACGACTTTGTCAAAATGTCGTGGATGCCCGAGGCTTCGCAAACCGCACGCACGGCTTGGCCCGCGATGATACCGGTACCTGCTCCGGCGGGAATCAACAACACCTTCGCCGCACCGAATTGGCCCCAAACTTGATGAGGGATACTTCCTTCGACAAGCGGAACTTCGATCAAGCTGTTGCTAGCTTGTTTTTGTGCTTTTTGGACGCTCGGTGGAACTTCGTTGGCTTTGCCGTAGCCCCAGCCGACTTTGCCTTTGCCGTCGCCGACAACAACCATCGCCGCAAAACTGAAACGTCGACCACCTTTAACAACGGCAGCACAACGCTTGATCTTGACGACGCGATCCAGCAAATCACCGAGATGATTCTCTTCGCCCGAATTACGCTTGTTTCGTGGTCCGTTACTAATCGTTCTGTCCTCAGGAAATGATTCTTTATCTACTCAGATCAAACTTTAGAACTGCAGTCCAGCTTCACGAGCGGCTGCAGCAAATGCTTTCACACGTCCGTGGTACTTGTTGTGACCGCGATCGAGTTTGACCGCTGTAACGCCGGCCGACGTAGCGCGTTCGGCAATCAATTTGCCGATCATCGCAGCGGCGTCACTGTTTCCGCCATTGCTGACACTATCGCGAACCGTTTTGTCGCGGGTGCTCGCACTGACAATTGTCTTGCCTGCTTCGTCGTCGACCAATTGGCAACTGAAATGCTTGAGTGATCGCTGAACGCAAAGTCGTGGGTGGTCTGCACTGCCACGCAACTTGTTGCGGACGTGATGACGTCGACGTAAACGTTTCTTTTGAAGCTTCTTGTTCTTGTCCATCGTTCTATTCGCTAGCTCTATGCCTAGTTTTATGTTTGACGCCGTTTGACTACTTCGTAGCCGACTTACCAGGCTTGATCTTGACGTACTCGCCTTGGTATCGCACACCCTTGCCCTTGTAAGGTTCTGGTGTACGGCATGCTCGCACTTCGGCAGCAAATTGGCCGACGCTTTGCTTGTCACAACCCTGGACAACGATATGCGTTTGGTCCGGGCAAGTTACTTGCAGATCGCTGGGGATCTTGCGATGCAGTTCGTTAGCGTAACCGACACGCAACTGCAGCACATCGCCTTTGATTGCAGCCAGATAACCGACACCGACAATCTCGAGTTTCTTTTCGTAACCTTTGGTCACGCCCTCGATCATGTTCCTGACGATCGCCCGGGTTAGTCCGTGCAATTCGCGTGAAGTCCGCTCGTCGTTGTCACGGGTGACAACCACTTCTTTTGCGTCTTCGTTTACGGTTACGGTCACTTCGTCGCGATGCTCGAACGTCAACTTGCCCTTGGGGCCTTCTACTTCGATGACGTTGCCGTTAACAGCTACTTTCGCGCCACTGACGATTTCAACCGGCTTTTTTCCGATACGGCTCATGGTTATGTCTTCGTTATCTGCGGTGATGTCTGCAACGAGATCAGCACCGTTTGACTGCACAAATGGTTGGTTGGATTAACTTCGCTTCCGGCCCGGGATGATCGCATCACGCGGGCACCGGGATGCGATGTTAGGATACTTCGCAAAGCACTTCGCCGCCGACCTTGTCGCGACGAGCTTCACGATCGCTGATTACGCCTTTACTGGAACTGATGATGCTGATGCCCATCCCTCCGAGTACCGGACGCAATTCTTTGCTGTGGCTGTAAAGCCGGCGACCTGGTTTGCTGATTCGCTTGATCGATTGGATCACGCGTTCGCCGTTCGGGCCGTACTTCAGTTCTAGGCGAAGGGTTGGCGAAGGATTTTCTTCGTCGACTTCCTTCCAATCCCAGATGAATCCTTCGCGTTTCAGGACGTCTGCGATACCACGCTTCACGCGGCTCGTAGGAATGTCCACATACGGCTTCTCAACGCGTACTGCATTGCGAATTCGTGTCAGCATGTCGGCAATTGGGTCTGTCATCATAGTTCGTGTTCTCCCCTTTGAATTACCAACTGGCCTTGCGAACGCCTGGGATCAACCCAATGTTGGCGTTTTCGCGAAAACAGATTCTGCACAAACCAAACTTGCGATACACCGATCGAGGTCGGCCGCAAAATTTGCAGCGATTCTCTTGTCGAGTGCTAAATTTTGGCTTTCGGGCGGCCTTCGCGATTTTTGATTTACTTGCCACGGGCGCTGGTTCCGTTGATTAATTCAGGGTCTTTGTTTTGATTCGTAATATTAGGTCGGCTGGGTCCAACTCGTCGAAGCGTGACTCTAGGCCGCGTCTGTCGATTTCTTCTTCTCGGCCTTGAACGGCATTCCGAACTCGGTCAATAGGTCACGGGCTTCGTCATTCGTGCGGGCCGAAGTAACGATCGTGATGTTCATCCCTTGCGGGCGAGTGAACTTGTCAGGGTTCAACTCCGAGAACACCAACTGCTCGCTCAAACCAAGCGTGTAGTTTCCACGGCCGTCGAACGCGTTGCGGTTGATTCCGCGAAAGTCACGGACTCGTGGCAACACGATCGAGATCAAACGATCGAGAAATTCGTACATCCGTTGGCGACGCAAAGTGACCATGCATCCGATCGGCATGCCTTCACGCAAACGGAACCCTGCGATCGACTTGCGAGCCAGCGTGAGGACAGGCTTTTGGCCTGCGATCTCCGTCATGGCTTCGATTGCCAAATCGAGCACCTTCTTGTCGCCGGTTGCCGCTCCAACACCCATGTTCAACGTGATCTTTTCGATTCGTGGAACTTGGTGTGGGTTCGCGTAGCTATGCTTTTCGACCAACGCTTGGCGTACGGTCTCTTCATAGCGAACTTGCATTCGTGGTTTGGAATCAGCCATTTTGGCTCAGCTACATCTAATGTGTTGAACGGTTGTATTGCTTGCTTTAAAGCCGCCGCACAGGGCGACTTCGAACGATCTGCGGTGTGACGAACACTACTTGCTAGCGTACTGTGCTCGTGCGGGAGCCACTTTGCCCAACGCTGCACCACTCTTCTTGGCGTAACGCTCTTTGCTGCCGTCCGCCAAGTAGCGAACGCCAACGCGAGTGGGGGTGCCGGTGGTCGGGTCAATCAACATCACGTTGCTTGCCGAGATCGGCATCTCTTTGTTCAGACGCCCACCTTGTGGATTCTTCTGGCTGCGGCGAACGTGCTTCCAAACTCGGCCAGCACCTTCGACAACGACCTTATTTTCTTTACGATCGATCTTCAGGATCTTTCCTTTGTGCCCTTTGTCGGCACCCGCCGTCACCTGGACTTCATCATCAACGCGGAAAAACATGGCTAATCTGTACTGGGTTAAAAATTTGGATTGCTTAATCTACCGTGGTTTTCTAGAAAGCCAAGACTCCGAAGGACTTCTGAGCCCCGAATCTGGCGACTTTCCCTTTGTTAAACCACTTCGTTCGCCAAACTAACAATCTTCATGAAGCTTCGATCGCGAAGTTCGCGAGCCACCGCACCGAAAATACGTGTTCCGCGAGGCGCCTTGTCTTTGTCGATCAACACGACTGCATTGGTGTCGAATTTGATGTAGCTGCCGTCGGGTCGACGCGTTGGTGTTTTGGTACGAACGATTACCGCACGTACAATCGCCTTTTTCTTGACTTCGCTGCCAGGAATCACGCTTTTGACGCTGCAGATAATCACATCACCGACACCAGCGAAACGGCGGCGTGTGCCTCCGAGTACTTTGATGCACATCACTTGTCGAGCACCGGTATTGTCGGCAACTTCGAGACGGGATTCTTGTTGGATCATGATCTATCGTGGCCCGAGGCCATTCCGCTACTAAACGAAAATTGTATGGGGGATTAACGGCATTGTTGCCGCTTGCCTGAATTCAAGCGGATCCTTCTCGGGACCACTCAAACCCAAAACGTTACGCCTTGTCCGGCTCACCTGCGTGAGTCGCTTCCATGGCTTCCGCTTCGGCCGACGCCTTGCGAGCTGCACGCAGTGCAGCCAAGTCGACGTCGGTGCTCTTTTCAAGCACGCGTACTAAACGCCATCGCTTCAGCTTGCTGAGTGGTTCGGCTTCGATGATCTCAACACGATCGCCAGCACCCGATTCGTTGTTCTCGTCGTGGACGTAACAAATCGTCCGACTGCGAACATACTTCTTGTACTTAGGGTGTTTGACGACACGGTTGATCTCGACACGACGAGTCTTGCTCATCTTGTCGCTGGTCACGGTTCCGGAAACGACGCGCTTTGGCATAGGTCTTTAGTACCCGCTTGCAGACGGGAAATTAGGAGTTAGTTGTGTTCGCCTTGGCACGCTCGGTTTGGATCGTTTTGACCCGTGCGATCGTGCGGCGGTTTTTTCTGATTTCGCTAGGAGTGTTGAGGCGTTCCGATTGCGACTGGAACCGCAAACGAAACAGGGTCTCGCCCGCTTCTTTTGCTGTTGCTTCCAGCTGATCGTCGCTCATCTCGCGAAGTTCGGTTGTCTTTGTCATAGCTTTGAAATGTCTTAGGTGTTAGCGAACTCTTTGCGGCGACCATCAATCTGGTCGCCGCCTCTGACTCACATTAAGCAGTGCGTCGTTCGACAAACCGAACTTTGACCGGCAGTTTGCTCGCCAAACGAGCGAAACAAACCTTAGCCTGTTGTTCGGTTACACCACTGAGTTCGTATAAAATGGTTCCCGGCTTCACGACCGCGGCCCAGAAGTCTGGCTCTCCCTTACCTTTACCCATCCGAGTCTCCAGCGGAGTGCTGGTTACTGACTTGGTTGGGAAGATTCGGATGTAAAGCTTTCCTTCGCCGCGGACGTATTGCTGGGCAGCGATACGACCGGCTTCAATCGTCGTGGCCCGGATCCAACCCGCATCTAGCGATTGGATGCCGTAGTCACCGAAGACGACTGTGTTGCCGCGCGTCGCGTTACCTTTTATGCGACCTCTTTGGCTTTTTCGATGCTTGACCCGCTTGGGCATCAGCGCCATCGGATTCGTCTCCGTAAGTACCTTGATTAATCCAAACCTGAATCCCGATGTGCCCCTGTGGCGTCATCGCTTCAGTCGTTCCGTAGTCAATTTTTGCTTGCAGGGTGCTCAACGGAATCGAACCCGCAATTTGTTTCTCGCGGCGAGCCATTTCAGCTCCACCAAGCCGGCCTGCCAATTGGATCTTGATCCCCTTGGCTCCGGCATCCATCGTCTGTTCAAGCGATCGTTTCATCGTACGACGAAAACTTGATCGTTTGGCCAGTTGTTGTGCGATGTCTTCGGCCACCAATTGAGCTTGCAGCTCGGGGCGACCGACTTCTTCGACCTTCAAGTTGATCCGGCGACCGATCAAGTTTTGAAGTTCAGCTTGCAGGATCTCAATTTCTTGACCCTTCTTGCCGATGATCAAACCTGGTCGTGCGACGTACAACATCACTCGAACTTCGTCTCGCGTTCGCTCGATCTCAATGCGATCGATCCCCGCGTTCTTGTATTGTGTCTTTTTGGGATGCTTGGTGATGAATTCTCGCAACTTGCGATCTTCCACCAACAGGTCCGCAAAGTCCTGCTTCGACGCATACCAACGACTATTCCAGCCGCGGGTTACGCCTAGTCGAAACGCAATCGGGTTGACTTTTTGACCCATAACTTAGGACTCGTGTGTTCTTTCTAACGGGATTGGTATGATTTCGCCGCTGCTGTCGCTGGGCGAAGCAATCGATTCGTCAAATTTGGTCGGGTTAAACTTCGTCAATCGGCGTCAAGCCAACGTGAATGTGGCTGCTTCGCTTCTTGATCATGAACGCGGTGCCGCGAGCACGAGGGCGAATGCGTTTGAGCATCGGGCCGCCGTCGATGCGGACGTCCGTCAGCACCAATTCTTCGATCCGATGGCTGCGGCCGTCGTTCTGGTCGGGATCTTGTGCATTGCCGATTGCACTCTTGATGCACTTCTCAAGCATCCGTGCCCCACGTTGGGGTTGGAACTTCAGTGTGTCGAGTGCTTCGTCGGCGTACATGCCTCGGACCAAGTTCGCCAGAAGACGCACTTTCTGTGCGCTGATTCTCGCGTTCCGGTAATGTGCTTTGAAACTTGCCATAACTTATCTCGTGTTCGGTTACACCAACGTGTTACTTTTTGCCGCCCTTGCCGCCGTGACCCTTGAAGGTTCGCGTCGGAGCAAATTCGCCTAACTTGTGTCCAACCATGTCTTCGGAAACAAGCACCTTCACGTGCTTGCGGCCATCGTGAACCATGAACGTGATGTTCACGAACTCAGGCACGATCGTGCAAGCACGAGCCCAAGTCTTGATTGGTTCGGCACGTGCACCTTCGAGTTGCTTTTGGACCTTGAAGAACAACTTCGGGTCGACGAACGGGCCTTTTTTGCTGCTGCGGCTCATAAATCAATCAATTTCAAAATGCCAGGTTCAAACCAACAGTGCTTTGAACCCAGAGGAAAGTGTTCCTGGTGAATGTCTTACTTGTGTAGCTTCAACTGGCCATAACGACGACTCTTGCGTCGACGTACGATCGAGCTGTTGCTTGGTTTGCGTTTCTGGCGAGTCGCTCCACCCTTGGCACTCTTGCCTTGAGGGCTCACTGGGTGACGACCACCCTTGGTTCGACCTTCACCACCACCGTGCGGATGGTCGATCGGGTTCATCGCAGTACCGCGAACATGCGGGCGACGTCCCAACCATCGTGAACGACCTGCTTTACCGAGCCGGACGTTCATGTGGTCGCTGTTGCCAACCTGACCAATGGTCGCTCGGCAAACACTTGGAATACGACGGATTTCACCGCTTGGCAATGAAATTTGAGCCCAATCCGCTTCGCGTGCCATCAACGTCGCTTGCGTTCCCGCGGATCGGCAAAGCGTTGCTCCGCGTCCTGCACGCAATTCGATGCAGCAAACCGAAGTACCCAGTGGGATAAACTTCAGGGGCAAGCAGTTCCCAACGACGGGAGCGGCTTCGGGGCCATTGTGTACGGTGTCGCCAGCTTTTAGGCCAGCAGGTGCGACAACATAACTCTTTTCGCCGTCAGCGTATTTCAGCAATGCGATACGCGCCGAACGATTAGGGTCATATTGCACCGAGTCAACAACCGCGGGCATTCCGTCTTTCGCACGGCGGAAGTCGATGACGCGGTACTTTTGCTTGTGACCGCCACCACGGTGACGTGCTGTGATCTTGCCCTGGTTGTTGCGGCCGCCCGTTTTTCGCTTCGGTCGAAGCAAATTACGCTCTGGCTTGGCACCAGGAGTCAAATCGGCAAAGTCGCTTACTGACGCGTTTCGGCGTCCAGCACTTGTCGGTTTGTAGACTCGGATTCCCATGATGATTCAGTCAGCAGTTAACAGTTTGCAGTGGTCAGTTATTTTCGATAGAGCAGCGATGATGCTGCCGTAGTGTGTGCTAGAAGAAGTCGATGCGGTGATCTTCGCCCAGCTTGACGATCGCCTTCTTCCAGTCCGCAGTGCGGCCGGCTCGGAAACGATAGCGTCGTGTTTTGCCCTTCCGCGTCTGCGTGCGAACCTTTTCAACCTTAACGTTGAACAGAGTCTCGACAGCCTTCTTCACGTCCAGCTTGGTAGCATCGCGGTGAATTTGGAATGCGTATTGGTTGTTTCGGCTTGCCCGGTGAACCCCTTTTTCGGTCACGAGCGGGCGTAGCAGAACCTGGTGAGGTTCCAGCTCGATCGGACTTGTGGGTGCGGGTGGTGTGATGTGTGCCATGGTTTCTTCGCTCGGCTAATACGTTGTTTGTTCTGCAGTTGCGACTGGTCGATCCGTTGTTGTTCCCAGCGGATCGATCGCGTGCGGAAGAGCTTTCGCTCTACTCGGCACTGGCTTGCGTGCCAGCGAATGTTCCGTCTTTGATCTTGTCCATCGCGTCTTTGGTCACCAGCATCCGCTTGGGACGCAAGATTTCCAACGCGTTCAGGTCGCGAACCGGGTGGACGCTCACACCTTGAATGTTGCGGCCGCTCTTGTAAACAACCATGTCTTGGTCGGCGGTAGCAACCAAAGTGCTCGAGCCTTCAAGGCCCAGTGCCTTCAAGATCGTGGCCATTTCTTTGGTCTTTGGCTTTTCGAAGCCCAAGTTGTCGATTACCAGCACTTCGCCGTCGTCGATCTTCGAGCGGATTGCCATGCGAGTTGCCAATCGCACTGCCTTCTTGGGCAGACGGTAGCTGTAATCGCGAGGCTTGACCGTTCGTGCAACACCACCGCCGCGGCGAACGTTGGTTCGCTTGCTGCCGGCACGAGCGTTGCCAGTACCCTTTTGGCGGTACATTTTCTTGGTCGTGCCGCTCACTTGGCCGCGAGTACGAGTGTTGTGCGAACCTTGGCGTTTGTTGGCCTGGTACATCACAACCACATCGTGCAACAATTGCTTGTTGACGCGGTTGGCGATTGTTTCGGTATCGATATCGTACTGACCGACTTCGCTGCCGGTAGCATTGTAAATGGTTAGAGATGCCATCGGATGCTTTAACCCACCTTGTTAGTTTGGCGGACCGAAACGAAACCACCGTTAGGGCCAGGGACAGCACCACGGACGAGCAACAAGTTGTTCTCGGCGTCGATGCGAACCAGTTCCAGGTTTCGTACAGTCGTCTTTGTGTTGCCGTATTGACCCGCCATCGCGAGGCCCTTGAAGACGCGGCTCGGTGCTGCGGAACAGCCCGTGCTACCCGCGTAACGGTGACACTTCTTGACACCGTGCGACGCTCGTTGACCTGCAAAGTTGTGTCGTTTCATGACACCCGAGTAACCGCGGCCTTTGCTTGTGCCCGTAACGTCGACTTTCTTGACTTCGGCGAACTGGTCAACCGTTACGGTTGCACCAACTTCGAGGTCGCTTTCGCCTCGGAATTCGCGGATGTATCGTTGCGGCTCACATCCCGCCTTGGCAGTCGCTTCAACGCCAGCGGCGGCGCGACTCTTGCTTCGCTTGCTATCTAGCTTAGCGACATGACCCCGCTCACTGCGGATCGCCAGGCGGCGTGGCTTGTCTTCGAATCCCAATTGAACTGCTCGGTAACCGTCACGCTCTTCGTTGCGAAGTTGCAGGACATGGCAAGGACCCGCCTGGATAACCGTTACCGGTACCGACGTGCCGTCTTCCAGGAAGACCTGAGTCATCCCGACCTTTCTGCCGAGAATTGATGGTGACATATCTTTCATCTCGTCCCGTCATTCCGCGGGACGTCCGTCGTTCGTGTTTTGGAACCCAAGATCGTCGAGGCGAACCTGCAAAGCCTGAGGTGCGTCGCAACTTAAGTGCGAGGCAAGACGCTGTGGTTATCGACTCGACTTCCGTTCATTTCGGAAACCGTTGCTTCTTAAAACTGAGTGCAAATATTGCCGGGGAACAACCAACGAAACGCTAGAGGGTTTCGGAAGAGCTGCCCTTGTTTTGGACAACAGGCAGTTCCGCTCGGCGATTGACCAGTCGGCTTTAGCGTGCTGATGCCTTGATTTTGATATCAACACCGGCCGGAAGGCTTAATTTGTTTAGTGCTTCGATCGTCTTGGCGGTAGCCTGGACAATGTCAATGAGACGCTTGTGCGTCCGGATCTCGTATTGTTGACGAGATTTCTTGTTTACGAAAGGCCCCGACAATACCGTGTATCGCTCAATGCGAGTCGGCAATGGAATCGGTCCATGTACTTCGCTGTGTGTACGCTTTACCGTATCGACGATTTCCTGTGCGCTAATGTCCAGCACAGAGTGATCGTATGCTTCCATACGAATTCGGATAACCTCACTAGCACCGGCTGACACGATCGCAAGTCCGTCGAAAAATAGGGTAAGGGAATTTGTTTTGTTGTCGTCGTGTCTGGCTGTTGTTTCGCTAAGCCAAGCACGCTAGAACACTCTTGTCCCGGAGCGGATATTCGCCCAGGTGGAAGGCGGAGAATTTACGTGCGATTTCGTTTTGCGTCAACGGCTGTTGAACGTTTCGTGAAAATTCTTTTCATTTTCTCTTTCAGTTAACACGCTACTTGGCGTGGATCTGCAGTCTTGGAGCTGGTTTTGCTGGTAAAACGTGGGCTATTACGGGGATTTACGCTGTTGGTCGGGATCGTGCCGCTTTGCTTGTTAATGACTGCAAGTCAACTTCATCCAAGTGAACAGGGGCTTGGAACGCATCAACAGCTCGGCCTTCCCCCTTGCTCGTCCCGAATTATGTTTGGGATTCGCTGTCCGGCATGCGGGATGACGACCTCTTGGGCCCACTTTACCCAAGGGCATTGGTGGCAAAGTGTCCAAGTGAATGTGGGCGGATTCTTACTCGCGATTGTGGCCTGTTTGGTCGTAGTGGTGTCGGCGGTGTGCTTTATAAATCCGAATCTGGATCTCATGCGTTATCAAAAACCGGCGGGAATCGCCGCAGTGGGGATTACCTTGATCACGCTGCTTGATTGGCTCTTTCGGCTCAAACAGTGACTTTTCGTCTCGATCAGCTTGCGGATGAGTGATCTGATTGCTATCGGCGGTCGAGCGGGCAGAATCCAGCGATCGTTTCAGAATTAAAAAATCGGTGTGGCGAGAAGTCGGTGAAAAAGCGTATGCACTGATTTTGACACTGTTTGCTTTAATATGAATCGCGTTGTTTGCCCTGCCTGGCGTGGCCGGGGGCATCGGTTCGGTGATGCGAAAGGATTCGCTAAAGATGACTAAACCCAGATTCGCCCGTTCTGCAGCCGCCGTTTCCGGTCTGGGGCTGCTGCTTTTGATGCTATTGGTAACGCAAACCGGGTGCTTGGGGTTGATGTCCAACTTCATCCATGCCGTCGGTGCGGATAAAGTCCCGGCGGACTACAAGGATGCAAAGAAACTGCAGAAATGCCGGCTTGCGATCGTTACTCTTGCGGACAATAGCGAGTATTCCGATAACATTTCAGCTCGTCTTTTGAGCCGTTATGTCGGCGAGATTTTGACGCGAGAACTGTCCGATGTTCGTCTGGTCCGCGAAGATGAAATCGCCGATTGGCGAGACAGTAACGGTTGGGATAAAGTTGACTTTGCGGCGATCGGCAAAGGGGTCAAAGCCGACAAAGTGATCGGGATCGAACTGCGGAATCTGCGGCTTCGCGATGGAGCCACGCTGTACCGCGGTCGGTCTGACGCCAGTGTGGTTGTGATGGATGTCGCCACCGGCGAGGTGCTTTATCGTCGTGATTTGGACGAGTACACCTATCCAACCACCGCAGGGCAATACACCAGCGAAACCACCGAATCTCGCTTTCGCAAACTGTATCTGGGCATGCTGGCGACCCAGATCGGGCGATCGTTCCACCCCTACGATTTCAGCGACACCATCGCCATCGATGGCGCAATCGCTAGCCAGTAATCACGGCCCAGTGTTTTAGCCCTAGGGTGTTCACTACTGGGGGATTTCGGCTGCCGGGCAATTCGGCTTTGACGCAAAACGGACGCTACCCAAACTAAGTGGCATTGGGGCCTGCGCCGGACCTGTAAGAGATCACTTTCGGGTTCCGGCGTCGCTGCCATCGCCAAGCGTTGGAAATTTGCGGGACTCCATGCTCCCGTGTGTGTGGCAATCGCCAGCGAAACACGCAGATTTCCCGCCAGCTTTACGCGGCATCGGCGACAAAGA
Source organism: Novipirellula rosea (assembly GCF_039541335.1). Taxonomy (NCBI): domain Bacteria; kingdom Pseudomonadati; phylum Planctomycetota; class Planctomycetia; order Pirellulales; family Pirellulaceae; genus Novipirellula; species Novipirellula rosea. The sequence goes on along the minus strand of NZ_BAABGA010000082.1, from coordinate 12,809 downwards.
AACGGCACTCGGATGTGCCCCGGCTCGCGTTTTGTACCCCGCCCGTCGCTAGGTTGCCCTAGCTTGTCCACGTTAAATGCAACAAATAACGCAGTAATGGCAAGCCGGATGGCTCGATAGCGATGGCGTTTTGGGGCTCTGATGGGCCCGCAGTCGCTATTGCAAGTCGTCCAGCGATGGCAGCGCATCCGCATCATCTGCTGCCTCTGCCGGAGCCGCTGGGGGGGCCGGAGCAGCGACGGCTGCCGCGTCAATGGCGGCGGGTTTTGCGATGTTTGCCGCCTCTTCCAGTGAGGGCTCGATCACGGCCGCGTCGACATCCACTGCGATGCCGGCCAGCTCCATTTCTTTGGCTTTCGCTCGCTCGATTTCAATCGCTGTCGGGCCAGCCATGTCTTTCAAAACTTCAATTTGTACCGTCAATCCTTCGATAAATAGCGGTTCATCCGACTTCGACTGGTCGTTCAAAGCTTCGACGACGCCCTGCATGGCCGCCAGCCATTCTTCGACAATGACCTTGTCTTTCGCGTCGACCGATGCTAGCAATCCCGCAGGCGTTTTAGGGATGCCCAAGCTTGGGGCTCCGCTCGCACCGACGTGCAATTGTTGGATGATATGCAGCAGTCGTTTGCGGGATGCTGTCACCTCGGGCTTTTGCGGGATTGCAACAGGTGCCATGGTCATTCCCATTCCGTATCCTTCCATCATGTCCATGCCCATATCGCCTTCCATCCCGTAGCTCGCGTCCATGCCCATGTCCATTCCCATGTCGCTTTCCATGCCTCCTGAGGCCATCATTCCGGGGTCCGAACCTTCCATTCCGTCCATGCCATCCATGCCCATTCGTCCTCCGGTCGGTTTGGGCGGTTCGTCGGTGAGCCGTAGGTGCGAATCGGGTGTGGAGGGTTGGATCGCAGCTTGCCTAGGGCGTTCAAGCGATTTGAGTCGTTTGACTTCGTCTTGAAGTGCTAACCAAACACGTGCGGACCAGCTCTCAAGCACGTCGCTGGGCGAGGCCACTTGGCCCTTCAACTCCTTCATCTTTCCTGCACGAGCAGCCGAATACACCGCGATCATGTTGGGGCGGCTCTGATCCGTACTGATGCTGACCAACTTTTTCGCTAAGTCCGGAGACGCACTCGTTCGGGCGTAATCGAGGATATCGACCGCGTAACGCTGCAGAAACGCATGGGCTTTTTCGCTGCGATTCGGCGGGGCCGGAGCGTCCAGTAATTCGGTCATCAGTTGGGTGATTTTGGTCCGTTGATTATCGTTGAGCCTGGAAAAACCGTAGGTCACATAGCGGCGAATTCCATGCAAAGCGGCCGCGCGAATCCCTTCGGCATTGTTCTCGTCCTCGTACAAGTTGATCAAAATCGGAAGCGAGGACGATAGCGGCACAGGGGGCTGTTGCTTCAGCAGATCCGCGGGAACCATGTCCAATCGGCCCAACACCAATGTCGCGTTGATGCGAGCGATCGGAGCGTAATTTCCCTCCGCGACCGGTTTCATCCCATAGAATACCCACTTCAAGATTTCGGTACCCGCAGGGGCTCCGCCTCGCTGCGCACGGCTGAGGTATCCCATCATCTCTTGAACGCTTTGCGAGACTTCCTCTAACGCATCGGGCTGAGTCATCTTGGCAGGCAAATAGGTCCTGAAATACACCTCCGCCACACGTTTATCTGCAAACGCGTTGATGTCGCCACGGTGGCTGGCAAAGGAGCCAGCTGCGCGTTCCATCCGCTTGACCGTCGACTCTTTCTTGAAAGCATCGTTCATGGGGATCGTATCGAACTTTGCTTCTTGCCCATGGACTTGCACACCAAAGTAGCCCATCGCCGCGACCAACATCGCCAAAAACAAGGCGACAAGGCGTTCATGCGAGTGCGGATGCGACGAGTCGATGTGGGTTGTCGCGCGATGAATCATTCAATTTACCCGTGAGATGCGATGCACACCGTCGAAATCGATGTGGCCTGAGATGAGTTGGTTTGCTCTATTATCTCAGACACAGGGGCGAAGCGTCAAACAATTCTCAAGCTCCGGAGCGAGAAAAAACGTGAAAAGGGAACAGTTGAACTGGCAAAACCTGTTTCACTGAGCTATTTCACGTCTGAAATCAACTCGTTGTTTTGGTGAATGATGAATCAACCGGCTAAAAAGTCTTCGCAGCAAAGCCACCGTTCCGCTGGCAAGCCGGCGGCAAAGTCGTCCCCTGCCCCTGCGACACGAAATGCCGCCAAGCCCCAACAATCGGCTCGGCCAGTAGCCGCAAAACCAACCTCCCCCACGGCCCAACCGGTTCGCGAGCGGGCTGCGGCCCCCTTTACCGTCGGGGCCGCTGCCGTCGGGGGCACCCAGCCGATCCCACCGCGTGACTCGGCTGTCCTACAGCGATTGGCTGACGAAGTGGCGTCACGCCGCTTCACCACCAGCCAAATTCATGCCTGGCAGCGCGAAATCTATGACCAGACGCTCTCACTGAGCCGTTTGATCAGCCGCCCTAACTTCACCAAGGTTGGACGTGATGACCTGGTGCGGATGATCCAAATGTACGACGAGCGGTTCTTTGCCGGGAAAATTTTGCCGACCGCCCGCGCCGAAGGATTGTCGTTTGGTTTCTCGTCACGGATGACGCGAGTGGCCGGCAAATTAGTCACTCACTATCCCCACGGCATCAATCGGCAACGCAACTTCGAATTGATCCTCTCTTCCACGTTACTGTTCCAGACGTTCGAGGACGTGGACCGGCCCGTCGAGGTGACAGGCCGCGTTTGTCGCAATCGACTCGAAGCGATGCAGCGGATCGCCGAACATGAGTTCACTCACCTGATCGAAATGCTGATTTGGAACAGCGGGAATTGTAACGAAAAACGCTTCCAATCGATTGCCAGTCGCTATTTTGACCATCGTGATTATCGGCACGATCTGATTACCCAACGCGAGCGCGCATTGATCAAGTTCGACGTTCGCGTCGGAGATCAAGTTCGCTTTGTGCACGATGGACATAACATGCTCGGACGCGTCAATCGCATCACGCGGCGAGCAACGGTGTTGGTCGAAAATCAAAAAGGACAGCGGTTCAGTGACGGAGGCCGCTATGTTCGCTACTACGTGCCGCTCGAAAAATTGACCAAGGTAAGCTGATCCAGTTTTATGCGTGGTGTAGCGTCCTGGTCGTGGATTTTCGCTACACCAAAATCTCCTCGACGACACGGCCTGCAACATCGGTCAAGCGGAAATCGCGACCCGCGTAGGGGTACGTCAAGCGAGTGTGATCAATCCCTAGCAAGTGCAAGAGGGTGGCGTGCAGGTCGTGCATGTGCACGCGATTGGTCCGGGCGTAGTAGCCAAAATCATCCGTTTCGCCATACGCAAACCCGCTTTTGACGCCGCCGCCGGACAACACCATCGTAAAGCCTTGGGGATTATGGTCGCGTCCATTTTTGCCTTGCACCACCGGCGTCCGGCCGAACTCGCCACCCCACACCACAAGCGTTTCATCCCATAAACCACGGCGTTTTAGGTCACGAATCAGCGCTGCGACCGGCAAGTCCGTGGCCGCTGCGTTTTTGTTGTGACCGTCTTTTAAATTGCCATGCTGGTCCCATACTTGGCCGCTGCTGACGCTGATGAATCGTACGCCCGCTTCGGCTAATCGACGCGCCAACAAACATCCGCGACCATACGAATCGGTCGTCTTTTCACCGATCCCATAATCTCGCAGCGTCGCCGCGGATTCGTTGTTCAGGTTCATTACCTCGGGTGCAGCATTTCGCATTCGCGATGCCAAGTCGACCGCTTCGATGGCCCCTTCGATTTCTCGATCCGCACCACTGCGAGCCAAATGCCGCTGGTTCATCGCTTGAATGAGATCGAATCGATCACGTAATGATGCTTCGTCTTCGCGGCTGTCGAGAAATGGAATCTTGCCATCGCCAAACCGGCCGTTGCGTCCGATCACGGTCGCTTGGTGCATCGCCGGCAGAAACGCGGCGCCGTAATTGCGTGGGCCACCATGCGCCGTCGCGGGCGAGATCGCCACATGCGCTGGCAAATCAGGATGACCGCTGCCCAACGCGTAACTGATCCATGCTCCCACACTCGGACGCACTAGATTGTCGCTGCCGGTATTAACCATGCCGACGGCTTGCCCATGCGACTGCCCTTTCGTGTGCATGCTACGGATCACACACATCGAGTCGATTTCGGATGCCATGTGAGGCAGCAGATCGCTGACCCAAAGCCCCGATTCGCCGCGTTTTTTGAATTTCCACGGCCCGTTCATCAGCGTCGGGGCCGCGTCAATGTTCGGTGGCAAAGCAAAGGGCAGTGGCTTTCCATCCTGCTTTGCTAACATCGGTTTGTAATCGAAGGTATCGATGTGACTTGGACCGCCATGCATAAATAAAAAGATCACACGTTTGATTTGGGGCGGCACGTGAGGCACTTCGACTGCCGCGGCGGAGCAACGCGAAATTAGCGAAGGTGCGGAAACCATGAGCGACCCCAATCCGATCCCAGCAGCTGTATTGAAGCGTCGTCGTGAAAAAGTCATGGTCGGACCGTGGGAGAATTGGCGGGGTGAATTCGAGGCGGCAAGTTCAATCGCGAGCAAATGTATTTGGGGAAGGCTAGTCGAGTAATCGGAACTCGGTCGCGGCAAACATCGCGGCGATAAAGGCATGCCATCGCAAAGTTGAATTTTGCTGGCCAGCGAAAAAATCAGTGGCAAGCTCACGATCCTCCGCTGTTGGCATCCGCTGAAAACAACATCGGTAGGCTGCTTCGATCCGCAACGAAAAATCGGAGTGATCGCTGCAGATTCGTTTTGCCGTCGCCTCGGACCACTGCTTGATTTCGGGGCTGTTAATCAACACTAACGCTTGGCCAGGCACATTTGTGGTCGGACGTTTGCCTACCAACAAGTCGGGATCCGCTGCATCGAGTGCGGTCACCAATGCCGGCACATAACCCCGAACAACTGGCATATACAGCGTGCGGCATGATTGGGAAATCGATCCAATCTCGGAGTTACTGTCACTATTGTTGTTCGAAACGAGCACCCCCATCCCTTTCATCGGCTCGAATCGCGGCGTGCGGTCGAGCTGGTTCGCGGCGACAAGCATCGTGTCGCGGATCGCTTCGGCAGGCAATCGCCGACGATGCATTCGCCAAAGCAGCCGATTCTCGGGATCGATCTGATTTGAAATGGAGTCCAGCGCTGACGAACGTTGGTACGCTTGAGTCGTAACGATGCTGCGAATCAACGGCTTTACTTGCCAACCACCTCGCAGAAAATCGGATGCAAGAAAGTCGAGTAGTTCAGGATGCGAGGGACGTTCACCCTGCACGCCAAAATTGTCGACCGTCCGGACGATCCCTTCGCCCATCAGATGCATCCAAACGCGATTGACAAACACTCGAGCCACAAGTGGATTGTCGGGGTCGGTCAACCAATCAGCCAATTCCAAACGGCCGCTGCCACGAGGTGACGCGATCGTGGCGCTCCCGCCACTGCAGACTTGCAGGAAGCCGCGTGGCACGCGATCGCCCAAGTTCGCCGTTTCGCCGCGAATATGAATCGGGCAGTCTGCAATCATGTCGCTGCTTCGGTCTCGCGGTGCCATCGCCAAAGGAAGTGGCTCTGGTGGATTCTTTTTCAGCTCCGCGATCTTTGCTTGAACATGTTCACGCTCTTTGCTTTTTTGCTCGACTGCTTGGCTGATGCGAGGATCCGTTTTTGCCTTGTCTGCTGACTCGCTCGCTGCGTCCATCTGCAAAAATTGGATCGCGTCTACAATCACATAGCCATCGGTGTTGGTGTTGCGGATCGTGACGATGGCGTCTTGATCTGCGTTAAACTGGAACTCGCCTAGTGAGTTCCAGATTTCATCGATTGCCGCGGTTCGTTGATTGACAAACAGGTCATGATCGCCGCTGGCATCCTTGATCGTGATGGGAACCTGCGATGCACGATTGGAACCAGGCGAACCTGCTAAGCGGATTTCGTAGCGTCCTGACTCGGGCAGTCGCACTGAAAATTGAATCGAAAGCTTTCCCTTGTCGCCGTTGTTATCGTGCACATAACCTTTGGAAACAAAGGTGTGGAAAAGCGTTGACGCTTTCCATTGTCCTGACTTCTTGCCTTCTTCGTCATCAATCACGATCCCGCGGTGCGTGATGCGTTCTTTCAGTGCTGCCAATTCTTTGCCGAGTTGCTTCAAACTGTCCTCGAGCGATTTCTGTTGTTGTTTGTGATCCGCCAACGCTTTTTTGCGTTTGTCGCTGGTCGGCAGTGGCGTTTTGTTCCACGTGCTGACGTACTGCTGGCTTTCACCGTTGAGCGTTTGTGTGCTGCGAAAAATACCGGCCAATGCGTAGTAGTCTCGCATCGGCACAGGATCAAATTTGTGGTCGTGGCAGCGAGCACATCCCAACGTCAGTCCTAGAAACGCACGGCCGACGGTGTCGATCTGTTCGTCGACCACATCCATTTCCAATTTGTCTTTGTCGCGTTCGCTCAGCATCTTTGTCCCCAACATCAGAAACGTCGTGGCGACAAGGTTGTCCCATCGCTGCGAATCGCTCGAGGAGGGTAACAAATCGCCAGCGATCTGTTGCTGGATCATTTCGTCAATCGATCGGCCATCGGCAAACGAGCGGACCAAATAGTCGCGATAACGCCAAGCGTCGTGGTGGGTGGCATTAAAGTCAGCTCCGTTACTGTCGGCGTACCTGGCTAGGTCCATCCAGTGGCGTGCCCAATGTTCGGCAAACTCAATGGAGCTTAGCAATCGGTCGACAATCTGAATCCAATGTTGCGGGGATGGATCTTCGCTCCACGCCTGTTGCAAATCGATACTCGGAGGAAGTCCGGTGAGGTCAAAGCAAAGTCGTCGCAGGCGAACGTCCGGCGCCGCAAGTTCACTGGCGTCAATCTTCGCATTCGCAAGTTTCTCATCCAAAAAACAGTCGATCGGCGAACCGCAAGAACGAGGACGCTCGCTGGACGCGGAAGTCGCGGATGTTTCAGAAGGGGGTGACGCGAGGGGGATCGCCGGAGCGTCGATCGGGCGAAATGCCCAAAATTGCTTCCCCGATTCGATGTTGATCGCGGGTTTCGTTTTGGCGATTGCCGGCGGTTGGTCTCGCGGATCGATCGCTCCAGCAGAAATCCACTGTTCAAAATCCGCAATCACCTTGGCCGGTAACTGTCCTTGAGGCGGCATTTCGGTTGATTCATAGCGGATGGCGGAAATTAACAAACTGGCCCGCGGGTCTCCCTGCACGATGGCCGGTCCACTATCGCCACCGTTTGTCATGCCGCCCGAAGAATCCAGTAGCAGCGATCCGCCAAGATCGTCCGATTCCGCTGAGTGGCACTCGTAGCAATGCTCGACCAAAACAGGACGGATGCGATTCTCAAAAAAGTCGACCGATCCTGGTTCCTGAGACCATGCCGCCAGCGAAAAAAAAGCGAATTGAAATACAACACCAGCGGACAGAATGATACGACGGCTCATCGAGGTGGAAGCTGTGGCCATAGCGTAAGTCTATCGAGTGCGGGCGAGGATGGACGTCGATGGAGGCGGGAGCGGCCGTAAGAGCTGATTATGGTTGTTTCGGCACCCTCCTAGGTTAGCACAGACGGATTATTCCTGCACAATAGAAATCGAAGCTCGCCACACAGGTCGACAGCAACCATTGGGTGCAATCCCGATAGCCGTTTGGGCCACCGCTGTGAAGCATTTAGAGACGGCAATTTACTGAAAAACTCCAGCCTAACCGTTTCCCCGTTTGTTACATCACACCAACGAATTCGACATCCATGAAGATTCTGATTTTGACCGGTGCCGGAATTTCCGCTGAATCGGGCGTGCCGACCTTTCGTAACGCGAATGGATTGTGGGAAGGGCACCGATTCGAAGATGTCGCCACGCCCCAAGCGTTTCAGCGGAATCCGGCCTTGGTCCACGATTTCTATAATCAGCGACGTCATTGTTTGTTGGATGCAAAAATCCAACCCAACGCGGCTCATCGAGCCTTGGCTGAGTTTGAAGCGGCACAACGAGACGATTTTTTACTCGTGACGCAAAATATCGACGATCTGCATACGCGCGCAGGCAGCAAGCTTGTGTTGGCGATGCACGGAGAACTTTTGAAAGCTCGCTGCGTCCGCACGGGAGAGATCTTTCCGTGGCGAGATGATCTCGATCAGTCAACGCCCCATCCCACTCGGCCTGAGATTCGCGGAACGCTGCGTCCCCACGTCGTTTGGTTTGGCGAGATGCCGTTGGGGCTCGAGCAAATCCAAGAAGCGGCAAGCCAGGCTGATTTGTTCATCGCGATCGGAACCTCGGCAGTCGTCTATCCCGCCGCCGGCATCGTTCGGCAAACCAAGCCCAGTTGCCGGAAAATTGAAATCAATCTCGACGACACACCAAACTCCAGTGAGTTCGATAAATCGATTCGAGGCAAAGCCAGTATCGAGGTGCCTGCATTTCTGAAAAGCTTGGATCTCGATTGAGCAGCCAGGCTGCGAAAAAAAAATCCCGGCCGCCTCGTCGTATGACGCAGGTTGACCGGGATTCAAATTTCTTCAATGGATGTGGATCTGTGCCAGCGAGTTATTTGATCTCGAACAGTTCCACGACGAAATGCAGCGTTGCATTGGGCGGAATCACACCCCCGGCACCCCGTGCGCCATAACCAAGTTCCGATGGAATCTCGAGTTCGATCATTCCCCCTTCGCCAACAAGTTGCATGCCTTCGGTCCAACCTTTGATCACACCGCTCAGTGGAAACGAAATCTTGGAAGCGCGACGATAGGAGCTGTCGAAAATCGAACCGTCGTCTAGCCAGCCTTTGTAATGGACTTCGACACTGTCTTTCGCAGTCGGTTTCGCTTTGTCGCTCTTGCGTAGGATTCGGTACTTCAAGCCGGAGTCGGTTTTCTTGAACTCGGCCTTCGCGTCATCGTCGATCGCGCCAGGCTTATCTTTTTCTTGAGGGTCAACAGGACCTGGCTTCAGTTTCGAGTCCTTGTCGTCCGCAGGAACTTCGTCGCCGTTAGCGCCAACGGTCATGGAGACAAATAGCAACAAAAGCAATGCAGTTTTCAGCATGCGAAACATCCTAAACAGAGAAAACGAGTGAATTTGTGATCGGCAAATCATAGCAGAATGCACAGTCAGCGTGTGCCGACCCTGTACGCCGGCCCTGTGCGCTAATCGAGGCGAGATCAACCGTGAGATTTCGTTCGCTGCCACCGCAAATTCAGCTCACGCAATCTCCCGAAACCATTCGGTTGCCTGCACCACGCTGAAAAGAAAGATTGATTGGTGACGAGTTGCCTATGCGGCGCGACGCTGACTTGATGCCGCTGACGGCAGGCTTTCGATCATTTCTTGCGAAGTCGTCTCTTGGTTTGCACCGCCGCAGTCGCTCGTCGACTGTAATCGATTTACGAAACGATCTGCTAACGCCAACATCGCATGTTCGGTGCGTGAGTCGGCACCACCGTAAATCGGCAGACGGCGGCCAATCCGGATGGCGGTATCGCGGATCAAGAACGCCGATATCGCCTTGTCGGCGTTCCACATTTGGATGATGAACGCCGACGAGCCCAGGGTAGGGATCGTCCCAACCGCAAACGCGACACCGTGAGGGATGTCAGCCCTTCGATTGCTCCACATGCTCATGAGCGTGACGGCGGTTCGCATGGTCGGCAGGATTAAAAACGCAGCAACGGCATACCAGATACTTCCGCCGGAAAGATAAAGTGTCACGCCGCCAACCTTTATTGGCGCGAAGATCGGGGACAAGGTTTTAATGGCCAAGTGCTTCGCAAGACCGCGAGAGTAAACGCTGATCCGCTCGCCACTGAAATTTGCTCGCAACCGGATGGCTTCGTCCTTCCCAATCCATCCGCGAGTTTCCCAGGTCCTGACAAATCGCTCGAATGTTCGCCGTCCAGCCTTAGCTTGATAACAAGCACTCGACAATATTGCGATTGTTCGGCGGTACTGAAGTCGCCGCCGATGAGGATCACTTATCACTCGATGAATTTGCGGAGTGGTGAGCGCCGAGACCAATCGGTGCCATGCAAAGGAGATCGGCCCCAAACGTTGCCTTAGATTCCCGCGAGGCAGTCGCCGGTCCGTTTCCCATTGCCGTGTGATCCGACTTCGGTGACGACGCAGGATAACCGTTCGAAATCGAACTTCGCGAACACTCCGTATTGCAGTACGACAAACTGTACGGCGGTAACGATCGCATCCCATCAATTTCCGCAGTCGACGTCCGAGCGAAAAGGGCAGAATCCCGATCAACGAAAAGCACATCCAAAACAAAATATTGCGTGTGAGCCGCTCACGCCCAATGTCATCAGCCAATCCTTCATTGGCATAGCGAATGATGGATTCTTGGCGGTAAACATTTTGCCTGCTGCTGGAGAACCACCGCCACGGTTTTCGAAAAGGTGCGATCTCCGAATCTTTCCACCGCTGCGTGCATTCCACCAATTGCTTGATGTCATTTTGGAATTCATCTGCCAGTGCAGTTTGGCCACGTAACCGCAGTGAATCTTGAATCGATTTTGAAGACGTTAATAAAGTCTCGCGATCTAAGTCATCAAAAGGAAAAACGGATCCGTTTCGCCAGGCCGCAAATAGGTAACGAGGTAACAAAACTGCGGGAATACCCGATTCCAAATCGATGATGACGAAGGGGCGAGTCTCGCTGGCATCATTCGCCGACGGAGGGTAAAGCGTGAGGCTCGGTTTGAGTGGCATTAATAGGTTGGCGGTAGATACAAAAGAGTTGGGTGCAACCTGCCATCCAGATCCATATAATCCGCAATCGATCAGCAGTCGCTCCAGCCGATGCATCTGGTCCACCAACGTTTTCATCTCATCGTTAGCTATCATTCCCGTGGATTTTGGTATCGGTCCTCGTCCATCAATCCATTCCGCCGCTAGAATCCAAGACCGCCGCGACGGATCAAAACGGACATACAGTGGATGGGCGACACGGACGGACGAATCTGCGGCTTTTAAAAGCGTCGCGACGACACGGCGGCGATAGAAACACGCGAGGATCGCATGGCGATTCACCTTGTATGCAAAGGGGGATGCAAAAGCGATCCGGTAAATGAGGCGTGTTAGCAAGCCTGGATCAAATACCTTTTCGACGCATCGCTCGCAGCGGCCATCGTCCCAGCAGGCTTCAACGAGTTCTGCAGTCGCAGCACGTCCCCGCCCAAGTTCGCGAATCTTCGTGACACGCGTAGGGGCTGCAAAATTTTCCGCAGGGTTGCCAAGGACCGCATGTTCAGCGAGTAAGTGCCTAAGTGCCAAATTTACCTCGATCTAAAATCAGCGAAACGTTGACGACTGAATTGGATCACCAAGATGACCACCCTGTAACGCCAGTCGGAATATCCACGCGTTCACGAATAGAAGAAGCGTGTAAGCGTAGATTTCGACGATCTCTTCAAACGAAACCCAGCTAAATTCTTCACTAAGTTCCGCAATCGCAAAACAACTTAGAAAAAGAAACGCGGGCCAAGAAAATCTAGGATGCCAGAGCCGAAACAGCAATTGCCGCTGCTGAACAAACATCACCAGCGTCGCCACGAACGCGGCAATCGCGGAGCTTCCGAAAATCAGTTCTTTTGACCTCGGTGTTAACGTAATACTTGATACGTATCCCAATGTTTCACTGTTAGGAAGCTCTCTCGCACAGCCGAATGCGGCAACTGCGGAAAGGGTCACGGCGATACAGATCCAAACCCGCTTTTTAGAAAAAATTGCCGCCAGAACACCGACAATAAATGCGCAGCCAAGCGTCCCAAATTGAGCATTCTCAATCCATCCATTCTCATCGGAGAAGTCGCCATGGCCAAAAAAGCGAAATCCAATCCAGCATGGAATGGTGATCGCACTCGAGAGCACAAGCGAATGTAACGGAAGCCGAAGATAGGGCCAAACCGGACGCGTGTTATTATCAAAATCGCACATCGATTCACGTGTTGCTGTATGGATAACACAAGTAGCTAAAACTGCCAAACTAGCCTGTCCTATCTATAGAAAATCACTCGCCAAGCAATAGAGTGATTGGCGGTAAATATTAATTTTCCCCGCTGAAATACAACGCAATCTTCATAGCAAATCGTCGTTGGGTTGCGGACGCGAATGTACTGAATTTAGGCAATCAGCCCTCCGCGGCCGTATTCGCGGCCGACTCTCCTAGGGCGAAGGGTAAATTAGAATTCACCTCCCCTTTGGGGAGGTCAGAATCGGCGGCAGCCGGTTCTGGGTGGGGCTCGGGGTGTTAGCGGTGGACGGTGCAAGCATGGTTTCACCACCCTCCCCGGCCGCTATCGCGGCCGACCCTCCCAGAGGGAGGGTGAATTAGAATTCACCTCCCCTGTGGGGAGGTCAGAGTCGGCGGTAGCCGGCTCTGGGTGGGGCTCGGAGTGTTCGCGATGGACGGTACAAGCATGGTTTCACCACCCTCCCCGGCCGCTATCGCGGCTGACCCTCCCAGGGGGAGGGTGAATTAGAATTCACCTCCCCTTTGAGGAGGTCAGAGTCGGCGGTAGCCGGCTCTGGGTGGGGCTCGGGGTGTTAGCGGTGGATTGTGCAAGCATGGTTTCACCACCCTCCCCGGCCGCTAACGCGGCCGACCCTCCCGGGGGGAGGGTGAAGCTTTGTGGGGGGAACGTCTATTGAGATTTCCCAACGGCGCATAAAAAAACTCTCTTGCAGCAAAGCTGCAAGAGAGTTTTAAAAATCCGGCAA